>DASXTI010000048.1:0-36104 GCA_036505535.1 Thermoanaerobaculia bacterium
CCAGAAGAGGATCACGGAGCTGTCGGGTGACGAGAAGATCGGGGCGCGGATCGTGATTCGCGCGCTCGAGGAGCCGACCCGCCAGATCGTGGCCAACTGCGGCGCGGAGGGCTCGGTCGTCATCAACGAGCTCAAGGCCAAAGGGGGCAACTTCGGCTTCAACGTGAATACCGAGAGGGTCGAGGACATGCTGAAGGCGGGCATCATCGATCCGACCAAGGTCACCAAGAACGCGCTGCAGAATGCGGCGTCGGTCGCCGGCCTGATGCTCACCACCGAAGCGCTCGTCTCCGAGATCAAGGAGAAGGAGAAGGCCGGTGCCGCCGGCGGCGGCATGCCCGGCGGCATGGGCGGAATGTACTGATTCGCTCCCGATTCGAGATCATCAAGCCCCGGCGAAAGCCGGGGCTTTTCTTATACTGGCGCCAGTGCACAGCCCGCCCGGCGACCGCGTCTCGGCCGTGATCGTCCACTACCGCACGCCGCCGGAGACGATCGCAGCGGCTCGAGCGGTGGCGGAAACCTCCCGCGGAACCGAGATTCTCATCGTCGACAACGCGTCCGGAGACGGGATCGAGGAGGAAGTCTCGCGGGAGGGACTGCCCGCCCGCGTCATCCTCGAGTCGGCCAACCGAGGCTACGGCGCGGCGTGCAACCGCGGAGCGCGCGAGACCTCTCGTCCCTTTCTCCTTTTCTTGAACTCCGACGCCCGCGTCCTACCCGCCGCGATCGGCGCCCTGGTCGCGGCCCTCGACGCCGATGAGAAGGCCGCCGCCGTCGGGCCGCGACTCGTGAACCCCGACGGTTCGCTCCAGAGGTCCATAAAGAGGCTTCCGACCCCCTGGCGGATTTTCTGCGAGAGCTCGGGACTGGCGTTCGCGTCGGGAGGGCGCGGCGTCCTCTCCGGCCACGCGGCGACGCGCCAGGACCATGCCAGCGCCCGAAGCGTGGAGGCCTTGATGGGCGCGGCGCTGCTCGTCCGGCGCAGCGCGTTCGAAGACGTCGAGGGATTCGATGAGGCCTTCTTTCTCTATGCCGAGGAGACGGACCTCATGGCGCGATGGCGCCGGCGGGGCTGGAGGATTCTCTTCGACCCGCGCGCCGAGGTCGTTCACGAGGGGGGGCGTTCCGCCGGGTATCGATTCTTCGGGCAACTGCACGCGTCGCTCGTCCGTTATACGGCCAAGCACCACGGCGCCGTGGCCGCGAGTTTCGTGCGCGTCGTGCTGGCCGGCGGCGCCGCGGTGCGGTACGCGGCGGCGCTGCTGACTCCCGGCGAAAACGGCCGCGCGCGTCGTGAGCGGTATCGGGCGGCGCTCTCCCGAAGCGGCGGCCCGCGGCGGATGGGATGAAGCCTCTCCTCGTGAGTGTCTTGCCGCGTCCGCCGCATGCCTCCCGCGACGGCCTCGCGATCCGCAACTATCATCTTCTGCGCGCGCTCGCGCAAGATTTCCGCGTCCGCGCCTTTTCCCTTCTGGACCCCGTGCGCGCGTACGGCCAGGGCGAGATTCCCGAAGGTGTGGAGATCGATTGGGTGCCCCAGCCGTCGCGAGGCCTGCGGCGCGTCGCGGCGGCGGCCGTGAGCCTGGCCACCGGCCGTTCGTACTCCGAGTTGCTATACCGGTCGCCGGATCTGGCGCAACGAATATCGGCGATCGCCGCCGCCGACCGGCCACGCTGGATCGTGGCGCACTCGTACCACGTCGCTCCCGCCGCGCTGTCGGCCGGGAGTCCCGTCTGGATCGACTTCCACAATCTCGACTCGCAGATCTGGGAGCGCGTCGCGGCCGCCGCGACCTCCTTTTCCGTCGCGACGTTCGCGCGGCTCCAGGCTCCGCGCGTGCGGACATTCGAGCGGAGACTCGTCTCGCGTGCGGCTGGCCTTTCGTGCGTGTCGGCGAAAGACGCGGAGGCGCTGCGGGCGCTCGGCCCCGCGTCCGAGCCGGTGGTGGTCGCCAACGGGGTCGATCTTTCGCGCTACGCGTTTCGCCCGGCTCCTTCCGGCGAAGAAGCCGTTTTTTTCGTCGGCGACTTGAGCTGGCCGCCCAACGCCGAAGCGATTCGCTGGTTCGCGAGCCAGGTCTGGCCCGTGGTCCGTCGGCTGCGGCCCTCGGCGCGGGCGGAAATCCTAGGCCGCGGAGCGCCGGGGGACCTCGCGCGCTTCGCGGCTTCTGATTTCGTGCTCCTCGGCGAGGGAGCCGATACGCGGCCGTACTGGGAGCGCGCCGCCGTCGCGGTCGTGCCGCTTCTGGCGGGCGGAGGCTCTCGCCTCAAGATTCTCGAGGCCGCCGCGTGCGGCGTCCCAGTTGTCTCGACACCGGTGGGCGCGGAGGGACTGGAGCTGGTTGCCGATTCGGAGATTCTCCTGCGCGAGGATCCGGCCGGCTTTGCCGCGGCCGTGGCGGGTCTCCTGGCGAATCCGGAAACGGCGCGGCGGCAGGCGGCGGCGGCGCGGGCCCATGTGGAAGCGCTCTACGATTGGGAGCGAATCGGCCGCGAGTTCGCCCGCGAGCTGTCGCGTCCGCGGGAGAGGCGATGACGGCCCTCGCCGGGGGGCTCGCCTTCCTGGCTCTGGGACTCTTCGTCTGGTCCTACGCCATCTACCCGCCGCTGATCCGAGGGCTTGCCGCCCGCCTTCCTCCCTCCCCCTCCCCGCCGGGGCCCGCCGAGCCCATCTCGATCGAAGTCCTCATCGCCGCCGCCGACGAAGAAGAGGTGATCGGAGCGCGCGTCGAGAACCTTCTCCGTCAAGAAGCCGTGGAGGACTACCGGATCGTGATCGGTTGCGACGGCTGCGAGGACCAGACGGCCCAATGCGCCCGGGCCGCCGCGGCTTCGGGTCCCGTGCGCGTCGCCGAATTTCCAAGGCGCCGCGGGAAGGCCGGCGTATTGAACGACCTCGTCCGCGAATCGCGTGCGGACATCCTGGTCTTCTCGGACGCCAACACGCGATTCGAGGCGGACGCGGTCGCCCGGCTCGTTCGCGCCTTCCAGGATCCCGGGGTCGGCGCGGCATGCGGCCGGCTTCTTTTCGAGAGAGGGGTTCGGGCGCTCCCGACGCCGGAGTCCGCGTTCTGGGACCGCGAGACGCGCATCAAGGAGGCGGAGGGGATGCTCGGCGTTTGTCTCGGCGCCAACGGCGGGATCTACGCCGCGCGCCGCGCGCTGGTTGCCCCGTTGCCCGAGGATACGACCTCGATGGACGATTTCTTGATTCCCGTGCGGGTAGCGGGCGCGGGGAAGAAGGTCGTGTTCGCGGGAGAGGCGGTTGCGCGGGAGGATGCCGCGCGGGACGTCGCGGCCGAGGTCTCGCGCCGCTTTCGCATCGGGATCGGGGGCGGACAGGTCCTCCGGCGCGAGACGTGGCTCCTCGACGCCGGCTCGCATCCGACGCTCACGCTGGCCTACCTCTCCCGGAAGGTGGCGCGATGGCTGGCGCCGCTCGTGACCCTGGCCGCGGCCGTCGCGGCGCTCGGCGCCCCCCGGGTGAGAGTCGCGGGAGCCGCCGCCTTGGCCCTGGCTCTGGCGCTTCTGGCCGTCGCGCGGCTGCGCCCGCGGCTCGGCGGGGTCGTCGGGAAGCTCTATTATTTCGGCGTGTTGAATGTCGCGCTCGCGTTCGGCGTGGCCGCCGGGCTTCTCGGCTATAGCCGGCCCGTGTGGGCGCGGACGGACCGCTCTTGAGCCCGGGCGCACCCCGGAATGCCCGGCGCCCATCGCCGTTTCCCGTGGTGGCGGTCGTCGGCGACGTGACGGTCGCCGTCGCCGTCCTGTACGCCGCCTTCTCTCTCCGGACGCACGTCTCGATTCCCGGAACGCTGCGGTTGTTGCCGGCCGGCAGCGTCCGATTCGACTTCTGGAACATCGTGATCGTCGCGGCGGTGCAGGTCTTCTCCCTCTGGTTTTTCGGTCTCTACCGCGACCACGAGCGCTTTCGCGAACCCCTCGCGCGGCTGCTGTTTCCGGCGCTCTTCGTGGAGCTGCTCACGCTCGCTTCGATCTATTTCCTGGCGCAGCCCTACTCGTTTCCGCGCTCGGTTCTCGTCGTCTATATCGTTCTCAATGCCGCATTTCTCGGGCTCTGGAGAACGGCGCTCGACCGGCTGTTTCCGCAGCCGCGGCGGCGCGCCGTCATCGTCGGGACCGGCCCCGCGGCGAAACTCATCGCCGAAACGATCCGGCGCCATCCATGGACGGGAGTGGAGTTGGTCGGCGTCCTCGGGAATGGTGACGAAGCGGCTCACGGGCTGCGGACCCTCGGGCCCGCCGAGAGGCTGGTCGAGATCGCCGGAGAGCACGACATCGACGAGATCATCCTGACGCCGGAGGCATCGTCCTGGCGCGACCGGCTTCCGGAGGCGATCCCGCCGGGGTTTGCCGCGGACCTTCTCGTCTGGCCGTCTCCCTTCGAGACGATGATCGGGCGGCTGCGGTTTCGCATCGTGGGGGATCTTCCGCTGCTCGAGGCGCGCGTGCGCCCGCTGGGCGGCGCGCGAGCCTTCGTCAAGCGCACCTTCGACGCCGTCGTTTCGGCGGTTCTGCTCCTGGCGCTCGCTCCGCTCCTGGCGGTCGCCGCGGTGCTCGTCGTGACGACGTCGGCGGGCGGCGTGTTCTACCGGCAGACGCGCGTGGGTCAGGACGGCCGGCTCTTCGAACTCTGGAAATTGCGGACGATGAAGGAGGGCGCCGAGATCGAGACCGGCGCCACGCTCTCCTCTCCCGGCGATCCGCGCGTGACGGCGATCGGCCGGGCTCTGCGGTCGGCGCGCATCGACGAGATCCCACAGCTCTGGAACGTGCTGAAGGGGGACATGAGCCTCGTCGGCCCTCGACCGGAGCGTCCGGAGTTCGCGGCGAGGTTCGCGGAAACAGTTTCGGGATATTCCTTGCGCCACGCGGCACGCCCGGGACTCACCGGTCTGGCCCAGGTTTCCGGCGAGTACTCGACGGAGCCCGACATCAAGTTGCGCTACGATCTCGCTTACTTGAATAACTGGTCGTTTGGCCTCGATCTGGCCATCCTGCTCCGGACCATGCCGGTCATCCTGACGCGCCGTGGGATCTGAGCCCTCTCTGACGCCGACCGGCGTTTCCGAGGCGAGCCCCGCGCCCGCACGGCGAAAGGTCGCCGTCGTGATGCCCGCCTTCAACGCGGAGCGAACTCTCGAGCGCACCTATGCCGATGTCCCCAAAGACTGCGTCGACGACATCATCCTGGTCGACGACGGTTCCCGGGATCGGACCGTCGAGATCGCGCGTCGGCTGGGAATCCACGTCGTCGTGCACCCGAAGAATCGCGGCTACGGCGGCAACCAGAAGACCTGCTACAAAGCCGCTCTCGATCGGGGCGCGGACGTGGTCATCATGGTCCATCCCGACCACCAGTACGATCCGACGGTCATTCCCCATCTGCTCGCGGCTCTCAAGAACGGCGGCTACGATGCGGCCTTCGGAAGCCGCATGCTCGGCGGCCGGCCGATCCAGGGCGGCATGCCGAAGTGGAAGTACCTCGGCAACATTCTCCTGACCGCGATCGAGAACGCAACCTTTCTGATCTACTTGACCGAGTACCACAGCGGCTTCCGCGCTTATACGCGGCGGTACCTGGAGTCCATCAGCCTAGAGGCGAACTCGGACGGCTTCGTCTTCGATACCGAAATCATCGCGCAGGGGATGGCCAAAGGGCTGCGCATCTGCGAGATCCCGATCGAAACGCGCTACTTCGACGAGGCCTCCCAGATCGCGTTCGGCCCGTCGGTCCGATATGGGGTCTCGATCCTCAAGACGATGCTGCTCTACAAGCTCCACGTGTGGGGGATCTGGTCGAGTCGGATCTTCAGGAAGAATTGATGATTGTCGATTGTCGATTGTCGATTGTGGATTGTCGATTGTGGATTGTTAATTGTTGATCAGCGACCAATCGGAAATCATCAATCGGCAATCGTCAATCATCTTCTCTCCTCCTCTGGCAGCGGGGGCGGCGCGGTCAGGCGTCCCTCATGCAGCTCCCAGCCGAGTCGACTGACCTCCGCGATCAGGGGGCCCCGAAGCTCCGCGGGTAGCGCGCCGAGAATCTCGGGGCTGACCCATCCGGCGCGTAGAAACGCCGCTTCCGCGCTTTCCCGTCGGTTCAGGAGCGAATACGCACGGCCGAGGTTCAAGTCGATCTCGGCGCGTTCGCCGGTGGCGAGGGCCTCCCGGTAGTACTCGAGCGCCCGGTCGGGCTGACCGGTGACGAGATAGGAGGATCCGCTCAGAATCCACGGGCGGGGGTCCCCGCGCAGCGGTCCCGACGCGGCCAGCGCAGAATCGCCGATCGCGACGATGTTCTTCGCGGTCTGCGGGTCCTCGCTCCGCGCCACGAGGTCGCGGAAGGCCGCCGTGGCAAGCCCGACCCGGCGCTCGGCGGCATAGCGGGGAATCTCGGGCGCGACCAGCAGGGCCAGGACGGAAAGCAGCGCCGCCGTGCGAAGAATCTTCAAGGGATTGGCCCGATCGCCGGCGCCGCGGCCGCGACGGAGATCCTCCAAGAGCGCCCCGCCGCGAGCAGGAGAGGAACGGCCGTGACCGGGCGCTGGAGAGGAAACCAGGTCAGCGCTGCGGCGGCTCCCGCACACAAGACCGCGAAGAGAAGAATCGCCTCGGTGGTCTTAGCCCGCCACGCCGTCTTCCCGATGGCGACGAAGAGACCCGCGACGGCACCCAAGAGCACTAGCCCGACCGGCACGCCGGCATCGCAGAAGCCCTGAAGATAGTCGCAGTGGGCCTCGCCGTAGGAGCTCGTCAGGAGCGGACTGACGAAGCGGCGGCGGGCTTGGATCTCGGCCGCCAGGCGATGGGGGACGTATTCCGCGGAGAATGTGCCTGGCCCGAATCCCGTGAGGGGCCGTTCCCGAATCATCTCCGCCGCCGCGGCCCACGGTCCGCCGCGGAACGACACGAGCGCATCCCAATCCCCCGTTCGGGCCGCGCGCGCAAGCTCTTTCGCGCGCGACCGAAGCGGAGCGTACGCGGACACGGCCACGGCTGCGGCGATCACGGCGGCGGCGATGGGCAGCGCCGCGCGCCTTCGAAACCGGAGCATGAGCAACGCGGCGGCTCCAAACAGCGCCGAGGTCAGCGCGGTCAGATTCCGGTTCACCACCAACGCCACGGCGAAGAGAAGGAGCGCGATCCCGCACGCCGCGCGAACCGCGGGATTCCGGGCCATCAGCAGGAGTCCGAGCGCCAGCGTGACGGCGAGCGCCAGCGTAATGGCCAGGTAGCCGACGTTTCCCGCGTAGGCACCGGTGTTCTGACGCTCGCCGAATGTCTCGAGAGAGAAGGGCCGGAAGAGGCCGCGGCTCTGCAGGATCGAGACGGTGGCGTTGACCGCACTGCTGCCCAGAAAAACCGCAACGAGCCACCGGCCCCCCTTCGCGACCGCCCGAGAGGCACCGAGGGGAAGCAGGAGAGAGAGAGTCGCCAGTGCTCGCAGCGCGTCGAGCGAGACCTCGCGCCGCGGGGAGGCGAGCGCCGCGACGAGCCCCCCGAGAAGGGCCGCGAGCGCGAGAAGAAAAGCGGCCGGCCTCGAAACCGGCGCCTCGCGCCAAGGCGAAGTCATCGCCGGGTCGCCGGAGCGCGCGAACGCGAACGCCGCCGCGGCCGCGATCGCGGTGCCCACCAGGGCGATCAAACGCTTGGGCGCGTCGAAGGCGGCGCCGGCGGAGGAGTCCACGGCGAGCGCCGTCCCCGCGAGGGCGACGCAAAGGGCCGCCACCGCCACGACCGCGCCGATGTCGGCGCCGGGCTCGATCCGTTCCCGCCGGCGCTTCTTCTTCCCCACGCGGCCGGGATGTTATGACGTTATGCTGACGGGCGGTGATCGCAGTCGACGACGGCAACCCGCGCACGCGGGCGGTTTCGCTGCCTCTCTGGGTGTACCGGCATCGGTTCCCGATCCTCGCCGGTTTCGGCGGTCTGCTCTTCCTGGGCCTCGTCGTGCTCGCCTACTTTACGGCCTTCGTGGTCCACCGCTTCGACGGCCGCCGCTGGAATCTGCCCTCCCGGATCTATTCGGACTTGTACGTGCTGCGCGCGGGCGACGCCGCGACGGTGGCCAGTCTTTCGGGCAAGCTCGAGCGGCTCTTCTATCAAGAGTCCGGCGAGCGTCCCGAGCGGCCCGGCCGCTTTCGCCGCGAGAAAGACTCCCTCGAGATCTACACGCGGGGCTTCCCCTATCCAGGACGCTCCTTCCGAGCCTTTCCCGTGCGGCTGGCCTTCGCGGGAGGACGCGTGCGGTCCATCGCGGACGGCTCGGGCGAGAGCGTGCCGGCGCTGATTCTCGAGCCGGAGCGGCTCGGCTCGGTCTTTTCCGCCGAGCTCGAGGACCGCACGGTCATCCGTCTCGCCGACGCTGCCCGTACCCTCGTCGACGCGGTGCTCGTGACGGAAGATCGCGACTTCTATCGCCACAGCGGCGTGTCGGTGCGGCGCGTCTTCGGCGCCCTTCTGGCCACGCTGAGAGGCGCATCCGTTCAGGGGGGCTCCACACTCACCCAGCAGCTCGTCAAGAACCTCTATCTCTCTCCGCGCCGGACTCTGCGGCGTAAGGCGACCGAGGCCGTCATGGCCGTCATTCTCGACGCTCGCTATTCGAAGGACGAGATCCTCGAAGCGTATTTGAACGAGATCTACCTCGGCCAGCACGGTTCGATCTCGGTGATCGGGGTCGGCGAGGCCGCACGGTACTACTTCGGCAAAGAGATCTCGGATCTGGACCTGGCCGAGTCGGCCGCAATCGCCGGAATGATCAAGGCGCCCAACAGCTACTCTCCGTTCAAGAATCCGGACCGAGCGAGGCAGCGTCGGGACCTGATCCTGCGGCTCATGCGGGAGGAAGGGAAGATCGACGCGGCGGCGATGCGCGCCGCGGCCGCCGAGCCCTTGACGCCCCGCAGCCGGGTGGAGGAGAGGACCAAGGCGCCGCACTTCGTGGACTTCGTCAAGGGCGAGCTCGCCGAGCGGTACGGCAAACAGCTCCAGACTGAAGGCCTGCAGATCTACACGACCCTCGACGTCGATCTGCAGCAAGCGGCGCAGCGCGCAGTGACCCAGGGGCTCGAGACCCTCGAGAAGACCTACAAGCGGCTGGCGTCCGCCTCGAAGGAGGCGCCGCTTCAGGGCGCCCTGATCATGCTGGAGCCGCAGACGGGAGGGGTCCGCGCGCTCGTGG
Source organism: Thermoanaerobaculia bacterium (assembly GCA_036505535.1). Taxonomy (GTDB): domain Bacteria; phylum Acidobacteriota; class Thermoanaerobaculia; order UBA5066; family Gp7-AA6; genus DAHUXD01. The sequence continues at coordinate 9,212 of DASXTI010000048.1, forward strand.
GAGGGCGCGACTACCGGCTCTCGCAGTTCAATCGGGTCACCCAGGCGCACCGGCAGCCGGGCAGCCTCTTCAAGCCCTTCGTCTACCTCGCCGCCTTCTCGCGCCGCGACCTGGATCCGCCCGTCACGCCGGCGACGATCCTGGTCGACTCGCCGATCACGGTGGAGTGGGGCCAGAAGACCGACGATGAACAGTGGACCCCGCGTAATTACGACGGGCAGTACCGGGGAACGATGACCGTGAGGCAGGCGCTCGAGCAGTCGATCAACATTCCGACGGTGCGCGTGTCATTGACGGCCGGGCTCCCTTACGTCCTGGGGGCGGCGAAGGAAGCGGGAATCGGCTCGAGCCTGCGCGGTTATCCCTCGGTCGCGCTCGGGGCCTTCGAGATCTCGCCGATGGAGATCGCGGGCGCCTACGCCGCGTTCGCCAACAGCGGTGTTCGCGTGGAGCCCAACGCCATCGTCGGCGTGATGACCGGCGCCGGCACGGTGCTCGACCGCAAGGCATCGGTGCTCTCGCCCGCGCTTCCAGCCGACGCCGTTTTTCTGGTCAACTCGATCCTGCGCGGGGCGGTCGATCGAGGTACCGCGGCGGGCGCCCGGGCGCGGGGCTTGACCGGAGTGCTGGCCGGCAAGACCGGCACAACCAACGACGGCCGCGACGCTTGGTTCGTCGGGTTTTCTCCGCGCTTTCTCGCCGCGGTGTGGGTGGGCTACGACGACAACCGGGGCTTGAATCTCTCCGGGTCTCAGGCGGCCGTGCCGATCTTCGCGGACTTCGCGCGCTCGGTCCCGGCGCAATTCTTTTCGGAAAACTTCCCGGTTCCCTCCGACATCGTGACGGCCCAAGTCGACCCGGAGACCGGCTTTCTGGCGTCTCCCGGCTGCCCCCGTACGATGACCGAGGTCTTCATCAGCGGGACGGCGCCGACACAGACGTGCCCCAGGCACGGGGAGACGGGATGGGGGGTTGGGGAGCCGTAAGGAGTAATTGAAGATTGAAGATTGAAGATTGATGATTGGAAAACCCGAGGCACCCTCAATCGCCAATCGCCAATCGCCAATCGCCAATCGCCAATTGTCGCTGATTTGGTAGGCTCGATGGTTTGAGAAGAAAGCCGCTGAGCCGCCGTCCGTCTCCGATCCGCATCCAGGGCGCCCGGACGCACAACCTCAAGAACATCTCCGCCGAGATTCCGCTCGGCCGTCTGACCGTGATCACGGGCGTATCCGGCTCGGGGAAGTCCTCCCTCGCCTTCGACACGCTTTATGCCGAGGGGCAGCGGCGATATGCGGAATCGCTCTCGACCTATGCCCGACAGTTCTTAGAGAGGCTCGACCGCCCGGACGTCGACGCCATCGAGCCCGTGCCCCCCGCGATCGCGCTCGAACAGAAGAACAGCGTGCGCAACGCGCGGTCGACCGTCGGCACCCAGACGGAAATCCACGACTCGCTGCGGCTGCTCCTCTCTCACGGCGGTACGACGGTCTGCCCCGATTGCGGCGTGGCGGCCGTCGGAGGGGGTGTCGACCGGGCGGTCGAGGAGCTGTGCGTCGGGGAGAACGGTTCGCGCGCAACGCTCGTGGCGCCGGTCCTCTGGAGAGACCCGGGGTCGGCCGCGGGAAGCCGCCGCCGCAAGAGCCGAGAGGAGGAAGTGCGGCTTACGGGGTTCAAGCGCGCCGGCTTCTTTCGCGCCGTGAGCTCCGAGGGGGAGACCGTCGAGATCGGCGAAACCGCGGATCCCCTGCTCGACGACGCCGGGAGACTTCCGATCGTCGTCGGCCGCTTCGTCGTCGGGCCCTCCTCGCGTCCGGAGATCGCGGCGGCAGCGGAAACCGCCTTCGCTCTGGCCGGATCCCTCGAGGCGCGCGTCGAAGGTCGCGTGCGAACCTTCCGCCGCGGTCTCCACTGCCCGCGCTGCGGCCGCGAGTTTCGCGATCCGACCCCGCCGCTATTCGCCTTCAACTCGCCGCTCGGCGCGTGCCCGGCCTGCCAGGGCTTCGGCCGGGCGATCGGCGTGGATCTGGACAAAGTCATTCCCGACCGCAGCCTGACTCTCTCGGAACGCCCCATCGCTCCCTGGAACACGCCCGCGTACGAGTCCGCCTACGATGATTTGTTCCGGGCCTGCCGGCGTTACTCGGTCCGCACCGACGTGTCGATCTCGCGCCTGTCGGCCCACGAGAGGGAAGTCCTGATCCGAGGGCGCGGCGAATTCTACGGCGTGAACGGGTTTTTCGACTGGCTGGAAACCAAACGCTACAAGATTCACGTGCGCGTCCTTCTCGCGCGCTACCGCGCGTACACCCTCTGCAACAGCTGCCGGGGAGCGCGGCTGGCGGCGCCCGCGCTCTGGGTGCGATTCCGGGGCCGGACGATCGCGGAGCTGGCGGATCTCTCGCTGCGCGACCTGCAACGCTTCCTGGCGGAGCTCTCTTTGTCGCCGGCCGAGGAGGAGCGCCTGGGCTCGGTCGTTGCGGAGCTAAAGTCGCGCGTGAAATACATGAACGACGTCGGGCTCGACTACCTGACGCTCTCGCGACCGGCGCGAACGCTCTCGGGCGGCGAGGCGCAGCGCATCGGCCTCGCCTCGGCGCTCGGAGGGTCGCTCACCGGCACTCTCTACGTCCTCGACGAACCGACCATCGGGCTCCACGCCGCGGATACCCGGCGGCTGCTCGGAATTCTCCGGAGGCTGGCCGACCGCGGCAACACGGTCGCCGTCGTGGAGCACGACCCGGAGGCGATCGAGTCGGCCGATCACGTGATCGATCTGGGCCCGGGCGCCGGCAGCCAGGGAGGATATCTTTTGTTCCAGGGCACGCCGCGCGCTCTCGCTCGCGTGAAGGATTCCGCGACCGGCGAGCTGCTCCGCCGCCGCCTGCGCCCCAATCGCCGATCACAAATCACAAATCACAAATCGGCGATGGCTCCTCAGCCGGCATCCCGCGTCGTTCCGTTCCGGCGGGCCGAGGGCGCCATCACCATCGTCGGCGCCCGGCAGCACAACCTCAGGGACTTGACCGTCCGGATCCCGCTCGGCCGGCTGGTTTCCGTCGCCGGCGTTTCCGGGTCGGGCAAGTCCACCCTCGTGCGCGACGTTCTGCACAACGCGTACGCCCGGAGGATCAAGGGGGCGGCGCAGTTCGACGTGGGCGCGCACGACCGGATCGACGGCTTCGAGGCGATCTCCGACCTTCTGCTCGTCGATCAGAGCCCGCTCGGCCGCTCGGCGCGATCCAATCCGGTGACCTACACGAAGGCCTGGGACGAGATCCGCCAGCTCTTTTCGCGCTCACCCCGCGCCGTCTCGCGCGGGATTACCGCGCGGGAGTTCTCGTTCAATTCGCCGGGGGGGCGCTGCGAGGCATGCCGGGGGACGGGATGGCAGACGATCGACATGCAGTTTCTGGCGGACGTCACGGTGCGCTGCGATGTCTGCGACGGCCGGCGCTTCCAGCCCCGCGTTCTTTCGGTCCGGTTGCGGGGCAAGAACATCGACGAGGTTCTGGAGATGACCGTCGAGGACACCGCGGTCTTCTTCGGCGCCGAGGAGAGGATCGTGCGCCGTCTAGCCCCTCTGTTGGAGGCCGGTCTGGGCTACATGCGGCTCGGCCAGCCGACGGCGACGCTTTCGGGCGGCGAGGCGCAGCGTCTGAAGCTCGCCGCGTTTCTCGGGATCCGCCCGGCCGGATCGCGCGGGGCTCTCTTTCTGTTCGACGAGCCGACGACCGGTCTCCACGCTCGCGACGTGGATCGACTCCTCGTCACGCTGCGCCGGCTGATCGCGCGGGGTCACTCGATTCTGGCCGTCGAGCACCATCTCGGTTTTCTCGAGGCATCCGACTGGATCGTAGAGCTGGGACCCGGGGGGGGCGACCAAGGCGGGAGCCTCGTGGCGGAAGGCACCCCGGGAGACATCCGTCGCAACCCGAAGAGTCTGACCGGATGGTTTCTCGCCGATCCCCGCGCCGCCGGCGTTCGAATCGCCAATCTCCGGTCTCCGGTGGAACGTCCGAGGTCCGGGAACCTGGAGACCTGAGACCTCAGACCCGAGATCGGAGACCAGAACGGCCCGCGGCGGCGGACCCCTATAATGGTCAGGAGATCCCTTACTTATCGGCGTGCAGAAAATGACTGGACTCGGAGTCCCGCGACGGAGGGGGGCATCCCTCCATCGGGGGTGTCTCGCCGCAATCCTGTCGGCGATCGGCGGAGCATCCCTTGGCGCCGAGACTCTGCCGAGTCAACCGCCCTTTCTCGGGCGGTTCATGTTTCGCACATACACCGAGGAGCAGGGGCTCACCGACCTCTCGGTCGAGTGCGTGCTGCAGGACCATGTCGGATTTCTCTGGGCGGGGACCGACGACGGTCTCTTCCGCTTCGATGGCCAACGTTTCAAACGGTTCAGCCGGGAGCAGGGGCTGCCGCGCAACCGGATCTACCAGCTCCACGAGACGGCGGATGGACGCTTCTATGCGGCGACGCAGGCGGGGCTGGCCCGCCGGCAGGGGGAGAGATTCGTCTTGATCGGCGAAAGGTCGGGACTCGGCGGTTTCGCGATCAGCCACCAGGGCGTTGCGTCCGACGCCGCGGGAGTGCTGTACGTCGGCACCGAGCGCGGCCTCTTCATTGGAAAGGAGGACCGCTTCGAGCCCGACAAGCAGGCGAGCTCTCTTGGCGAAGGGGCCGTCACCGCGGTTCACGTCGACCCCGGCGGGGCGCTGTATTTCGCGCGCGGGGGCTCGCTGTACCGAAAGGAGTCGGGTCGGATCGTCGAGTTCGGCCGGTCGCGCGGACTGCCGACGGACGAGACGATCGATGAAGTACGGTCGGATCGATTCGGCCGTCTCTGGGTCCGTACGGTCAAGAGGCTCTTCGTGCTGCCGAAGGGCGCGCAGCGTTTCGATCGAGACGACGAAAGGCTGCCCGAGTCGAGCGAGTTCGGGCGACTGGCCTTCGACGACCGCGGAGAACCGCTCGTGCCCACGGTCCACGGGCTCGCGCAAAAGGACGGCAACCTCTGGCGCTTGATCGGGCGGCGGGAGGGTCTGGCATCCGACAGCGCCCTTTCGGCCTTCATCGACCGCGAAGGCTCGCTTTGGATCGGTCTTCTCGGCGGCGGGCTGGCGCAGCGGCTCGGCCGCGGGCAATTCACCAACCAGACCCCGACCGACGGCCTCTCTCACGAAGTCGTGTGGGCGATCACGCGGCAGAAGACGACGTCCGGCCCGGGAGCGCTGTGGGTCGGCACCGAACAAGGCTTGAATCGCATCGATCGAGAGACCGGCGCGGTGCGAAAGTTCGATGAGCGCGACGGCCTGGGCGGAAACACGGTCAATTCGCTGGCCGCGGGCGCCGACGGCAGCATCTGGGCCGGATCCTGGCCGGGAGGCGTCACGCGATTCCTTCCGGATGGGAGGGTCCGCCACTACTTCGCCGAAGACGTCTCCTCGGACCAGCTCCGCGTGGCGGCGATTCACGTGCGCGCCAACGGGGAGGTCTGGGTCGGCGCGGTCGACGGCCTCTACCGGCTTCCTTCCGGCTCAACCTCGGACCGCTTTGAGCGCATTTCTCTGGGAAGTGAAAAACCGGACGGGGTGCGTGGGTTCGCCGAAGATCCCTCCGGAACGCTCTATGCCGCGAGCAAGCAGGGAATCCTGAGGTTGACGGGCCCCTCGCCGCGCAAGTTCGATCGCCGGGACGGATTGTTGGAGGACTTCGTTTCCTCGATCGTCTTCGCCTCCGACGGAAGTCTGGTCGTGGCGTATCGCGAGGCGATCGGAGCCGCAAAGGTGATCCTGCAGGGGGAGAGGCTCGGGGTCAAGCCGATCACCATCTCCACCGGACTCGTATCGAACAAAGTCGTTTTGATCGGAAGAGATGCGTCCGGAGCCATCTGGTTCGGGACCGGGTCGGGCGCCGCGGTGTTCGGCACGGATTGGTCGCTGTCGGCTCGGTATGGAAAGTCCGACGGAATGATCAGCGGGGATCTGGATCAGAACGCTTTTCTCGCGGAGCCGGATGGGACGGTTTGGCTCGGGTCGAGCCGGGGCTTGGTCCGCTTTCAGGCGGGGATCGCTCCCGCGCCGCAGCCGCCGCCGTCCATCGTGATCACCGATGCGCGCGCCGGTGATCGAAACTTGGATACGAGCCTCGGGAGCGTGCTCGGACCGCACGAGCGCCACTTCAACGTCTCGTGGTCCGGTTTGACCTTCATCGAGCCGCGCCTGGTGCGGTACCGGCACCGGATGCTCGGTCTCGTCGATCAGTACACAGAGACCGACCTGACGGAGGCGCGGTTTCCGGCGTTGCCCCCCGGCAAATACCGCTTCGAGGTTCTCTGCGTCTCGGCCGCCGGCAAACCTTCCCGAGTGCCCGCCGTCCTCGGGCTCGAGGTCAAGCCGGCGTGGTGGCAGACATGGTGGGCGCGAACCCTGTGGGTGCTCTTGTCTGCGGGGGCCGTCGCGGCGGTCGTTCGGTGGCGCACCCGGCATCTCGAAGCCGAGCGGCGCAGGTTGGAGGAGGCGGTGGCGGCCCGGAGCGCCGAGCTCGCCGCCGCCAACCGGGAGCTGAGGGAGGCCTCATTCACGGATGCGCTGACGGGCGCGCGCAACCGCCGGTTCTTCTCGACGGTCATCGAGGACGACGTCAACCGAACGCTTCGCGTCCACTCCACACCCCCCGCCAACCGGCCGCGCAACTGCGATCTGATCTTCTACATCGTGGACATCGATCACTTCAAGGGGGTCAACGACGAGTACGGCCACGATCGTGGCGACGGCGTGCTCGCCGAAGTGGCCCAGCGTTTGACGCACGTGGTGCGCGATTCGGACAGGCTCATCCGCTGGGGAGGCGAGGAGTTCCTTCTGATCTCGCGGGACGCCGCGCGCGACCGCGGCGACGTTTTGGCGGGGCGAGTCATGACCGCCTTCGGTTCGGAGCCTTTCGATCTTGGTGGAGGGCAGAGCGTCCGGCTCACATGCTCGGTCGGGTGGGCTCCGTTCCCCTGGTACACCGACTCGACGAGGACGTTCGCGTTCACGGAGGTCCTCAAGCTCGCGGACCGGGCGATGTACCTCGCCAAGCAGTCAGGACGAAACCGCTCGGTCGGAGTGCTGCCGGCGGGTCTCTATTCCGAGGTCGGCGGCAGGGCCGGAGACTGGTGGGAAAAGTCTCTCGGCGAGTGTGAGGGGATCGCCGTGAGCCTCGTTCGGTCCGGGGGTCCGGTCATGGTCGCCGCCGGAGGAGATTGATCCGCCGGCTCACATTTTTCGACGAACCTCTGCGGCGCTCGGGCGTCTCCCGGATGGGAGGCGGTCACATGGTCACGATATTCGCTCTTCGAAAGGCGTGCCTGGCGCTCGTCCTGCTCTTCGGGGCTTCGATCCTCCGCGCCGGCCACCGCGGCGTCAACGTCTCGATCGACGACGGAAGGGAACCCGAGCGTTGCGACCAGATCTCCATCGAGATCGATGGTCGGCCGGCCGAGCGGGCCGAAGAGAGGATCACGATTCCGGATGAGGCCGGCAAGCCCCTGCGGGTCCGAGCGCCCGAACATTCGGGCATACGCGTTCGCGGCGCGTCGGGTCCGGATTTTGGGGTCGTCGTGTGCAAGGCGGCGACCTCGAAAGCGGATCTCTCCCGTATCTCGCTCTCGCGGGCCGGCGCCACGCTCACCGTCGAGGGTCCTTCGGGAGGAGATTGGGTGGGTTATCTGCTGATCGAAGCTCCGCGGGACGCGGCGATCGATCTGACCGCGATCAACGGGCCAATCGGGCTCTTCGGCCTTTCCGGACACGTGACGGCCCGCTCGGAGAATGGCCCGATCTCCGTGCGAGACTCGCCGGGTGACATCGACGCGGAGGCGCAGAACGGCCCGATCCACTTCCGGGGGAACGGAGGACGCCTGCGCCTGCACACCGAGAATGGCCCGATCGGCGTGGCGCTTTCCGGCGCGTCGTGGAGCGGCAGCGGCCTGGAAGCGAAAGCGATCAACGGTCCCGTCCGTCTCGCCATCCCTCCAGGCTACCGGTCCGGCGCGGTGGTCGAGTCGCTCGGGCGCTCGCCGTTCCGATGCCGGGGTGAGGCCTGCGGCAGCGCGCGGCGAACCTGGGACGACGATCACAAGCGGCTCGAGCTCGGCGAAGGACCCGCAATCGTCCGTCTCTCTGCGGAAAACGGTCCGGTCTCAATCGAGTCGGGCGAGGATCGCGAAGGCGAGGACGATTAGAGAGTCTCATGTCTCGGGTCTGAGATCTGCGAACGACATATAAGTGTTTACTTATATATATCGAAGCGAGACTCGAAGCGGCTCTACTTCCTTCCGGACTCGTCGAGAAACTGCACCAGCGCGTCACGGCCGGAGTAGCCCTCGAGCTTGCCGATCAGGCGCCCATCGGTCGAGGCCACCACGAGGGTCGGAAAGCCCGTGATCTCGTAGCGCTGCAGAAGCTCGTCGACTTCCCGCGGGTTCTTGCCGTCCTCGCGCCGGCGGTCCACGACGCGCGCAGGCACGAAAGAGGCATTGACCTTCTCGGCGATCGCGGAATCGTTCCAATCGCGATCCAGGAGGTGACAGGGTGCGCACCAGGCCGCGGTGAAGTCGTAGAGAATCGGCTTTCCCGTGGTCCGCGAGAGCGACCCCGCCTTTTCTCGCTCCTGCCAGCGCACCAGGCCCTCCGGTTCGTTGCCCTTGCCGTCCATGACGGCCGTCACCACGCGAAAGAGGACCGCGGCGATGAGCACCCATAGCAGGACCGGCGAGAGTCGCGACTGCGAATCGGGATGGGGAAGCGGCTCAGTCCTGTCCATACGCAAACTCCCGGCGGCTGAAGATGAGCGCGGCAGCGAGAAGGAAGACGGCCACCGCGAGCACCCAGCGGCCCGTTGCGGCGCCGAGCGGATTTTCCCCTCGAAGTATCTCGTCCCAGTTGGGATTCGGCAGGACATTCTCTTGCGCGGTCCGGAATGCTCGCGTCATCCACGGTTTCTTCAGCGTGTCCCCGAGTCCGGCGAGAACCGAGAACAGGATCCCCAACAGGAAATATCCGAGAACGTCTCCGTAGCCGGGCAGGAAAGTCGAAAAGAAAAGGAGGGTGGCCGAGAAGAGCACGCCGCCGAGAAAGGCTCCGATCACGCCCCGCGCGAGCATCGGCGGAGAGATCGGCGCGGCGGGAATGTGGAGTGCCGGGAGAAGCGCGGCGGCAAAGAGAGCGGCGAGAAGCGCGCAGACGACGAGGAAGATTCCGGAAGCGCAGAGCACCCCCAGGTAGCGGCCGAAGAGGTAGTCGGTCCTCCGCAGCGGCCGCGCCAGGATCATCTGAAGCGCGCCGGTCGATGCGTCCTTCGAGACCGAGCCGGCCGCGATCACGATCCAGGCCAGGATGCTCGTCTGGAAGCCGCGCTGGTCTCCACTGAGCGCGATCGGGAAAGCCACCATCAGGGCGAGAACCGCGAGCGCGATCGCGAGGATGGGGTTCTCGAACTTCTGCCGGAGGAACCGGCGAATCATCTCGATCACGTCGGCGGTGCCTGCCGGAAGAGCTCCTCGAGCTCGGCCGACGAGCGAACCTCGAGAACGGGAACGTCGCACAGCGCGAGAGCCTTGACCGCTCTTGGGACGTCGGCCTCGGCGGCCTCAGAAAGTCGCAGCGCCCCTTCGCCTAGGCTTTCGACGCCGATCCCCGCCTCGGATAAGAGCCGCCGGGCTTCTTCCGCCCGATCGGCCGGCACGCGCACGACCGTCCGGCGCCGTGACGCGGTCTCGCCGCGAAGGGTCTCGGTGTGGGTTAAGCGGCCGCGGTCGATGAAGACGATGCGATCGCAAACCCGCTCCACCTCGGGAAGCTGGTGCGAGTTGAGCACGATCGTCGCGCCACGCGCCTTGGCTTCCAGGATTCGGTCGCGTACGACCGAGACGCCGAGCGGATCGGTTCCCGAAGCGGGCTCATCCAAGAAAAGCAGTTCCGGTCTCCCGAGGGTCGCCTGAGCGACACCGATGCGCTGCAGCATCCCGCGAGAATAGGTCTTCAGTTTCTTTTCGAGGGCGCTTCCTTCCAGCCCCACGCGCGCCGCCACCGCCGCCACCTCCGCGCCGGTCCGAGTGGCGTCCCCCCCGGAGAGGCGCCAGTGGTGGGCGAGGAAGGCGCCCCCCGTCAGATCCCGGTCGAATCCCAGGCGCTCGGGCATGTAGCCGGTCCGGGCGCGTACCCACAGGTCATCTACCGCTCGACCCGAGATCCGGATCGTTCCGGAATCGGGGCGCAGAAAGCCCAGCAGGCACGAGAGAAGCGTGGTCTTACCGGCGCCGTTGGGGCCGATTAAACCGAGCGCCTCCCCGCGGCGCACTTCCAGCGAAACGCCGTCGAGCGCGCGGGTCCGCCGGCCGAAGCGGCCATAGGTCTTCGAAACGGATTCGACGGAGATCACGGCGAGCATGATACGGGTTTCGAGTTTCGAGTTGCGAGTTTCGGGTGTGGAAGTAGGAACTCGGAACGTGGAACCTGGAACTCGAAACTTGGGACTCGAATCGCCCGATAGTCTTCTTTTCGGGAATATGGTTTATCCTTCCGCGACTTTTCTACGGCGGTTTTTCGCATGATCGAAGTTCAGAGTCTGTCGAAACGGTATTCCACGCGCCTGGCCGTGGACGACGTGACCTTCTCCGTGCGCGAGGGGGAGATCGTCGGATTTCTGGGGCCCAACGCCGCCGGTAAGACCACGACGATGCGGGTCCTGGCGGGCTTCCTCCCGCCGACCTCCGGCACCGCGCGGGTCGCCGGGCACGACATCGTGACGCAGTCCACCGCCGCCCGAGCCTCGACCGGTTATCTGCCGGAGTCGGCCCCTCTTTATCCCGAGATGCGAGTGCGCGAGTATTTATCCTTCCGGGCCCGCCTCGAGGGAGTGACGGGCAGGGACGTGCGGTCGCGGGTGGGCGCCGCGATCGATCAGTGTCTCCTCGCCGAAGTGGCGGACCGGAAGATCGATAACCTCTCCAAAGGCTTCCGGCAGCGCACCGCCTTGGCCGGAGCGCTGGTCCATCAGCCCCCGGTTCTGATTCTCGACGAGCCGACGATCGGACTCGACCCCGGTCAGATCGTCAAGATCCGCGAGACGATTCGAAAGCTCGGGCGCGACCGGTCGGTGTTGCTGTCGACGCACATCCTTCCCGAGGTCGAGGCGGTGTGCGACCGGGTCCTCATCATCGACCGCGGACGGATCGTGGCCGAAGGGACGCCCGCCGACCTGCGGCTGCGCCTGGCGGGAACGCCCATCGTGCGCGCGGCGTTCAAGGGAAGCGTGCCGGCGCGGGAGAGCCTGACGGGTCTGCCGGGCATCGCCTCGGTCGACGCCGAAGAGGGGGTTGGAGAGACGCGCGTGCGGGTGACGTGCCTGCAGGGGAGCGACCCGCGCGAAGAGGTCTTCCGCGTGGCGGTGGAGAAGGGCTGGGTGCTGCGGGAGCTGACGCGCGAGACGATGTCGCTCGAGGACATCTTCGTGCGGCTGACCCAGCACGATGAGTCCGTGGCCGTCGAAGGCTCCGTGTCGCCCGAGAATGAGGGCGGGACGGAGGCAACCCCGTCGTGAGGAAGCTCCTCGCGATCGTCGGCCGCGAGTGGAGGGCGTACTTCTTATCGCCGCTCGCCTATGTGATTCTCGCGGCGTTCCTTCTGATGAACGGGATCATTTTCACGGCGATCGTCAACTACTTGAACTCACCGACGGCGCCGAAAGGTCAGGCGTTGCCGCTGCTCTTCACGAACACCTACTTCTGGCTCTTCAACCTGTTCGTCGTTCCCATCATCGCGATGCGGCTCTTCGCCGAGGAACGGAAGGCCGGCACGCTCGAGACGCTGCTCACGTCGCCGGTCTCCGAGGGCACCGTCGTGCTCGGAAAATTCCTGGGCGCCCTCGGTTTCTTCCTCACGCTCTGGCTCCCGACTCTGGTTTACGTGGCGATTCTGCGATGGCAGACGCCGATCGATCTCGGCCCGGTGGCCGCGGCGTATCTCGCGGTCGCATTGATCGGCGGCTACTTCCTCTCGGTCGGAATCTTCGCGTCCACGCTGACGAAGAACCAGATCGTGGCGGCGATCTTCGCCTTTGCTCTGCTGATTCCGATTTTCTCGGGGGGACTTTTCGAGTCGATGGTGAACGATCCGGGAAAACGCGAGCTCTTCGGCTACTTCAACCTTTGGGACCACATGGAGGAGTTCGCGAAGGGGGTGGTCGACACGCGCCGCCTCGTCTACTACCTCTCGGCCACGGCCTTCTTCCTGTTTCTGACGATGGTATCGGTCTCGGCCAAGAAGGAAACGCCGTGAGCGTGCGCTCGGTCCGCGTCGGGACGTCGGCGGCCGGGATCCTGCTCGCGGCGGCTCTGCTGGTTGGCGTCAACTACATCTCGGCCCGCCACTGGAAGCGCGGCGACTGGACGAAGACGCACCTCTATTCCCTGTCGGAGACGACGAAGAAGATCCTCTCCGGAATCAAGAAACCGGTCCGGGTGACGGTCTTCATGACCGGCGAGGGCCGCCTCTTTCAGCCGATCAAGGAGCTGCTCTCCCGATACCAGGCGCTCTCGCCGAAGATCGAGGTCGAGTATCTCGATCCCCGGCGCAACCCTGCCCGCGCCGAAGCGCTGGTCAAAGAGTTCGGCATCCGACAGAACACCGTCGTCTTTCGCTCCGGTGACCGCAAGAAGTACGTCGAGGAAGACAAGCTCGCCGACTTCGACTTCGCCTCCGCCGGCATGGGCGGGGCGCCCGGGGTGAAGGCCTTCAAGGGGGAGGAGGCCTTCACGTCCGCGATTCTGGCTGTCACGGAAGAGCGGCAGGCCCACGTCTACTTCTCGAAGGGACATGGCGAGGCGCCGCTCGACTCGGGCGAGCGGGGCCGGGGCTACGCCGACGCCAAACAGTTGCTCGAGCGCGACAACATGATCGTCGGCACCTACGACGCGCTCGGCAAGGACACGCTGCCCCAGGACGCCGACGTGATCGTCATCGCCGGGCCGCGGACCGTCTTTCTCGAGCCGGAAGCGGGCGCTCTCGAAAGGCACCTGGCGGCAGGAGGGCATCTCCTGCTGCTCCTCGATCCGGTTCTGCCCGGACCGGGCGCGCCGGCCGCCGATCTCGGCCTGGGGAATCTGCTCGGCAAGTACGGCATCAAGCTCGGGGACGATCTCGTCGTCGATCCCGCCAATGCGCTGCCGATGGTGGGAGCCGAGACCGTGCTGGCCAATCGCTACGGGAGCCACCCCATCGTCCGGTCGCTTTCCGCCGAAGGGCTTCCCGTGATCTTCCCCGTCGCGCGCTCGGTCACGAAGGCGGAGAAGCCTCCCGAGGGGATCTCCGAGACGATGCTCGTCGAGACCTCGCCGGAGGGGTGGGGCGAGACGAACCTCAAGCAGCTCGACGCCGGAATCAAGAAGGAGGCGGGGGACACCGCGGGTCCCGTCTCGCTCGCCCTCGCCGTGGGCCCGGCCGACGAGAAGAAGACGGAACCCAGGGCGCCGCGCTTCGTGACGATCGGAAACTCCCGATTCGCGGCGAACGGGACGCTCGGCAACGGCGCCAACGGGATCCTCTTCGCGAGCGCTATTCACTGGCTCGCGGGCAGCGAGAAGCAGATCGGGATCGCGCCGAAGACGCCTGAGCAGGCCTCCCTATCCTTGACCGACGGCCAGGTCCGCCGCATCGGACTCGCGAGCGTCGTGGGCCTGCCAGGCTTCGCCGTCCTTCTCGGCCTCTGGGTCTGGTACCGCCGGAGAGACTAGTTACCCGCACTATTCATGATCGACTCGCTCGCTGCGCTCGCCCGATTCTTTCCGCAACCGGCCTGCATCCGTCGCACGGTGCGACGGAGTGGCGTCATCGCTCCTCGGCGATGCGCTTCGACATCGCCATCGTCGCGCTTCCTTGTCTGGTCCAAAAAATCTCTGTCGAGGGCAACGCCTTTTTGGCAACGCCTGGTCCTCCCACGAGAGCTCGATTCTCGACGGATCAACTGCTCCGGCCGGGTGACGACGAATAGTCCAGGTTAGCTGTGTCGGCGAAAAAGCTCCTCCTCCTCACCGCGCTCGTCGCCCTTCTCTTCGGGTTCATCGTCTTCTTCGAGCGCAAGATGCCATCGACGGCCGAAAGGGAGCGCAAAGGGGATCTCTATTGGGAGATTCCGGCGGAGCGCCTCGAGCGGCTCGAGTTGAATCGGGCTGGCGAGAAAGTGGGCTTCGAGAAGACCGGGACGGGTCCCTGGAGAATGGTCAAGCCCGATTCTTATCCGGCCGATTCCTTCGCGGTCAACGGCGTCGCATCGGAGCTTGCGGAATTGAAACGCGCCGGCGGCGATTCGAACGACGCCCGTCCGGCCGACTACGGATTGGAGAAGCCAGCGGTCAAGGCGACGATCGTCTGGAGCGATGTCGGCGAGCCCAAGGTCAAGAAGTCGCGAACGATCGAGTTTGGCATGGAGATTCCCGGCACCGACATCGCGGCCGCGCGAACCGAGGGGTCGTCCAAAGTGCTCTTCGTGCCTGCCTCCACACTCTCGAGCGTCAAGAAGAGCGTGGACGACTTTCGGAGCCGTGAGATCTTCGGCGGCTCTTCGGGGGAGGTTTCTCGCCTCGAGATCCTCCGCGGCCGTGGCCGGCTCGTCCTGTCCCGCAAGGACGGGATATGGTGGCTCGTCGAACCGCTGGCCGACCTCGCCGACGCGTCGGAGGCCGATCGTCTCGTCGGGCAGCTGACGGCGTTGCGCGCGCGGGAATTCATCCGTGGCGGCGAGGACCTGGCCGCGCAGGGATTGAATCCGCCCCTCTTCCGCGTGACCGTGACGGAGGCCAAAGGGACCGCGACGGCGGTCGACTTCGGCGCGACGCGCTCGGACGGCAACAGCGTCTACGCGCGGCGGGAGGGGCAGGTCGTCACGATCGACCGCGATATCGTCGACGAGCTCTCCAAGGAAGCGGTGGCCTTCCGGAGCCCGGCACTCGTCGGTTTCAACCGCAGCGACGTCACCGAGCTCGCAGGGACCTTCGGAAAGACGTCGATCGCGCTGTCGCAGAAGAACGGGGGATGGACCGCGCAGGGGCATCCGGTTCTCGCCGCAGCCGCCGACGACATCCTCACCGCGGTTCTGGATCTGAAGAGCAAGTCGTTTCTCGACGAGGGGGAGGCCAAGAAGCTGGTTCCGGCCGTGGCGACGGTGACGGTCCGCACGAAGGCCGGCGCACCGTGGATGATGTCGCTCCACCCACGGCTTCAAGAAACGGTCGCGACGGTGTCCGCGCGGCCGGGCGGCTTCCTATTGGACCGCGACGTTTCGGGCAAGCTCGAGGCCGCGTTTCAGAAAGCCATCTCGCCGCCGACGCCGGCGCCAACCAGCGGTAAACGGTAAACGGTAAACGGTAAACGAACAGGCCCGGATTCGTCTTTCGTCTACCGTCTACCGTCTACCGTCTACCGTCTTCCGGTCAGGTGCGGCGGCTTCTTCGAGGCCTCCGCTTCGAGCTCGGCGATGCGTCTCTGACGCTTCGCCTCCTTCTCGTCGGCGGCCTTCGTCTTCTTCTCCTTGGCCTTGGAGAACATCGTCGACAGCGAGAAGAGGAGGCCCTTGCCCTTCGGAGGTTTCGCGCGGCGGGCGGTGGCGCCCCAGACCTTCGTCTTCTTGAAGACGGCTTCCGTAAAGTCGGAATTGGCGAGATCCGACCCCTTCAGCTGCGCTCCGGTGAAGTCCGCGCCGATGGCACGCGCAAAGCGCAGGTCGGCGTCCTGCAGGCTGGCCCCGCGGAAGGTCGTCCCGATCAAGAGCGACCCCGAGAGATCCGTGTCGAAGCCGCGGCAGCCCGAAAAGTCGGCGCGCTTCAAGTTCGCCAGCCGAAAGCTCGCGAGCGAGAGATCGGCTCGCGAGAAGTTCACCCCCTCCGCCTGTGCCTCCGAGAGGTCGGCGCCCGAGAACGTGGCGCCGGCGAAGCTGTATGGCTTCAGGTTCGTCCGGCGCAGAATGGCCTTCGTCATGTCGGCCCCCTGAAAATTGGCCTTCTCGAAACGCGCCGACCGCAGGTCCACTTCCGTCAGCTTCGCGTCGGCGAAGCTGACGTCCCCGCCGCCCGCGTCGAGGAAGATGGCGCGGCGCAGATCCGCCTTGCGCAGCTTCGCGCGATCGAAGCCGGCCGCGGTGAAGTTTGCCTCGACCGCCGTGACGAGCTCCATGTCGGCATCGGTGAACTCGGCGCGTTCGCAGTCGGCCGCGTTCAGAGACGCCTGACGGAGGATGCTGCCCGCGAAGTTCGCGCGGCGCAGATCCGCACCCGAAAAGTCCGCCGTCTTCAGATTCGCCCCCGTGAAGTTGGCGTTCGCGAAGGATCCGCGCACCGCCGAGATTCCTTCGAAGACGGCGTGGGAAAGATCCGCCCCATCGAATTGGGCGTTGGCCATCCGGATGCCTCGAAAATTCACGTCCCGGAGAATTGCGCCGGCGAGGTTGGCGCCCGAAAGGTCGGCCCCCTCGAGCCGGACGAAAGAGAGGTCGGCTCCGGCGAAGTCCGTCCCGATGAGCGTACAGCCCTGGAGCGACGCCGAACGGAATCGGCCGCCGGCGAAGAAGACCTTCGAGAAGTCGAGAAAGTCGAGATCGCAATGCTCGAAGACCGCTCCGGGCGCGGATGCCCCCTCATACTTCGTGTTGCGTAGCGTGGCGCGCGTGAAGTCGGTGCCGGCCAGCGTGGAGCGCGAGAGGTCCGCGCGGGACAGATCGGCGCGTTTCAGGTCCTTGCCCGAAATGTCCTTCCCCGTCAAATCGGCGCCGGTCAAGTCCGGCGTCACGTTCGCGTTCTTCACCCGCCAGTCGTTCCACTCGGAAGAGAGCAGGAGCTTCAAATGTTCGGGATTTGCCATGCTCGGCCATTGTAACCGCCCGGCGAAGTCGGGCGCGTTACAATCAACTCAATGAGCACCGCCGTGTCCGCGCCCGTCGCCGCGCCCAGCAAGGCGATGGAGCGAATCCGGAAAGCCCTGCTCGGAGGGCATCCGCTGATCTATGTCGTGACCTGGGAAGAGACCCGGGTCGAGCGCTTCGCTCAGCACCTCGCGAAAACGTTCTACGGCTCTCCCTCTCCCTACGGCGTGTGGTCCGTCGTCGACGGTCTCCTCGTCGACGGGAATCCCGTGCCCGACACGAACGACCCGGCGCGCGTGCTGGAGGCGATCCTGACGGCTTCGGGAAAGGGCTTCTACGTTCTCAAGGATTTTCCGACGGTCGGCCGTCCCGAGATCGTCCGTCGCCTGCGCGACCTCTACCGCGCGCTCAAGGATCGCGGCCGGCATGTGCTTCTCGTCTCCCCGCGACTGGCCATCCCCGAAGAGGCGAAGAAGGAAATCTACGTCGTCGAGTACGAGCTGCCCGAGGACAACGAGATCACCAAGATTCTGGAGGGACACCTGCGGCGGCGGCTCTCCGTCGAGATCGACGAAGCCGCGATGCGCCGGCTCGCGCTCGCTATGCGCGGCCTAACGGCCGACGAAATCGGGCACGTCGTGTCCAAGGTGTTTTCTGCCCGCAAGAGCTTCGATGAACTCGGGTTCCTCGAAATCCTTGCCGAGAAGGAACAGATGTCGAAGAAGGAGGGGGTGCTGGAATTCGTGCCGCCGCGCTTCTCCCTCGACGACGTCGGGGGTTACACGATACTGAAGACCTGGCTCCGGAAGCGACAGGCCCTCTTCTCCAAGGACGCGCTCGACGCGGGGATTCCCATTCCGAAGGGCATCCTGTTGATGGGGGTCTCGGGCTGCGGTAAGAGCCTCTGCGTCAAGACGATCTCGACGCTATGGAACCTGCCCCTGTTTCGCCTCGACATGAATGCGGTCTTCGGAACCGACAATCCCGAGATGACCTTCCTGCGCGCCCTCCGGGCCGTCGAGGCGGTGTCGCCCGCCGTCCTCTGGATCGACGAGATCGAAATGGGGGTCGGCGGCTACCGGGAGGGACAGGATGCCTCCATGTCGCGCATCTTCTCTGGCTTCCTGACATGGATGCAGGAGAAGAGCGCTCTCGTGTTCGTCGCGGCGACCGCAAATCGCATTCACCTGCTGCCGGCCGAGATCATCCGGAAGGGTCGTTTCGACCAGGTCTTCTTCGTCGATCTCCCGAATGAGGAGGAGCGCAAGCAGATCTTCGCCATCCACTTGCGGAAGAACCGGTGCGACGTCGCGAGGTTCGATCTCGTCTTCCTCGCCAAGGCGACGGCGGGGTGGAACGGCGCCGAGATCGAGCAGGCCGTCGTTTCGGCCGTAGTGGACGCCTACGCGGAGGGACGGGCGCTCAACGAGGACGATCTCTACCGAATGATCTCGGCGACCGTGCCTCTTTCCGTCACGATGGAAGAGCAGATCAAGGCGATTCGAAGCTGGGCCCACGAGCGCGCGCTGAACGCCAGTCAGAATTGACCGCGAGCGCCGGCAGGCGGACGCGCGGTCATCCCGAGGGATCCCGAGCTTGAACACGGGCTCCGTGTGTCGAGTCGGGGATCCCTCGCGTTGCTCGGGATGACAGGTCCCGCGACATCGCGGGACCTGTCAGTTTCGTCTCGGATCCAGCTCCTTCGGCCGGAAGGGAGCCAGAAACTGCATGCGTCCCTTCCACTCGAGCATGCGACCCCGGAGCGTTTCGAAGCGGGTGGGGAGGGAATCGGTCTCCAGGATCGTCTGCAGCTCCGCCGGCGTGTAACGCAGACGCAGCGCGATCTCCGAGGCGAGCCGCTCGGACGAGATCGCCTCACGCGGCAGCGGCGGCAGTTCGAGGTTCCGCGCCACCTCGCCGAACAGCTCCACGGCGGCGGCGACGATTCGGGCTCCTTCGGAGGGATCCGGGAAGGGAAGCGAGGCGATCTCCTCCACGCGTGCGACCCGGTAAGGATCGGCGGGCGTCTCGACGACCACACGGAATCGGAATCGAGCCTCGAGCAGAATGTTGTAGCGTCCATCCTCGAGCTCTTCGGACTCCACGATCTCGCCGGCGCCTCCCACGGAATAGATCTCGGGATCGTCCTCGCGCGTCTCCCAGCCCGGCTTCATCATGGCCATCCCGATCGTCCGGTCGCCTTCCAGTGCGTCGGCAACCATCGCGCGATAGCGCGGCTCGAAGATGTGCAGAGGCAACAGCGTCCCTGGAAGCAGGACCACGCCGGGGAGAGGAAACAGGGGGATCCGTCGGGTCATCGTCTCGGGGGATAGCGCGCGGCGCTCCGGCTCGCGGACTGCTGCGACAGCTCGACGACGTACGCCACGGTCTGGCGGATCTCCTCGTCGGTGAGTTTACCCTCGAATCTCGGCATCGGGTCGTGACCCTGGCGAATCTGCCTCTCGATCGCCTCGGGACTGCCATCCGCGCGCCAGACGTCGTCGACCAAGTTGGCGTAGGGGAAGTGTCCCGCCACGATCGTTCTTCCGTCGCCGTTGGTATTGTGGCAGGACGCGCATTTGCGCTGGAATATGCGCTCTCCCGCCGCCACGTCGCGATCGGCGCTCCGTTCCTCGGGAAGCGGTGACTTCCGGCATGCGATCAAAGCGCCGGCGAGGACGAGGCCGGTGGAGAGCCGCCATCGCACGTCGGGCAGTCTAGCGCAGGGATTCGGCGTCTCCATCGGTCTTGAAGAGACTTTCATCCCGGGCGGAAACCGCCGCGGTGAACGGCTCGGCTCCAGCGTGGATCGGGGCTCGCTTGGCTCGCGCCAACCCCCATGCTAACTTCGAAAGTCTCATGGCGGACCGGAAGGACAAACTGCTCGACAACGTCCCGGGCAAGTATTATGTCGACGCGCAGTGCATCGACTGCGATGTCTGCCGCGTCACGGCGCCCGACAACTTCCAGCGCAACGAGGACAAGGGCTACTCCTATGTCTTCCGGCAGCCCGAGACCCCCGAAGAGGAGGCGAAGTGTCAGGAGGCGATGGACTCGTGTCCCGTAGAGGCCATCGGGAGCGATGGGGAGAAGTCGTAATTGTCGATTGCCGATTGTCGATTGCCGATTGTCGATTGCCGATTGTCGATTAGTAACCCTATCAATCGACAATCTTCAATCGTCAATCATCAATCCTTCAGCCCCCGAAAGTACTCGATGGTCCGCGCCAGCCCTTCCTCCAACCTCACCCTCGGCTCCCATCTCAGTCTCTCCTTCGCCCTCGCGATGTCGGGCTGGCGGACCTTGGGATCGTCGACCGGCAACGGGAGAAAGGCGATCCCGCTCTTCGTCCCGGTCAACTTCTGAATGGTGCGGGCGAAATCGAGGACCGAGAGCTCCGCCGGATTGCCGATGTTGACGGGCTCTCTCACGTCGGAGAGGAGCAGCCGGTAGACCCCCTCGATCAAGTCTGAGACGTAGCAGAAGGACCGTGTCTGCGAGCCATCGCCGAAGACGGTCAGGGGCTCCCCCGCCAAGGCCTGGCAGATCAGCGCGGGCACGACGCGCCCGTCCCTGGGCCGCATGCGTTCCCCGTAGGTATTGAAGATGCGCACGATGCGCGTGTCGACGCCGTGCGCGCGGTGATACGCCATCGTGATCGCTTCGGCGAAGCGCTTGGCCTCGTCGTAGACGCCGCGCGGCCCGATCGGATTCACGTTTCCCCAGTAGGTCTCGGGTTGGGGATGGATCAGTGGGTCGCCGTAAACTTCCGAGGTCGAGGCAAGGAGGAACCGGGCCCGCTTCGCCAGGGCGAGCCCGAGCGCGTTGTGCGTGCCGAGGGAGCCGACCTTCAGCGTCTGGATGGGCAGCTCCAGATAATCGATGGGGGAGGCGGGCGAGGCGAAGTGGAGCACGGCGTCGAGAGGGCCGTCGACGTCGATGAACTGCGTGACGTCGTGGCCGACGAAGCGGAACCGCTTCTCCTCCCGCAGGTGCGTCAGGTTGCGCAGGTTGCCCGTCAGGAGACTGTCCATCGCGATGACGTCGTGACCTTCCCGAAGGAGACGGTCGCAGAGGTGGCTCCCGAGGAACCCGGCGCCACCGGTGACGAGGACCCTCATGGCCGCCCGCCGGGCGGCCGTCGATTTGCGAGTTGTGATTTGTGAGTTGTGAACCAGGATACGCGACAAGTCACAATTCTCGATTCAGAATTCGAGAGCTCCCGTCTTGCCTCGATCACAAATCACCAATCACAAATCACCAATTCCTGTCATCCCCGTCCCACCCCGACATATGTCCATCCCGCGGCTTTCATCTCCTTCGGCTCGTAGACGTTTCTCAAATCGACCATCGTCTTCGAGCGGAGAAGACGTGAGAGGCGCTGCAGATCGAGGGCGCGGAACTCGTTCCATTCGGTCGCGAGCACGAGAAAGTCCGCCCCATCGGCGCAGTCGTAGGCGTCGCGCGCATAGTGAAGATCCGGGTACGCGGCCTTGGTGTTGGGAATGGCGGCCGGATCGAAGGCCCGCACGGCGGCGCCGGCGGCCTTCAACCCTTCGACGACCGCCAGAGCCGGCGATTCTCGGATGTCGTCGGTCTCGGGCTTGAAGGAGAGACCGAGCACGGCGGCCGTCTTGCCGCGCAGTGGTCCGGCCGTCGCGGCGATCTTATCGACCATCCGCGCCTTCGTCTCGGCGTTGACGCGTATGGTCGCCTCGATGATGTGAAACGTGTACCCGTGCTGGCGCGCGAGGTCGGCCGCCCCGGCGGTGTCCTTCGGGAAGCAGGAGCCGCCGAAACCCGGACCCGGATGCAGAAACTTCGAACCGATGCGCCGATCCAGCCCCATCCCTTTGGCGACGTCGTGCACATCCGCCCCCATCAGCTCGCAGAGCCGCGCGATCTCGTTGATGAACGAGATCTTGACGGCGAGGAAGCCGTTGGAGGCGTACTTGATGAGCTCCGCCGAGGCGACGTCGGTGATGAGAAACGGCGTCTCGATCAGATAGAGCGGACCATAGATCTCCTTCAGGACCTCGGCGGACCGGGCGTCATCGGCGCCGATCACGATTCGGTCGGGCCGAAGGAAGTCGGCCACGGCCGAGCCTTCGCGCAGGAATTCGGGGTTGGAGACGATCGAAAACTCGTGGCGGCCGTTCTTCTCCTGGATGATCTCCCCGATCATCTTGCCGGTTCCCGTCGGCACCGTGGACTTGGTGACCACGACCTTGTATCCGTTCATGTGTGTGGCGATCTGCTCGGCGACCTGGCGGACGAAGGTTAAGTCCGGAGACCCGTCGGGCTTCGGCGGCGTGCCGACAGCGATGAAGATCGCGAGCGAATCTTGGACGCCCGCCTTCAGGTCCGTCGTGAAACGGAGCCGCCCGGCCCGTTCGTTGCGGGCGACGATCTCTTCGAGCCCCGGCTCGTAGATGGGGATGTGGCCTCGCTGGAGGGCGCCGATCTTCTCGGCGTCTTTGTCCACGCAGACCACGTTCATTCCGAAGTCCGCGAGGCAGGCTCCCGTGACGAGGCCGACGTATCCGGTCCCGATCATGCAGATGTTCATGAAAGATTCCTCGTCGCGTGAGGGGTCAAGCTCAGGCTAAACGAGCTCAAGCTGGCTCCGATACCATTCGACCGAGCGACGCAACCCCTCGGCTAGAGGCACGCGCGCGCGGAAATTTAGCAGGCGCTCGGCCTTCCCGACATCCGCGAAGGTGACGGGGACGTCCCCGGCCTGCATCGGTTGCCGGTCGAGATGGCCGCGGCGCCCCGTCGCCGCCTCCAGGTTCGCCACCAGCTCGGCAAGCGTTACCGGGTGCGCGCCGCCCAGGTTGATGATCTCGAAGGCGAGAGAGCTCTCGAGCGCCGCTTCCACGCCGTCGGCGATGTCGTCGATGTACGTGTAGTCGCGGCGGGAGCTGCCGTCCCCGTAGAAAGGGATCGGCGTATCCGATTCGAGGCAGCGGATGAAGCGGGCGATCGCCATCTCCGGACGCTGTCGAGGGCCGTAGACGCTGAAGAAACGGAGACAGACGGCCGGAAGATCGTGGAGGTGGTGCGCCGTGAAGACGTGGAGCTCGCCGGCCCGCTTCGTGGTGGCGTAGGGAGAGATGGGACGATCGATCGGGTCCGCCTCGGAGAACGGGAGCTTCGAGTTGATCCCATAGACCGAGGAGGACGAGGCGAAGACGAAGCGGGGCTTTCCGTGTGCGACCGCGGCGTCCAAGAGGTGAAGGGTCGCCACACAGTTGACCTCTTCGTAGAGGACCGGTTGCGTGAGCGATGGACGCACGCCGGCGCGTGCGGCGAGATGGATCACCCCCTCGAATCGTTCCTCCTCGAACAGACGGAAGATGAGATCGCGGTCGCGGATGTCCCCTTCGACCAGGCGGTAGCGGAGGTGCCCCACGTGGGCGGCGACGTTGGCGCGCTTGATGCGCGGCTCGTAGAAGTCGTTGAAGTCGTCGAGCACGACGATACGGTCTCCGCGGCGCAGGCGCCGATCCGCCACGTGCGACCCGATGAAGCCGGCGCCGCCTGTGATCAGCAGCTTCACGAGCCCGAACTATGGATGGTCACCCGGCGATGGGGTGACTGCCGCCGGCGGGGAGTTCGCCTTCTGTTGCCGGATGATGTTGTTGTATTCCTTGCGGATGCCCGCCCTCTGACGGTTCTTGATCAGCCAGCGAAGGATGACCGACTCGTCGACGCCGACGACGAGCCGGTTCGCGGCGTCGAAGATGGCGGGATCGTTGATGAGCTTGCCCGCCGTTCCCTGGCCCTCGTCGAGCTTGCGGCCGATCGAGTCGAGGCGCTGAGAGAAGCTTCGAAGGTTGCCGGTGAACTCCTTCCCGAAGCGCTCGTCGTGAAGCAGGATGGGGAGCGCGCCGGTGCCCTTCTCGAGATTCTCCGTCACGCGGGCGAGGCTGGCGGCGGCGCCGGCGAGCTCGTCGATCAGCGCGTAGACCTTCTTCTTCCCCTCCGGATCCGAAAGCAGGGCGCCGACCGCACCGTTGCCGGTCCGAACGCCCTCGTCGATCCTTCCGAGAAGGGAGTGAAGTGAACGGATCGCCCCCGCCAGAGACTCGCTGGTCTCGCGACCGTATCTTTCGTCGATGAGCAGCTTCCCGAGCAGCCCGTGCCCGCTTTCGATCTTCGCCAGAATCGCGGTGAGCGAGCGAAGCGTCGCGTTGAAGCTGTTTCCGAGCCGCTCGCTCTCCTCGCTGTTGGACGTGATGGATCCGAGGAATCCTTCCCCCCTTTCCGTGCGGCCGAGGATGCCCTTGAGGGATTTGGCGATCGCCGACAGGTCGGTCAGCAGGTCGCCGCTGCCGGCGAGAAACTTCTCCAGTCCGGCACCCGGCGCCGCCGGAATCTCCCCGCCGATCGGGACCTCGGGCTCGTCGGCTTTGCCGCCTTCGAGCTCGATGTACTTGTCCCCGAGCAGCCCGCGCGTCTTGATCGAGGCGCGCGTCCCCTTGCGGAGCATCGGCGCCCAGCGGCGGACCACGTCGTAGACCACTCGAACGGTGCGGTCGGCCGGATCTCCCGAGAGATTGACCTCGAGGACGTTGCCCACGACGACGCCGTTGAGCGACACGACGTTGCCCCCGATCAAGCCCGCCGCCGACTCGAAGCGCGTCTCGTACGGGAACTTCTTGCGGAACAGATTTGCCCGCTGTCCGATCATGAAGATCCCGATCATCGTCGCGAAGAGGGCGACGAGGACCACGAGTCCGACCCGGAACCGGCGGCCGACCTGTGGCTCTCCGACCACCTTCATACTCCCTTCGGCACCTGGAAGACCCCCGTGCCGCAAGGGAACCCCATCGACCGGAAGTACTCCATCAGCACCGGATGGCCGCCCCGTGCCGCCTCGTCGAAGGTCCCGACGAACTGGAAACGCCCCTGGTGCAGGAAGGCCAGACGGGTCGCCACGGTGCGGGCCGTCACGATGTCGTGCGTGACGACGACGGAAGTCGTCTGGAGGCGGACGTTCAAGTCGACGATCAGCTGCGCGATCTTCTCCGAAGTGAGCGGATCGAGCCCCGTCGTTGGCTCGTCGTACAGGATGATATCCGGCTCGAGCGCGATGGAGCGGGCGAGGGCGACCCGCTTGCGCATGCCCCCCGACAGCTCGGCCGGCATCTTGCGCTGCACGCCCGGCAGGCCGACCATCGTCAGTTTTTCCGCGACGATTGCGGCGATCTCCTCCGGGGGTCGCTCGCCGTGCTCTCGAACGGGAAAGGCGATGTTCTGCTCCACGTTCATGGAGTCGAAGAGGGCGCCCCCCTGGAACAGCATGGCGACGCGGCGGCGCACGGGGGAGAGCTCCTCTTCGGTCAGCCCGACCACCGATGACCCGAACACGCGCACGTCGCCGTCGTCCGGCTGCGTGAGGCCGTTGATGTGGCGCAGCGCGACGCTCTTTCCCGTTCCGGATGGTCCGAGGATGCAGAGGACTTCGCCCCGGCGAATCGTGAGATTCACGCCGGTCAGCACGTCTCGGCCCGAGTAGCGTTTCCAGACGTTCTCGAATTCCACGATCGTCTCGCCCCGGGGCGATGCAACGGGTGTTCGATCGGCGGCGGCGACGGCGGTGCTCATCAGAGTGCGAGGAAGAGCTTCGTCAAGAAGAAGTCGGAAACGAGGATCGAGATCGAGGCCAGCACCACCGTGCGCGTCGTGGCCCGGCCCACGGACGCCGCGCCCCCCTCGACCTGGAGGCCGTTGTAACAGCCGATCGCGGCGATCTCGAGGCCGAAGAAGATGGTCTTGGAGAGCCCGCTGCCGATGTCGGAAATCTGGAGCTGTTGCCAGATGCTCGTGATGTAGTCCTGCGCGGTCATCTGCAGCTCGAGCACCGCGATTCCCAGCCCGCCCAGGATGCCGAGCACGTCCGCAATCGCGGTTAGGACCGGCATCATCAGGACGGTCGCGAGCACGCGGGGCACGACCAGCCGTCGGATCGGAGAGATGGCCATGGCGCGGAGCGCGTCGACCTGCTCGGTCACGGTCATCGAGCCGATCTCGGCGGTGATCCCGGATCCGACGCGGCCCCCGACCATCAGCGCCGTCAGCACCGGGCCGAGCTCGCGCACGAGCGAAAGCGAAACGACGCGGCCGATGAAGATCTTTCCTCCGAAGGCCTCCAGGGAGTAGGCGGTCTGGAGAGCGAGCACCATTCCCGTGAAGAGCGCCGTGATGCCGGTGATGGAGACCGACTTCACGCCGAGCTCGTCCATTTGATGGAGGACTTCGGTCGAATAGAAGGGGCGGCTGAAACAGCTCGCGAGCGTCTGTCCGATGAGCTGGATGAGACCGCCCAGATACTCGACGGTCTGCTGTCCCTTGCGGCCGAAGCGATCGACGAACCGCAGCCAGCGCAGGTTGCGATAGAAGATCGCCGTGGCGGAGGGTTGCTGTTGGGTCAAAGGCATGGAACGGGGCATTCTACGCTGTCGCTGGATCGCGTGTAAACGCAGGGTGCGTCGAGACTTGTCGCTCTGCTAGCATGCCGCGACGTGAGTTTTTTACGCTCCCTGGGCGTCTGGGTCGCGATTTGCGCGGCGACGATCGTGTTCGGTCTCCCCGCGATTCCCCTGGGACTCTTGCCCCCGCGCGGCGAGTGGTTCCTGCGGCTGGCGCGCGGCTGGGCGCGGGTGATTCTCGCGGCTTCGGGCGTTTCGGTCCGGATCGTCCATCCCGAGCGCTTGTCGGCCGATAGAAGCTTCGTCATCGCGCCGAACCACGAAAGCTTCTACGACATCCCCCTCCTCTTCGCCGTCTTGCCGATGTCGGTGCGGTTTCTCGCCAAGCGGAGCCTCTTTCGGCTGCCGATCCTCGGCTGGTCCATGGCGGCCGCGGGATTCCTGCCCGTCGATCGAAAGGACCGTTCCCGCAGCCGCGGCTTGGTCGACGAGGCGCTGCGCCGCCTGAAGGGAGGAACGTCGCTGATCGTCTTTCCCGAGGAAACACGGAC
>DASXTI010000049.1:0-11899 GCA_036505535.1 Thermoanaerobaculia bacterium
ATCCAGACATCCTCGCCGAAGGTGAGCACGACTGCGTCGTCGAGGTTCGCCGCGTAGGCGACGATCTCCTGGCAGACGGCGGCCGGAACCAGCGGCGAGGCGGCGAGCTCCGCGCGGTTGCCTTCGGGGAGGATGACGCGCCGCAGATTGCGGTTGTAGGCGCCTCGCACCTTGTACGCGACTTCTCCGACGGGCCGCAGCACATCCACGTCGTGGGCATCGGCGATCAGGATCCCGCTCGAGGCGATGTCCTGGGGAATCGGACGGTTCAAGAAAACCGAGAGAAACGCGATCGCGGAAGGAAGACCCGCCGAGAGGCCGCCGGAGGGCTCGTCTTCCTTGGTCGCCTTGTAGGTGTAGTTGTAGTCGAGGATGTCGCCCGTGCGGTGGGGCCACTTGGCGCGCGCATATTCGCGCACCGAGAGAAACGTGTTGCGGACGGTCTGGGTGAGCTCGGGCGTCAGGTTACCCAGGATCTCTTCGAGAAAGCCACCCCGCTCGGGACCCGCGGGCTTGCGTGCGGCCCAGACCTCGTGGATCAAGCCCTTGGCTCTCCCCACGAAGTGATACACGGCGTCCGCGAGGGCGCGTCCCACAGTCGAGCGCGTGCGGGCCTGCGCGGTCTCCAATGCGTTCGCGCGCTCCTCGAGCCGTGCCGCCTCCTCGTCGCGGCCCATGATCCGAGCGAGCGCCGCCTTCTGTCTCCAGAGGCTCCCCCGCTGCGGAGCCCGGCGCAGCGCCGACTCGAGCACCGCCTCTGCGCCGGCCGCCCAATCGGAGTTTCGGAAGCGATGCGCGATCTGCCCCGAGTGCGTGGCTTCGAAGCGGTTCAGCAGCCACTCGATGGTCCGCGAGTCACCCGGGTCCGCTCCGACGCTCTCGAGGTAGAGCCGCTCCGCTTTCTCGAGGTCGCCTTCCAGCGCCGCGAGGTCGGCGACGTACTTCCGGTCGAGCGGCTCGGACGCGTCCCGCAGGAGCTCCTCGGCTCCGGCCCGGTCGCCGCAGAGCGCTCGCGTTATCGCGCGCTCCCGAGGCGTCGGGCTCTCCGGCGGTTCCTTCTCGGAAAGGCCTAACGCGACGAGCTTCGACAGCGGTACGTAGCGTCGCGCGGCCGCGGCGACGACGTCGGCAAAGGAAGGGCGGTGCATCCGCTTTCGGAAGAGAGCGAGAAAGCGCTTCTCGTAGCCCCCCGCTTCATCCTGGCGCCCGAGCCGGCGGTAGAGCAGGGCGAGGTGGCCGAGGATCGAAATTCCGTCGAGCCTCTGTTCGCAGTGGCGATAAATGTGAACGGCGCTCTCGAGCAGCTCCGGGGTTCCGATCCGCTCGTAGACTCGCGCCAGCGCGAGGATCCGATCGTCGTCGGTCTCGAAGCCTCGCTCGGAGCCGAGATCCTCGAGAATCCGGCGCGCGCCATCCCAATCTCCCGACATCTCCGCGATCCACGCCTTGGCCAGGACGGACAGCTTGTACAGGGCGGGATCCTTTCCGGCATACTTGCGGGCGAGCTCGCCGCAGCGCTCCTGCGCCTCGTCGGGACGCCGCGCCAAAAAGAGACGGAACACCTCCTCGAGCTCGAGGTGTGCGGCGGGCTTTCTCCAGAGCTGAAACGGGCCGAGTACGACGAAGTGGCTATTGCTCTTTTCCTCGCTCGCCAACTGGAGCATCGAGGAGAGCCGCATCAGGGCCGCCTCTCCCGGATGCGTCTTGGCGTGAACCTGCGCCCAGCAGCCGATCGCCGCCGAGAGCTCGCCGCGCATGTGCTTGATCTTGGCGAGCAGGTCGAGCGCCGGGATGCTCTCGGGCTCGCGCTCGAGGGCCTCCGCCACGGCGAGCTCGGCATCGTAGAGCTCGCCGATCTCGGCGAGCACGGTCGCATAGCGCAGAGATTCCTCCGCCGAGGACGTGGCGTTCTCCTCCATGACCCGATTCTAGGACTCCCTCCGCGCAACCAGAACCCCTGCCCCTGGTGAAAGTCGGCCGTGGGCGCGCCTGATCGTCAGCTCATCGTGAGAGCCGCTCGCTACTCCTCGATCGCGCCGCTGATCTCGCGCAAGACGTCCACGAGCTCACGATGGTTCAAGGCGCTTCCGGCGGGGACGAGCCCCGCCCCTACGGCGGCCTAAAGTGGCCTCGATCTGCAGCGAATGGTTGACGTCGTGCCCTGCCATCAACGAGAAGATCGACGAGATCGTCAGCGGGCCGAACTGCGAATGGATCCCGCGCCGCTTGAGCGAGCGCGGCGAGAGGTTGCCGAGAAGCTCCAGGTTGGCCCGGCGGATCGCCCGGAAGGTCTCGAGCGAACGCCATGGATCGATGCGCTCGTAACGCGAGTTCCTCGCCCAGGCGTCCTGATCCATCCCAACGATCTCGGAGCCGTCCCGCTCCAGGATGATCCGGATCCGATACCCCCAGAGCAGCTCGGTCTCGGAGAGGTGGGCCAGGATCTGTCCCACGGACCACTTGCCTCTTGCCGGCGGTGTCGAAAGCTTCCGCCGCGACACGCCGGAGAGCCGCTTCTCCAGGGCCTCCGGCGTCGCCCGCAGGATCCGCCGCACGTTCCGGCCCTTCACGTAGCCGAGGATCCTCGCACGGTACGCCTCGAAGCTTTCCCCCATCACGCGGCCTCCGCAAGGAGTCCCCGCGCCTCGATCGACGCGACGTTTCGGGCATGGAAGAACGTCTCGAAATCCGTGGCGCGCTCGTCCGGGGTCAGGCAATTCTCGATGGAGATTCCTGCGATCGACGTCCCCGCTCGCCGCGCCTCGACGACCTGCTCGCGGAGACGCCGCAGATAGTCACGCGCCAGTTGCAACGCCTCGATGCCGGCGGCTGGGCCGTGGGAACGCAGGATCCGCCGGCGTCGGCGTGACAGCGCTCGCGCGAGCTCCCGATCGATGGACTCCGGCGCCGAAGCGGCGACATCGCACCCGCCAGCCACGCGACCAGCCCGCTCTCCGGCAGCGTAGGCAGAACGAGCCATCTTGGGGAGGCAAGCCAAGGAGTTAGGTGCGCTTCGGAGGTTTGCTCGGCGGAGAAGGCCCGGGTTCGTTCGGATCCGTGCCGCCGCCTCTGGTCCATTCGCCGGAGTCCTCATCCCGAGCAATCGTCGGCGGTTTCTTCAGTCCCTGAGGTGCGGGCACTTCCTCGTAGCCTCGATCACGCGGGTTCTTCTCATCCGGCGTATCGTCCGAATCGGCGGTGTTCTCGCTCCCGTTCATGGCTCCTCCGTTAGGCGATCCTAGCGATCCGAGGCGGGAACGACCCGGAGCGAGCGGTACCCGGTGTTGTCCTTGGTCGTGTCGAGCTGGACCTTGGTTCCGACCGTCACGCGGTGATCGATCGAGGCGCTCGTCTTCTGGTCCGAGAGGTCGAAGGTGTGCTTGTTGCCGTCGCCCGTCAGCACGGTAATCGTCTTGCCGGCGACGAGGTCGGTGACGGTGCCGATGACGGTCTCGCTTTCGGTCTTGCCGCCTTCTTTTCCGCTGGCCTTCGTCTCCGTCGTGGCGTCGACCGTCGAGCCGACCTGCTTCTCCTCCGTGGTGGTGGTCGTCTTGCTGCCGTCCGGATTCGTGCTCTTCGTCTCGGCCTTCGACTCGACGGTCGGCGTCTCGGCCTTCCGGCAGCCGAACGACAAGACGAGGAAGGCGAAAAGGAGGGGAGAAATCCAGCGCGTCCGGTTCATGTCGAACCTCCTGAGGAAATAAAGCAGGAGACGTGCCAGGGCCAGGACAGGGCGACCCGCCCTCGCCTTACTTCTTCGCCTTGCGCGGGTCGTCCTGCGGATTGACGTAGGTGACCTGGAACGGGCCGTTGCCGTGGATCTCGAACTCCGTGTCTCCCTTCATCCAGACGAAATGGCGCATCTTCGCGGGCATCGACGAGAATCCTCCCGCCTTCAATTCGGATCCCTTCGACTCGTCCAGCTTGTCACCGGTGCCCATGTACAAAGTTCCAGACAGAACCGTGACGTACTCGGTCGTGGGGTGCCAGTGCGCGGGGACCTTGTAGCCGTCCGGAGCCTTGGCGCGGAGAGTAAACGGGCCCGACTTTGCCGGATCGCCGTAGAGAACCGCGACCTTCGCGCCCGGCGGCAGCGACGGGGGCGCGTCCTCCCACTTGATGTCGGACGGGGGAATGACGACGTGCTTCGCCATCGGGGAGGCCGAAGCCTTCTTCGAGGCGGGCGTCGGTTTCTCCTGTCCGATGGCGGCCTGAAAGATCGCGCCGCAGAGTCCGAGAGCCAGAGCGAGCATGAGGGTCTTACGCATGAGTGCCTCCTTTCGTGTCGCGCATCCTACCGCTTCTGAGCGCTGGCCGGCGCCTCAACCTCCGGACGCCCGGTTACGCCGCGGCGCTCTTGAGCAGCGGCGCGAGCACGTCCTCCGGCCCCAGCGTGCCGCGCCGGGCGATGGCGCCTCCGCCTTCCGGCGCGACGCGCCCGCCGTTGATCGCGGCGTACATCTCCTCCAAGAGCTTCGCCGAACCGATGCTCATTCCTGCCGCGGTGAACGCGGGCACGACGGCTTCGAGCGGGAGACCCCGCACGGTCACCTCGCGCCCGAGCGCCTCAGCGAGCACGCGGGCGATGTCTTCGGGCGTCCAGTCGCGCGGTCCGGACAGCTCGATCAACCGCGTGCCCTGCGGCGGGTCGAGGAGCGCCTCGGCGGCGACGCGGCCGATGTCACGCGTGGCGACCATCGGGATCGCCCGGCCCGGCGTGAGGAACGAGGGCAATACGCCGTTCGCCTTGACCTCGCCCAAGACCGGGACCCAGTTCTCCAGAAAGAACGCGGCGCGGAGGATGGTCAGGCTCTTCGCGGCGTTGCCGATCGCCTGTTCCATGTAGTGGAGCGACCGGATCGGTCCGGTCCCTTTCGCGTGCTGGGCGCCGTGCGAGGAGAGCAGCACGACGTGGGGAATACCGCTCGCCTGGACGGCCTCGGCAATGGAATCCGAAACCGCCCCCTGCGCCGCGATCAGGTCCTCGGCGGCATACTGCGGAGGGTTTAAGAGATAGGCACCGGCCGCGCCCGACAGCGCTCGGGCGAGAGTGGCAGAGTCGCTCAGAGACGCGACCACCGCCTCGGCGCCTTTCTTCTTCCAAGCCTCCGCCTTCGATTCCTCGCGCACGATCGCGCGCAACGGCTTGCCGCGAGACAGAAGAGTCTCGGCCACGGCCGATCCGGTGTTTCCGGTGACTCCTGCGACGACGTACAAGGGAACATCTCCTTCGGGCCGAATTCTCGGCCTCGATAGAGCACTATGCCGGGCCGAAGCCGATGAGTTCAAGTCCATCCGGTAAGATTCGACCCTCATGCCCAAATCCCGTGTCGCGGTGGTGACCGGAGGCACCCGAGGGATCGGCGAGGCGATCGCAAGACGCCTCGCGGCCGACGGGTTCGCGGTGTTCGTTTCCGGGAGCACGGAGAAGTCGACGAAGGCGGCTCTCGCGCGATTCGCGAAAGAGGGGTTGAGCATCCGAGGCTTCGCGGCCGACGCGCGCAGAGAAGGGGACCAGAAGCGCCTCGTCGAGTCGGTCGCCCGGGAGGGCGGGCGCCTGGACGTCCTCGTCAACAACGCCGGGATCGGTCACTTCGATTCTGTGGATCGGCTCCCGCCCGAGAAGTTTCGCGCCGTCGTCGAGACGAATCTCTTCGGCCCCTTCTACGCGATCCACTACGCCGCGCCTCTAATGAAGCGAAACGGAGGCGGATTCATCGTCAACATCGCGTCGCTCGCCGCGGTCAACGCGTTCGCTGGCGGCTCGGCCTACAACGCCTCGAAGTTCGGGCTGCTCGGCTTCTCCGAGGCGGCGATGATCGACCTGCGCCACGACGGGATCCGGATGGCGACGGTCCTTCCGGGATCCGTGGCGACGGCGTGGGGTCACTCTCATGGCAACCGCGACAATTCGTGGATGCTCGCGCCCGAGGACGTGGCCGAGGCGGTGGCGGACCTCGTGCGCTTCCCCGACCGTGCGATCCCCTCGCGTATCGACCTGCGCCCGTCCAGGCCGCCGAAGAAGTGACGCACGCGACGCAGGCGTCAACCTGGAGATAGCTCTCCCGTCGGGGAAGGGAACTACTTTTCTTCCTCTTCTTCTTCTTTTTCTTTCTCGACGCTCTCCTGCGTCCGCTCGCTGACAGTGCCGGGCCCGGGCAAGCCCGCGCCGCCGCCGCTGGTCGAGCCGACCCCGGCGAAGCCGCTGCCCCAGTGAACGCCGCCGCCGGCGTCCGGTTTGTTGGGATAGCCGCGGTAGCCGCGCTTGCGGTGCGTGTGCTTCGGTTCCGACTCGGGTTCCGGTGTCTTGGCAGAGTCCTTATTTGAGGACGTTTCCTTCGTCGCCATCGGCAGCTCCTTTCATTGACCAAGGCAGTGCAAACGGCGCGCCGGATGCCTCGGCCGCGGGGCTCAGCCGGCGTCTCGTTGCGGCGATGCGGCGCGATCCCGCCGACGCCCGATCAGCCTCACCGCGGAATAGACGATGAGCAGATCTATCAGGACAGCGCCAATGCCGAAGGCGATGCGGCCGGACATCTCGTCGTTGCCGTGGCGGAGGAAAAGGAGCGGGAATGACAGGCCTCCGGAGAACCTCCTCTCTCCGGGACCAAACGCGATCCAGTGGAAGGGCAAGGCGAAGAAGAAGAGCCCGGGCATCGCAAAAACCAACTGGAGAAGAGGGGATGGCAGCGTCTCCTCGGGCCGCTTCGGGTCATAGCCCAACCCGTAGCAGAGCGCGATCCAGCTTCCGAAGAAGAGAAACGCGCTGCCGACGGAGGCCACGATCCAACGCGGCGCTTCGAACTTCTCGCCGCCCGCCCAGATCGAAACGGCGACGATGAAGAGGCCGACGACGGCGATGCCCAGGAGAATCGACCCGCGTCGAGACAGCGCGCGCTCGCCGTCAGTCATCACTGCCTTTTCGAAGCTGCTGTTCTTTCAGAGTCCTTCGAAGGTAACGCACGCGGGGAGGAGGGGCGTACACTCCGCCGCCGATGCCCGAAGGTAACACGATCCACCGCCTCGCGCGGGAGCACACCAGGGACCTCGCCAACCGAATCGTCCGGGTCAGCTCGCCGCAGGGGCGATTCGCGAAGGAAGCCCGGAAGCTGGACCGGCGGCGCTTTCGGGCAGGGGAGGCGTATGGGAAACACCTGTTCCACCACTGGGAGCGCGGGCTCGTCGTCCATGTGCATCTGGGGATGGCGGGCTGGTTCTATCGCTTCGACGGGACTCCGCCGCCGCCGCGGCCGACCGTGCGAATGCGGCTCTCCACGCCTTCGGTCACGATCGATCTGATCGGGCCGCCCACCTGCGAGCTCGTGTCGGAGCCCGAGCGTGAGGCGATCATCGCGCGGCTCGGACCGGATCCGCTCCGGAAAGACGCCGATCCGGAGCTCGCCTGGGAGAAGCTTCGCCTGCGCGACCGGCCGATCGGCGACGCGCTTCTCGATCAGCGCGTCGTCGCGGGGGCCGGGAACATCTATCGCAATGAAGCGCTCTTCCTGTCGGGGATCCACCCTTTGAGCCGGAGCAAACGGTTGTCCCGGCGCAAGTGGGAGGAGCTCTGGCGGACGCTCCAGGCGCTGATGCGGCACGGAGCGCGAACGGGGAGCATCCGCACGGTGGATCTTTCGGAAACGCCGCACCCGCGGGCAAAGCGGGATCGGCGTGACGAGTTCTACGTCTATAGACGCGAGATCTGCCGACGGTGCGGACGCCGTATTCGTGAGCTGCCGCTCTCGGGCCGCCGGATGTTCGTATGTCCGGGGTGTCAGAGGCGGTAAGCGCTCCTCACCCGCCCCTCTTCCGCGGGGAGAGGCAGGAGGCCTCCGCGGGAATTGTTCCGTTGCGGTTACGATTTTCCCTTTTTTCGGAGGTCTCTGATGACACGGCCGGTCGAGACATCGCGGGATCTGACGCTTCCCTTTGCGAGCGACGTCACCTTGAGGCGACGGTTCATGGTGGTGGACGAGCCGCTCGCGGGAAACATCCGCTTCGACCTGCTGCTCGAGGTCTTGGACACTCTGGCCGAGGAGACGGCGCTCGCCTGCGCGCGGCAATCCGTGCCGGAGGCACGCGTCGTCACGGCCGCGATCGACAACATCCTGCTTCGCGAACCGGCCGACGTCACTCGGGATCTCATCTTGCACGCCCGCGTCAACTACGTCGGGCGAAGCTCGGTAGAGGTCGGGATCCGAATCGAGCACCCCGGTGCCCACCCGGTCCATCTTGCCTCCTGTTACTTCACGATGGTCGCTCGCGTCGGGGAAGGGGAGGCCGCCCGCAGCGCGGCTCTTGCGCCGCTCGACTGCGTCGATGAGCTCGAAATCCGTCGATACCGGAAGGCCATCGCCCGCCGGGAGACCTACCGCAGGGAGCAGGCCGTCGCGGACGAGCCGCCGAGCCGAGAGGAGTACGCACTTCTGTCGGGCCTCCACGCCGCGCAGGATCAGCCGGGGTTCTCCGGGCGGCTGGTTTCGGATCTGGTGACGAGCAACTGGGAGCGCATGTATCCGGAGCAGGAGAACGTCCCGCAGAAGATCTTCGGCGGATATCTGGTGCGGCGGGCCTACGAGCTCGCCTCGATCAACGCCGAGGAGATCGCGCCCGACCGTCCGGTGATCCTGCGCGTCAACCGCATCAACTTCCTCCAGCCGGTTCGCCTCGGGGACAAGCTCCACTTCGTCAGCCGCGTGGTCTACACCGGCTCGACGTCGATCTGTGTCGAGGTTTCGATCGAGCGCGTCAGCCGCGACCGTGTGACGAAGGCTCTCTCGA
The DNA here is from genome assembly GCA_036505535.1 of Thermoanaerobaculia bacterium. GTDB lineage: Bacteria > Acidobacteriota > Thermoanaerobaculia > UBA5066 > Gp7-AA6 > DAHUXD01. The sequence continues at coordinate 8,782 of DASXTI010000049.1, forward strand.
ACACCTGCATCTTCACCTTCGTCAACGTGGACGGCGACATGATTCCCCGGCCCGTTCCGCCCGTCTATCCGACGACTTATGCGGAGGACGCGCGGTATTTGGAGGCCCACCGGCGCAACCGGAAGCATGCCGTCCGCAGCTCCTCGCGCGCGCAGGTCATCACGGGAGCGGGGGAAGAGCGAGATCGAAACTCGGTCAGCTAGACGAGGGGTCGAGTCTTCGGGTTAACGCCGACCCACGTTCGGGTTCCCGCCGACTCGCGGAACAGACGGACGCACCCTTCGCTACGGTTGATGCGGCAGCGGGGAGCCCGAAGCCCGGGGAGCTGTGCGCCGGTCGAGTTCGCGGCGGAAGCGGCGGAAGATCGAGATCTGCACCTCGCGGCGGTAACGCAACATCCGGATCGTCACAGCGCCCAAGCCGAAAACCAGCATCCCGAAAAGGACCCAGGTCGAAGCGTTACGGTCGTCCGACCGCGCTGCGTCTACCTGCGCACGGGCCTGTAGGTCATTGGCAGTGACCGCCTTTTGAGCCGAGCCAGACGTTCCGGAGGGTGACGCGTAGGGCATGTTGTTTCCGGCAACCGCCGCCGCGGCGCCCGCGAAAACCGCCATCGCGAGAAGGAGTCGGCGCACGAGTCGCATGGTTGTCCCTCCTTTCCTGGATCCCTCCGGTCCGCTCGCGACCCTCGCGGCCGCGCCCTTTACGAGCCGGTCAGCCGACTAAAAAGCAGGTTGCGTGCCAAAGATTGAGGCGGTTCGAGTTAGGACCGCGCTCGCAGTCGCCGCTCGGACGGGTCTCAAACCTCGTCGAGTGGGATCTGTTCGGGGCGTTTTCCGCGATTGGCGGGGTCACGGCGCGCGTGTCTCTTTGGATCGAAGCGCTCGACCACGTAGCAGATCGGGCACTTCAGCCGCCCGTCCTGGGGGATCGGCGCAAAACGGACCGACTGGCATTCGTTGCACTTCCAGCGCGCGAAGCGGCGTTCCTCGAGCTTCTCGGCCATGTCTACTGAATCCTACCGCCAGCGGGGTCAAGCCCGTCGTCTGAGGCACCTGGCTTGCACGGAATGAGAACAGGCCGGCAGGAGAGGCCGGCCCCCCAACGCGACTGGAGCAAGGAGAAGATCATGAACCCAGCCACACGCCTTCTGACGGCTATCGTCATGGCCGGAATCGCGGCCGCCGCGGGGGCTCAATACTCCCCGGCCCCGGAGCCTCTGCGGAGTGATTATCGGCTGAAGGTCATCGAGCCTGCCGAGGGAGCGAGCATTTCCGGCAACGCCGTGCGCGTCGTGGTCGACCTGGCGTTCCGGCCGCGAGATATTGCGGTCGCAAAGGATGTCACGCCCACGCCGGCACCGAAACCTCAGGTCGACATCTTTCTCGACAAAGAGGCCAAGGGCTCGCTCAAAGAGGGGGAGACCTATCTCGTGATCGATGGCGTCGCTGCGGGAACGCACACTCTGCTCGTCACTGCCAGCGACCGCAGCGGCGCGGTCGTCGACCGCAAGGAAGTCCACTTCACGGTGCTCCCGCCGAATCGGGACTGAGCTTCGACAGGCCCTGGCCGGGACTGAGAGGTCAGACCCCGGAGATTCGACTCGTTTCGCGAATGCCTGCCGCCCCGAGCGGCGGATGGCGCGCGCCATCACACACGCCTTCTTTCGGAGCGCGCTGGCACTCTATTTGCTCACTTCGGAATGTCTGCCGAAAGGAGGCAACGATGCGAAGAGGCTTAGCCGCCGTGATTCTTTTTTCCGGTCTCATGGCGCTTTTCGCGGCAGGCCCCGCGGAGGCGGCGGTGAGCGTGAGCATCTCGTACTTCTCCGAGCAGCTCGCTCCCCAGGGGCAATGGGTCGTTGCGGGATCGTTCGGCGACGTCTGGGTGCCGACGGTCGCGCCCGGCTGGGCACCGTATGTCAACGGCGAGTGGGCTTATACCGATTACGGATGGACCTGGGTCTCTTACGACCCGTTCGACATCCCGTTCCACTACGGCACATGGGCCTGGGACGATCGGTACGGCTGGGTCTGGATCCCGGGCACCGTCTGGGCTCCCGCGTGGGTGACCTGGGCGTACACGGACGATTACGTCGGCTGGGCGCCTCTGCCGCCGTCGTTTGCCCTTTCGGTTTCGGGTTACGCGGGCTCGCCGGTCGTCGTCTCCGAGACGCGGTACGTCTTCGTTCCCAGCAACCGATTCGTCGGCGTCAACGTCGCGACGGCACGTGTGGCGCCGCAGCAGAGTACGACGATCTTCGCGCGCGCGAACAAGGTCACGAACTTCAACGTCTCCGCCGGCACCGTCCGCACCGCCGGCCCCGAGCCCGCGCGGATCGAGAAGGCCGTGGGCAGAAAGATCGAGCGCGCGAGCATCGAGAAGGTCAAGACGCGGCCGACGACGCTCTCCGATGCCGGCGCCGCGAAGGATGGCAAGCTGCAGGTCGCCGCGCCCGCCGAGCAGCGCAAGAGCGAGATCCATGCGGCATCCAGAGCGCCCGCCGCCAAGCCCGCCGCTCCCGGTTCGAGGGAGCAGCGCGTCCCGGCCGAAAGACCGCAGGTTCAGACGCGGCAGGAGCCGGCGCCGAGAGAAGGGACGGCGAAAATGCCGACAGCCAGGCCGAGGGAGGAGGCGCCTGGCAAGGAGCCCGTCCATTCCCGCGAAGTCCGGCCGGGTGAGACGGCGCCGCCTGCCGAGGCGCATCCGGAGAAGCCGGAGCCGCGGTCGTCCGAGCAGGCGCGGCCCTCCCAACCGCGCCACCGCGAGAAGCCCGCGAAGCCCGCGAAGAAGCCGACGCCGAAGCCGGAGAAGGAGAAGGAAAAGGAGAAGGAGCAGGGTTAGCCCAGAATTCGGCATCCCATTCGGCCCGCGACCGCGGGGTGAAACAGGCGCACAGGCGGAAGCTTCGTCGGACGACATGAGGGTCAGGTCTGTGAATGGTGCAAAAGATCACAGATCACAGACCTGACCCCGAATGAGGCGGCAAAACTGTTGCAAGGGGAAGGAGCATGATTTTGACCTGCCCCTCGTGCGGCAAGAAGAACCGGTCGCCGGCCGAGCGCCTCGCGGACGTCGGATGCTGCGGCGCCTGCAAGGCGGAGCTGTCGCCGGTCGC
>DASXTI010000050.1:0-6984 GCA_036505535.1 Thermoanaerobaculia bacterium
GTTCTTCGTCTACGGAATGCATTACTGCGCCAACGTCGTGACGCGACGGCGCGGGATGCCCGAGGCGGTGCTGCTGCGCGCGGCCGAGGGGCCGGACGGCGTTGCGCCGCGCCTGCTCTCGGGGCCGGGGCGCCTCTGCGCGGGACTCGGGATTACGGCCGCCGCGAGCGGGCTCGACTTGCTCGGCGGCGGGCCGATCCGAATCTTTCGCTCGCGCCAGCGGGGCCCCCGTATCGGCAGTTCACCACGGATCGGCGTCGACTACGCGGGGGAGGCAAAGGACTGGCCGCTGAGGTTCTTCGACCTCGATTCAGCAGCAGTGTCGAAGCGCTAGGCGAAATGAGACATCAGCTCGCGACGCGAATAGTCTCCCAAGCGGAGCGAGGGAGGAGGTTCGCGTCGCGGGAGCGGGAGCGAGAGGAGGGCGCCAGGCGCCGAGCGAGCGGACGCGACGGTTCAGTGCGGCAACAGGGGTAGCTGGCCCGGTCCGGGCTCGGAGGTCTGTACGACCGCATTCTTGCCGCCGCGCTTGGCTCGATACAGCGCCGCATCCGCCTTCTCGACCAGGTCTTTCTTTTCCTGAGCATCCTCGGGGTACGTCGCGAGGCCGATGGAGACGGTGGTACGGAGCAGTTCGCGGGAATCCGGCATCCGGAAGAGGCGCTCGTCGATGCGGCGCCGAACCCGCTCGGCGACGAGGATGGCCTCCCCAACGGGAGTCTCGGGCAGGACGACGGCGAACTCGTCCCCCCCGTAGCGGGCCAGCAGGTCCATGTCTCCACGGACCTCGCTGCGAATCTCGGCGACGATTCCCTGAAGGACGGCGTCGCCGACGGGGTGGCCGAACCGGTCGTTGATCGTCTTGAAGTCGTCGATGTCCAGCATCAGCACCGTCAAAGGCCGGCCGAGCCGCTCCGCCCGGCCCATCTCTCGCTGCAGCACCTCCTGGAAATGCCGGTGATTGTAGGCGCCGGTCAGCGAGTCGCGAATCGACTGCTCGCGTGCCTCGTTGTAGGAGCGGGCATTCTCGATCGCCGTGACCGCCTGGTTGGCGAAGATCTCCAACGAGCGAATCGTCTCGACCGAGGGGGATTGTCCATTGCGCGGCTCGTCGACCGAGAGGCACCCCAGCAGCCGATCTTCGGAATAGAGCGGGATCCAGAGCAGCTCGCTCGGCCGCCATCCCTCGTCGCCCGTCGCCAGGACGCGCTGTGGCGCGGCGAGGCCCGAGAGGCCCGCCTCGCGGGACCCGCGCTCGCGGAGGTGGTATGACTTGGAGACGCGGTTGCGCTCGATCCAGTGGCGCGTGATCTCCTGGGCGGGGACGCTCTGCCCCCGCATCGCCGGCCAGCGGTCGTCCAAGCCGAAGTGCGCGTGCGGGGTGAAGACGTTGTTCTCGCGGTCGTAGAGCGACAACACGACGGCCTGGAAGCCGAGGCTCCGGGCCACGGCCGAGGCGATCGACTGGAAGAGGTCGTCGAGCGTCCGGTTGCGCTTCAGGTCGTTGGAGACCTCAAGAATCTGATTGAGAGTCTCGGCCCGCTCGCGGTTGCGGGCGGAGAGCTCCTCGACTTGCGCGCGAATCGAGCGATCCTGCAGCACGAGCGCAATGTGATCGGCGATCGTCCGGAGCGAGGCCACGGTCTCGGCCGAATGGATCATGGGCGAGGAGCTCTCGAGGACAAGCAACCCCGAGTGGAGCTCGAAGGTCGAGAGACGGAGGCGCACCTGATAGATCGTTTCGGGACAGAGGCGGATCTCTCGCGTGTCCCCCTTCCGCAGCTCGGCGGGATCGCTTCCGTGGTCGATCCGTCTCTCGTCGAGGCGATCCCGCCGCGCCCATTCGATGATCTCGCGGCGGGATATTGCGGTGCCCGGCGAGAGGTGGACCGCTAGTCCTTCCTCGGTTCCTTCGAGCCACTCGAGAATCGCCATGGCTTCCACGGGGAGGAGCCGCGCGATGGCTGAGAAGACGCGCTCATACCGGTCGGCCCGGGCGCTGACGCCGAACGTATTCGAAATGTCCCGCATGGCGTCGAGCTCGCGGTTCTGGCGCGAGATCTCCTGGACTCGTCGCTCCATGGAGGAGAGGTTGCGCATGACGAAGGAGGCGAGCACGACCGGGAAAAACGCCAGCAGCATTCCCGGGACCCCGTAGGGGGCATAGACGAGAGCCTCGAGGATGACGATCGGCGCCAGCAGCAGCAACGCCACGAGCTGAAAGAGCGCGATCTCGAGGAGCCGCTCGCGCGGCACGAGACCGCCGAGCTCGAGATAGCCGAACACCAGGCCGGTGTTGACGAAGAAAAAGACGAGTAGCACTCCCGTCGCGAGCGCCGCCACCGTGATCCATCCACTCCCCGCCGCATGCAGCGCCTGGCAGAAGAGGGCGGCGGTGCCGTAGGCGAGCGAGAGCTGGGCCACGTCGAAGGCGTTGGAGAGAGTCAAACGCCGCGTGCCTCCGAGGACCTTGGCGATCCCGTCGGCGGCGATGCAGACGAGCACGGCGGCGCCGGGCGAGTCGAGGATCAGGATCGCGGGCGCCAGAGCAGCGGCTTCGAGGCCGACGAAGTTGCCTGCGTAGCGGACGCGAAGTCGAAAGGCGAGCACCGCAAGCGCCGTGAAGAAGAGAATCTCGGGCCAGCGTCCCCAGGGAATCTCCGGGGAGAGCGCCCCGAGCAGTCCGAGAGCCAGCGTGCACACGGCAAGCTGCAATCCCCGGAAGGTCCTCACCCGACGCCCGGACCCGTGCATGAGACTCCCGCGCTGCTTGGAGCGCTCGATTCTATCCCCCTCGCGAGGCCCCCAGCGAGTCACTCAAGCGCGGCTGTTACGGGCTTTCCAGTGAATCACGCCGTCCCTGAGAAACTTCTGGAAGATCATCAGGACCTCGAGCTCCTTGATCGGCGAGATCTTCATGATGGACTTGACGTCCCACTGGCCGTTGATGCGCGATAAGACGAAGCCCTCATGCGGCGAGAAGGAACGCTGGGTGAGGTTGGCGAGCGGGATCGCGACTTCCGGAATCTTGTCTCCCGAGACGCCATCCTGCAGAAGGGCCGCCTTGATCTCGCGTTCCGCCTCCCGAATTCCTTCGGCGGCTCGCCCGTCGGCCGGGTCGAGCTCGTTGGCGACCTTGAACATGCGATAGGCCCCCTGGGGATCCTCCTTGAGCTGCGCGCGTCCCCTCTGCAGAAAGTGATCGACTTCGCTTCCGCGGGCTGAAAAGGAAGACACCTCCGGCGCCCTGGGGCGGCCCTCGAGGAGACGCATCGTCCCCATGCGTACGCCCTCGGAAACCAGCTTGGACACGTTGAAATCCGCGTTGTGGGTCTGAAGGGCGATCTCTTCGATTGAGCGTTGGCCGTCGATGTACGGCACGATCAGTTTCTCGCGGTCGGACAGCGATTCCATCTCCAGTGGCCGAACCACTTCGGGGACGACGCCCGAGTCGGGCACGCGCTGGCGGATCAGCTGCCATTCGTCGTATCGGCGCGTTCCCTCCATGATGATTCCAGTCACATCCAGCGAAAGGGGAACCATCTTTTGGTCGGGGAGCTCGCCGTCGGCGAACTCGAAGTCGCCTTCGGTCCAGAGAAACACGTCGTAGATCGACTCTTCGGCTTTCTTGCGCATCAGGCGAAGGAGGTCGGCCTCCGCGATGGCGTTGATCATCAGGAGGATCTTGCCGAGGAGAATCTGAGACTCCTCCTGGACCTCCATCGCCATCTTCAGCTCCTCTTCGGTGATGTAGCCGTGAGAGACCAGGAAGTGGCCGAGGTACTCGCGCTGGTCGGAGGAGGACGTCGAGGCGATCCTACCGTCCTGAAAGTAGACGCGCTTCTCGACTCCGTGGCCGTCGATCAGGAGGGTTCCCGTCTTCGAGCCGAGGGAGAGCCATTGCAGCAGCTCTCCGAGCTGCATCGTCTTGAGATTCCCGGTGATGCCCAACGAATGTCTCGAGGCGCATATTTTAGCCGAAAACGCGTGAAATCAGAGAGTTCCGGGGCCTAGTCCATCGGCGGGTTGTACGACGCGAGCCCCGTCACCGCCTCGCCGATGATCAGAGTATGGATGTCGTGCGTCCCTTCGTACGTGTAGACGCTTTCGATGTTGGCCAAGTGGCGAAAGACCGGGTATTCGTTGACGACGCCGTTGGCTCCGAGAGTCTCGCGGGCCAGCTTGGCGCACTCGCGCGCCACCCAGACGTTATTGCGCTTGGCCATGGAGACGTGGTGCGGCTTCATCGTCTTCTCGTCCTTCATGCGCCCCAGTCGCCAGGCGAGAAGCTGCCCCTTCGTGATCTCGGTGATCATCCAGGCCAGACGCTCCTGCACGAGCTGGTGAGCCGCGATGGGCCGGTCCCGCCATTGCTTGCGGCTCTTGGAGTACTCGAGCGCCGCCCTATAGGTCGCCATCGCGCTTCCGAGCGAGCCCCAGGCGATTCCGTAACGGGCCTGCGTGAGGCAGGACAGCGGACCCTTGAGGCCATCGACGCCCGGCAGGACGTTCTCGGCGGGGATACGGCAATCCTCGAAGGCGAGCTGCGAGGTCACCGACGCGCGGAGCGACATCTTCCCTTTGTGCTCGAACGTGGAGAATCCCTTCGTTCCCTTCTCGACGAGGAATCCATGAATCACCCCGTCGAGCTTCGCCCACACCACGGCCACGTCCGCGATCGAGCCGTTGGTGATCCAGGCCTTCGCGCCGTTTAGGACGTATGAGTTGCCATCCTTCTTCGCCGTGGTGCGCATGCCCGCGGGGTTGGAACCGAAGTCGGGCTCGGTCAATCCGAAACAGCCGATCGCTTCGGCTCTCGCGAGCCGGGGGATCCAGCGGTCCTTCTGTTCCTTCGACCCGAAAGCGTAGATCGGAAACATGACCAGGCCCGACTGGACGGAAACGAAAGAGCGCAGGCCCGAGTCTCCGCGTTCGAGCTCTTGCATGATCAGGCCGTAGGAGATGCCGTCGAGGCCCGGCAGACCGTACTCCGTGATCGTGGAGCCGAAGAGATGCATCTGCGCCATGTCGGGGATGAGCTCTTTCGGGAAGCGCCCTTCCCAGGCCGCTTCTTCGATGATGGGCAGCACCTTGTCGTCCACCCAACTGCCGACCGTCTCCCGAACGAGACGTTGCTCCTCGGTCAAGAGCGAGTCGAAATCGAGATAGTCCACCTTGGGCGCCAAGCGGAATCCTCCGTGAAGGTCCCGGAATGCTATCCCGGAAGGCCCGCTCGACCAAGCTCGGATCGGGAAGCGGGGGCCTTCGGGGGTAGAATTTCCTCAAGTCATGAGCGCCTTTCTCGGCGGCTCCGCCTATGCGATGGTGCGCGACATCGCCGAGGGATTCATCATCGCGACCGAGTTGACGTTCCGCAAGTTCCGCCACGACGATTTCGCGACCTTCTCCTTCGAGGCGGACAAGCTTCTCCGAGAGATTCGCGCCGCCGTTCCGCCCACGGGAGACGTCGACGCCACGCAGAAGCGTCATCGGCGGATGCAGCGTCTCCAGCAGGCGATGACGATTGCCAACAACGTTCGTTCGCGCCTGCGTTGAGCCGCGAGGCTCCCGAATCGCGGGGGATCCGCGACGCGATCTTCGCCGGCCTCTTCTTCCTCGCGGCAACGGCGCTGATGACCTGGCCGCTCCCCATGCACCTTCGCGACGGGATGACGGACCTGTGGGACGCAAAGCTGGTCACCCGAATCCTCCACTGGGACTACCGACAGACGTTTCGCGATCCGGTGAACCTCTTCCAACTGAATTTCTTCCACCCCGCGAAGTACGCCCTGGCATTTTCCGAGAACCTCTGGGGTGCGGCGCTCTTCGGATTTCCGCTCCTCGCTGCCGGGGCGACCCCCGTCTTCAACTACAACGTCCTCTTCCTTCTGGGCATGTTCTTCTCCGCATGGTCGGCCTGGGCGCTGGCGCGGTACGTGACGGGCGATCCTCTGGCATCCGTGGTCGGAGGTCTCATTTTCGGCTTCTTGCCCTGGCGGTTCAGCCAGCTGCCGCACTTTCAATTCCAGTGGGCCCCGTTTCTCTGCCTGTCGCTGCTCTTCCTGCTGCGATATCTCGACGAAGGCCGGCGCTCAGACGCCGTGCTCTTCGGCGTCTTCTTCGGCTGGAACGCCCTGACCAACGTCCACTACGCGCTCTTCTCCGGCTTCGTCGTTGCGGCGACGCTTCTCTCGTTCGCGGCGTGGAGAACGCCGGAGCGGGGCAAGCGGATTCGCGCAGCGGTCCTCGCGGTCGCGCTCGGGGGGATCGCGTTCCTCCCGTTCGCCGTCTCGTACCGGAAGGCCGCCGAGCTCTATGGCATGGAGCGGTCCATCGGAGAGATGGAAGCCTTCTCCGGCCGCTGGACCGATTTTTTCTCCGCCGGCGAGAAAAACAGGCTCTATGGACCGGCCACGAAGAAGTGGGGGAAGGCCGAAGGAGACTTCTTCCCGGGCCTCGCCGCGTTGGCGCTCGCTTCGATCGGGGTCGTCGGTTCGAGACGGAGGCGAGGCGCTCTCGCCACGTCGGAGCCAGGGCCATCGGAGGGACGTCGGCGCGCCGCGAAGGCACTCGACGTCGCCGCGGCGGTTCTGGCCGTCGCGTGGCTGGCCTCGCTCGCCCGCGAAGGTCTGCGGGTCGGCCCGCTCCACCTGGGCGACCCTGGTCGCGTGCAGGTCTTCCTCACGGTGGCCGTGCTCCTGCGCCTGGCGCTGGCTTTCCCGCGGCAAAGCCGCTTCGTGTGCCTCGCCGACTTTCTTCGCCGGAGCCCCCTCGACCGGCGCGCCGTGCTTCTTCTCGTCGTGGCCGCCGTCGGCATCCTCGTTGCGCTCGGAGGCCACACCCCGTACTACCGCTTCCTCTTCCAATCCTTCGGCGCCATCTTCCGCGCGATCCGTGCTCCGGCGCGCGGCATCGTTCTCTTCCACATCGCTCTGGCCGTGCTGGCGGCATGGGGACTGTCGCGGATCACCAAGGACCTCGCTC
>DASXTI010000051.1:0-2715 GCA_036505535.1 Thermoanaerobaculia bacterium
CAACGGCCAGCGCCAGGCCATGTTCCTCGAGAACGTCCCCGGCCTCGCCGAGCGGATCCTGCGGAACTTCGGCCTGAGCGCGCAGGACTCGGCGCTGGTCGTCTCGTCGAGCGGCGGCAACGTCGTCTCGATCGAGATGGCCGAGGGTTTCCGCCAGCGGGGCATCCGCGTCGTGGCCATCGTCAGCCGCCTGCATTCGGAAGCGACACCCAGCCGCGACCCGCGCGGCCGGCGACTCCAGGAATTCGCCGACCTCGTCCTCGACACCGGCGCGCCGGCCGGGGACGCCATGGTCAGCATCCCCGGCCTGTCCAACCCGGTGGCGCCCGGCTCGACCGTCGGCGGGTGCCTGCTGGTCAACGCGATCAAGGCCGAAGTGGCCGCACGGCTGACTGCCGCGGGGCGGCCGCCGACGGTGCTGACCGGGGCCGCGGTCGTGGGGGCCGAGCGGTCCTCGGCGCTGTTCGAGGCCGCCTACGACGAGCATGCTCGGCGGCTGGCTCGGGTGCTCGGGGGTGGCGGCGCCGACAAGCCGCCCGGATAGAATCGCCCGCAACGAAGCTCCAGAGTGCCCCCGCGGGAACCGCCGGAACAGCGTGCGCGCCGAAGGATCGCTGTGGGCGCCCTCGAGGCCAAGAAGGAAGGGTTCGCGCTTACCGGCGTGGAGCCTCAGCTCAGGACCTACTCATGCCAAGCGCCTCCGCCAGGCCATCCTCAAGTGGGCCTTCGCGGGGAAGCTTGTTGACCAGAACCCCGACGAGGAACCTGCCTCGGTCCTAGTCGCGCGGATCCGGGCGGAATGCGCCAAGTCGGAGTTATCGGTAACGCGGTTCCGAAAACGTCAGACGCGAGGGCCGGAACGCGGGCCCGGTGCGCTTTGACGAATGATCGTGAGCGCCGGCGGTCCTGACACTGCGGCGATCGGGCGCTTTGCCCGTGAACTGGCCCCGGGGCCTGTTGGGCTCTCCTCGAACCGCCACTCCGGCGCCGGTTCCCTCACGAGATCGTCAACGAGGTCGGGCGGCCTGAAGCCGTAGAAGCGCTCGGCCTCATAGGCGTTGTGGGACTGACACCTTAGCTCCAGGTTCGCGGCGGTCGACTTGCCACCCGCGCTCGGTGGGTTGAGATGGTGGAACTCGATGAAGCGCCGCGCCTCGCAGCGGCGCCCGTCATCGGCCACGAATTCGCACCGTCCGCAGCCGCGGACCCAGACCTCACGTTGGACCGCCGCAGGGATGTACGCGGGATCCTTCGACTTGCGACGACTGGCGCGGGGTCGATCGGTGTCGCCAAACTTCTGGCGGGCAAGATCCTTGAGGAGCGCCGTAAGCGCCCTATTGATGATCTCTCCTTCATTGCCGCTCGGTACGGCGTGCCCCAGCATGTCCGCCGCGCACTGAAGCTTCTCGAGCGCCTCCCCGCTGAGCGTCAACTCCATCCCGTAGTGGCCGGGCGACAACGGACGGATGAAGGCGCGCGGGAGCGGGAGCGTCGGAACCGGCGGCGCACCGGGATCAAGGGATAACGTCGCTGTCTCCATCTGCCGCTGTCCACCGTCCGAGACCGACGGCACGGCCGCATTGTCGACGACCGTCGACGTCGCGACAGTCGCGACGGGAGACGGAGGCTTCCAGATCCTCGTTGGCACGTCGGGCTGAGGGAACAGCCGCGCCAGGAGCTCCTCCACCTCCCGCTTGCTTCGACCCAACGCCTGGGCAATGAGGTCTTGGTGGTTTTGACGCGTCAGGCGCGGGGCCAGGAGGCGCACCGTGGTCAGGGTCAGCGACGCCTCGGCAAGCTTTTCGAGGATGACCGGGAACTTCCGTGCCGCCCGGGCTGCCTTGATGCGGTGATAGGCCTCCGACTCCGACATCAAAAGGATCTGACGGCAGTACGCGTACAGCGATGGAAAGCCGGCACCGCGATAAAGGCGGCGGGCGTCGAAGGCCGCGAGGTGCGCAACGACCGCCACGGTCTTTCCGCGTTCGCACGCGACAAGCCGTTTCAATTCCGCTGTCAGCTCGGCATCCGTGAGGTGAGTGGGGATTTTGATCGTCATGCTCTTCATGTATCACGGCCGACGGCGAGCCTATCGGCGAGGCGTCACGACGGCTTATGACGCACGCCAACGGGTCGCGCTACGTTTTTCCTCAAGCTTCGCCCGCGCGGTTCGTCTGTGAGGTCCTAGAAGCGCCTGAGGGGTGCCCGAAAGGCCGACTGCGACCACCGCGAGGGGTCGCCGACACAGTGCGCGCAAGATTTTTTTCTGTGGTGAGAATGTTTTTTTGGACCCTTCGCGTCCATTGAAGGACGGAAGCACCGCAGCCCGCCGAGGTAGGATCGCCGCCGTGAGCGACCTCTCCAACCGCATCGTCCAGAAGCTCTGGTCCTATTGCAACGTCCTTCGCGACGACGGTCTTTCCTACCAGGACTACCTCGAACAATTGACGTTCCTCCTCTTCCTGAAGATGGCCGACGAGCGGGCCGCGCTCACGGGCGAGCAGCAGGCGATCCCGAAGGGCTACCGCTGGGCCGACCTCGCGAATCCGGCGATCGAGGGTGTGCGCCTCGAGGAGCACTACCGGGAGACGCTGCGCAAGCTCGGTGACGCCGGCGGGATGCTCGGCCTGATCTTCCGCAAGGCCCAGAACAAGATCCAGGACCCGGCCAAGCTGCGGCAGCTCATCGTCGAGCTGATCGGGAAGGAAGACTGGC
>DASXTI010000052.1:0-14079 GCA_036505535.1 Thermoanaerobaculia bacterium
GGACTCGGCTGGCTGGGACCACGTCCTCGCCCGCGGCCACCGCCGCCGTGCCGCCGCGCTCCACCAGACGCATCCAATTGCGCAAAACCGCCGGCTGGATCTCCAGCTCCCGAGAAAGCTCCGCCAGTGTCTTCTCACCCGGCGGAAGGCGGACGGTCGTCGCATATTTTCGGTTGAGTTCAAGCGCCAGGCGTACCCAACAACACACAAGCTTAGGTGTCTAGAAAACCGGCGAGGAGGGCAGTGCGAAATAGGGCTGCCTAAGGACGAACGTCGAAGGTCGCGGCGTTCGAGGTGGCTCGGTCGGGGTTGACGACGCGCAACTCCAGTCGCTTCGGTTTTGAATAGAGTTCCGTCGGGACGACCGCCGTGATCCAGCTCGCGTTTCCGAAGGTCGTTGCGAGAGGGCGTCCGCTGAGAACTGCCACCGCCCCCCTTCGGAAGCCGCTCCCCTGAATCGAGATCGCGGACTCGCCGTTCGGCTGTGTCAGAAAGCCCATCCCCGCGGCCGTCCCCGGTGGATCGACGGCTGAAACAACAGGCGGCCCGCGATGCACACAGATCTCCGCATAGATGTCGTCGTCGTCCAGAGCTAGCCTCCGTACGTCCAGGCCTTCAGCCGAAGCGAGCCTGGGAATGCCCGTCTCGAGCTCGGAGCGCTGCTCCGGCGCAAGCTTCTTCCAGGGTGGCCCGTAGACGTTTTGATAAACGGAGAAGGCTGTCTCGCAATCGGAACTCTTGCTCCAGGTCGCCGCGAGCTCGGCGTAGAGCGCGGGGTTCCGGAAGTCCAACTTCCACCAGCGTCGATGGGCGACGACCGTCAGTCTCCGGGAACCATTCGTCAACTCGTACCGCTCGATATACCGGTCCATCGGCTCGTGTCCCGCATAGCGCCACTCCCAGCCGTAGTACTCCATCATGAGAGCGATGAGATTGAGCTGGTCGAGGTGCACGGTCCTGACCTGAGCTAGATGGTCGCGAAAGATTCCCCTCCTCGTCTCGAACGGCTCGAACGGGGGGACGACGTAGCCATCGCGATTCACTGCGGCGTCTGCGCCGATGATCCCAATGGTCAGAGCGGCGAGGACGACCCGCGCCTTCGTCCCGACGGCCCGCATCAGACGGTCGATCGCCACGAATCCGGAGAGCAAGGCAAAGACAAAGAGCAGGAACTGGTGCCGCATCGATCCCCCGAAGGGATACCGACCCGCAATTCCCAGGACGATCCCGAGGACAAGCAGCAGAACGAGAAAAATCGACGGCGCCATTCGGTTCGAGAAGGCTTTGACGGCGCGCCGCTCGGTCGCCGGGGTCCAGAGTACGGCGAGGAGGAAGACGGCGAGCAGCGGGAACGTGTAGCGGGCGCGCGGCAGGCTTACCGGTGCGAACAGGTTGATCGTGTTCGAGAGGTTCCGGATGACGAAGCTGGAAAGCGACTCGGCGCCGGGATGAAAGTAAAAGGGAAGCAGATGGTTGAGCGGCGACTGAACCCAGAACCTGGCCACGAAGACATACAGCAGCCAGGCCACGATGACGGGAGGCGCGAGCGTGAGCAGATCTGCCGCCCAGCGGCGCGGAAACGCGCGCCGGAGCGCGCAACGATATTCCGGATTGATCGCGGCCATGACGACGGGGGCGAGAACACAGGAGGCCAAGAAGAGCGCCGTAAAGTAGTGAGAGACCAGTGCCAGACACGCGAAACCCGAGAAGGCGATGCGGCTGCCCGGCCGCGGAAGGGGTTCTGCGGGAACGAGGTCGAGATAGTAGAAGAAGCACGCCAGAACGAAGAAGACGCAAAGCGTGTAGGACTCGACCTCGATGGAGAGCACCGTGGCCGTCTGGGCGCAGGCGGCCGCGAGCGCTCCGAGGATCGACACGGACGGCAGGGCACCGAGCTTCGCCAGGATGCGGCCGACGAGGAACACCGAGGCGACCCCGGCGAGAATCGGAACCGCCCTGTACGACAGAAGTGCATGACTCACCGCGTCGCATGCCTTGAGCAGCACCAGGAAGAACGGCGGGTGCGGAGGTCTGACCCATTCGCGAGAGAGGTTCTTCGCGATGAAAACGTGCCAGGCGCCGTTGTGGTCGAGCGGGAGGTGAGCCCCGGCAAAAAGGCGGAAGCCGAGAGCCAGCGCTGAAACGACAAGAAGCCAGCGTGTCTGGGAAGCTTCGACCTCGGGCGGCGGCGCCGGGGCCGCTACGGCCAGAGCTCCGATGCGTCGCGGCGCTGTCGGCTGGTCAGGCCCCACCGCGACTCAGCATATCCCGCGCGTCTTGCCCGTGCGCAAGGGCCGGGCGGACTCGCGAGAGCCGCTGAACGATCCATGCCGTGTCCGCGATGAGGATGAGATCCGTCAGAGCGTGGAAGACATAGAAGTGGCGCGGGAGGTCGCCGTGCGCGTTTGCGAAAACGCAGACCGAGAAAGCCGCGGCCGCCATCACGACCAGCGCGATGATCCCCTCGCGCGCCCGTTTGCCCGCCTCTGAGGCGGTCGCGTAGGTCCGGATCGCCGCAACGACGGTGACCGCGAAGAGGGATGATAGCCAGATCAGCGGATGACCCGGCAGGCTCCGGCGCGCGCGGCTCCATGCCGAGAACGAGCTCGTTTGCGCCCCGGGTGGGAGCCCGCGCCGCTTCTCGAAGTTGCCGAAACGCGGATGACGCAACTGGAGCGCGGATGCTCCGCCTCGATCGAGCACGGAGGAGAGGCGGCTCGGGTGCGTGGCGTAGAAGAGGATCAGCTTCGGGTAACTAAACCTCGCGAGGAAGGCGGAGCGGAAACCGGGGTCGTTGAACGGGCTCGTCGGGGAGTACGCGATCTTACCGACGTTGTCGACCCATGCCGGGTCGAGCCCGAGATCGGCCAAATCGCCCTTGGGGTCCGGCGAATTCTTGAGAAGCTCCATGAAGACCTTGTGGTAGCGGGCGACCTGCGCTATCGCGGGGGGCGTCTGCCGGTAGTACCAGAAAGACAGTGCGCACAAACCGACCGCGGCCCAGAACGCGGGCCGGCGCCAGAAATTTCGGAGAGGCACTCCCCAAAGCCGGAGGCCGAGCGTCGCCAGGAGCGGACCCTGGATGCTCTCCTGCGGCTTCGAGCAAACGAAGAGCGCAGCGAGAACGAAATACGCCGCCACCCGAGCCGGCGACTTGTCGGAGCTGACGATTCCTCCGGCGGCGACCCCGAGGGTGAGCATCAGAAAGACCAGCGAGGCCGCCTGGCTGAAGAAGGAGTTGAGCGGCGCCGCGTAGCCGACATCCGTGAAGACGAAGACCATCAGAATCGAGGTCACCCACTGAGCCGGGCGGCCCAACGCGGAAGCCGCCGAGACGAGCAGACCGATCCCCGCGACGAGAAGCGCGATGTGGATTGCGCCGAGGACACGAAGATCAAAGAGCCCGGAGGACGAGAACGGTTCGCTCACGATCCGGGCGAGGCCGGCGAGCAGGGTCTCCGACGTCAGCAGCCCGCTTCGGAACCAGCCCGGTTTGCCAACTGCGAACTGCGTGACGATCCAGGAGAAGTCGTTGTCGGCCCTCGACTCTACGATGTAGTGGAATCCCACGTACCCCATCACGCTTGCGAAGTCGCCGTTGTTCGCGAGCCCGACCACCGGTGGGATGAGCAGCTGAAAGCTCAGGAGCGCGGCGGCCACGGAAACCGAGATCCAGACTGGCAGGGACCGTCCGGGGTCTAGGGGGTCAGGCATGCACTCGTGCACTCCTGATCCACTAGTCCTCGAAGGCCGATTTGCGCCGAGGCTTCCCCCGTCGGGGTCGCGACAACTTCATATACGAGGTTCGCTGCACTTTAGGAGCATCTGTGCCTCGACCGCTCAGGCTGGACGTTGCCGGGGGTATCTATCACGTGATTGCCCGCGGAAACGAACGCAAGGCCGTATTCCGTGATGATCGGGATCGAGAGGCGTATCTGGCTCGGCTCGCCGAGTGCCGACGCCGCTTCGGATTCTTCATCCTCGCTTACTGTCTCATGGACAACCATGTGCATCTCGTCTTGGAGCGGGGAGCGGTGCCGCTCTCCCGGATCATGTTGACTCTACAATCCGCCTACACCCAGCGGTTCAATCGCCGTCACAACCGCGTGGGTCATCTCTTTCAGGGACGCTACAAGTCATTCTTGGTGGAGAAGGAGCTCTATCTGCTGGCGCTGATCCGATACGTACACGAGAACCCCGTGAAGGCGCATGTCGTGGAACGACCGCAAGACTACGTCTGGTCGAGCGAGGGCTGCTACCGGAGCGGAGAGGGGCCGCAGTGGCTGGATTTTGAGCGCGTTTTGCGAATGCTTGCGTGCAAGAGGTCCGAGGCGATTGCGCGGTACCGCCAGTTGATGGATGGAGCAGCGCGACCGCTCTACGAGGAGGCGGCCGCGATCGCGCGGACGATCAAAGGAAGCGACGCATTTGCCGAGCGTGCGCTGCTGCAGTCCGGCGAGCCTCTCCAAAGGAAGCGAGACTGGACGGTGGAAGGTCTCGCGGCAATGGTCGCCGCAGCTTGCCGGCTCCCTGTCGAAGCATTGAGGCGTCGGGGGCAGGACCCTCGCAAATCTCAGGCGCGGTCAATTGCTGCCTACCTCGCCCGACGAGAAGCGGGGATTCCGGTAGCTCGAACGGCTCGTTACTTCGGCAGGGATAACTCGACGCTCGTCCGGGGCGTGCTCAGGCTCGAGGCCGCCATGGCGCTCGACAGGCAGTTGCGTGCGCGCGTGAATGCGATCCTAAACCGAATCGAAGAGGAAAGTGCATGAGTGCATGCCTGACCCTACTGCGGGCGATCGGCCGCGGTCGGGGCGTGGGAGAGAACGGCGCCCGGCGACGGCAGATCCGCGGTACTCCAGCCTCCGCCGAGGGCTTTGACGAGATCCACGCTGGATGTCATGCGCCGGGTCTGAAGGTCGACGGCGGCGCGTTCGTCGGCGAGCGCCACGGCCTGTGCGGTGACGACCTCGAGATAGGTCGTGATGCCGCCGTCATAGCGGTTCTTGGCCAGGGTCAGCGAGCGTTCGGCGGCCGCGACGGCCCTCTCCTGCTGTGTGGATTCCTCCGCCAGGATTCGCAGCGCCGCGAGGCTGTCCTCGACGTCCTGGAACGCGGTCAGCACGCTCAGCCGGTAGGCGGCGACGGAGGCGTCGTAGGACGCGAGGGCTTCTTCCTTCGCCGCGATTCGTTTTCCCCCCTGGAAGATCGTCTGCGCGAGCGCGGCCCCCAAGGACCAGAACAGGTTCGGCGCCGAGAAGAACTTCGTGAGGGTCGAGGCTCCCCATCCACCGGATGCGGACAGTAGGAGGGTCGGAAAGAAACCGGCCTGCGCGACGCCGATCTGCGCATTGGCCGACGCCACTCGGCGCTCCGCGGCGGCGACGTCCGGCCGTCGTTCCAGAAGCTCCGAGGGAAGGGTGACCGGAATCTCGGGAGGCGCCACGCCGATCGCGGCCGGCGCTATGGTGAAGTCGGCGGGGGGCTTCCCGACGAGGATCGCGATCGCGTGCTCGAGCTGAGCACGCGCGATCGCGAGGTCGGTCAGTTGCGCGCGCGTCGTCTCGAGCTGGGTCTCCGCCTGCGCCACGTCCACTCCCGAGACGATCCCCTGGTTGTGCCGGTTGATCGTGAGCTGCAGCGCCTTCTCATAGGCGTCGACGTTGGACGCGAGCAGTTGTCTCTGCGCGTCGATTCCGTGGAGCAGGAAGTAGTCGACCGCCAGCTCCGCGTGCATGGAGAGACGGACCGTCTCCAGGTCGGCCGCGCTGGCGCGGGCGTTCTCGACGCTGGCCTCGACGCTGCGCCGGATGCGGCCCCACGCATCGACTTCGTAGGAGACCTCTCCGGAGACCTGGTAGCTGTTCGTCGTGGAGCCGGCCGGGGCAGTCGGGTTCGTCGAGAAGCGGTTCCTCGAGGCGCGCGACCGCGAGACCGACGCGCCCGCGGTGACCGTCGGAAAGAGATCGCCGCGGGCGCCGCGGGCCACCGCGCGGGCGCCGCGAAACTGCGCCTCGGCTTGAGCGATGTTCTGGTTGGAGATGCTGATCTGCTCCTCGAGCGCGTTCAACTCCGGGTCGCCGAAGAGCTCCCACCACTTCCCCCGGAGAGCGACGTCGCTCGGCTGCGCCGGCTTCCACTGGCTCGCGGTCTCCGCTTGCCGTTCCTTGTAATCCGCCGGCACGGCGAGCGAGGGTCTCTTGTAGTTCGGTCCGACGGCGCAGGCCGAAGTCAGAAGGGCCATGCCGGCGCAGACGGCCCACCGGGTGGTCCGTTTTCCTTGCCTCGACACGGCCCTCACGCCTCGGATCCGGCGGGCGCCGCCTCCGGGAGCCGCCCCCGGAACCGCGCCCATCGGAGCCGGAGCCGATCGAGGTAGAGATAGACCACCGGCGTCGTGTAGAGGGTAAGCATCTGCGAGAAGAGAAGGCCGCCGACGATCGCGATTCCGAGCGGGCGGCGGAGTTCCGCGCCCGTGCCCAATCCGATCGCGAGCGGCAAACCGCCCAGCATGGCCGCCATCGTCGTCATCGTGATGGGTCGGAAGCGCAACAGGCACGCCTGGAAGATCGCGTCCTCCGGGCTCTTCTTCTCCTTTCGCTCCGCCTCGATCGCGAAATCGATCATCAGGATCGCGTTCTTCTTGACGATCCCGATCAGCAGGATGATGCCGATCAACGCGATCACGGAAAGGTCGTTGCCGGTGATGAGCAATGCGAGCAGCGCGCCGACGCCGGCCGAAGGGAGCGTCGACAGGATCGTGACGGGATGGATCAGGCTCTCGTACAGCACGCCGAGCACGATGTAGACCGCCAGCAGCGCCGCGGCGATCAAAATCGGCTCGTTGGCGAGGGACGCCTGAAACGCCTGCGCCGTCCCCTGAAAGCTGCCACGGATCGACGCCGGAAGCCGGATCTCCGCCTCCGCGCGGTTGACGGCATCCACGGCGGTTCCCAGCGCGACGCCCGGGGAGAGGTTGAAGGAGATCGTCACGGAAGGAAACTGCCCCTGGTGGTTGACCGCGAGCGGTGCGGTCGAGGGCTCATAGCGCGTGAAGGCCGCGAGCGGCGCCAGTTCTCCGGAGCTGGTCCGGATGTAGATAGACTTTAGGCCATCGGGGTTCTGCCAGAACTGCGGCTCGACCTCCATGACGACGTGGTACTGGTTCAGCGGAGTGTAAATCGTCGACACCTGCCGCTGGCCGAAGGCGTCGTAGAGGGCGTTGTCGATCATCTGGGGGGTGATCCCCAAGCGCGCGGCGGTTGCGCGGTCGATGGCGAGAGACGCCTGGAGCCCCTTGTTCTGTTGATCGCTCGTGACATCGGTCAGCTCCGGAAGCTTCCCCAACCTCTCGAAGACCTTCGGCGCCCACTCTAGGAGCTCCTTCGAGTCGTCGCCCCGCAGCGTGAATTGGTACTGCGCGGCGGAAGGTCTCCCGCCGACGCGCACGTCCTGAACCGGTTGAAGGACCAGAGTGGCGCCGGGCACGTGCGCGAGCTTCCCCCGCAGGCGGGCGATGATCTGATCGGCCGTCGCTTTACGTTGGTCGCGTGGCTTCAACGAAACGAACATGCGCCCGCTATTGCTCAGGCCGCCGCCCAGGAATCCGTTCGCGCTCTCGACGTCGGGGTCGCGCGCGACGGTGTCGACGAATTGAGCCAGCTTTCGCTGCATCGCCTGGAAAGAGGTGTCCTGGTCGGCCTGGATCGTGCCCGTCAGCCGGCCCGCGTCCTGTTGGGGAAAGAATCCCTTCGGGACCTTTGCGTAGAGAAAGATCGTGGCGGCCATGGTCGCCAGCGTGACCAGGAGGGTCAAAGGCTGGTGTCTCAGGACCCAGCCGAGGGATTTCTCGTAGCCTCCGATGATCCACTTAAACGCCCGCTCGCTCGCGCGGTAGAAGCGGCCATGGGACGTTTCGGCGTGCGGCCGCAGGAGTCTCGCGCACATCATCGGCGTCGCCGTCAAGGAAATGATCAGCGAGATGCCGATTGCGACCGAAAGCGTGACCGCGAACTCCCGAAACAGGCGTCCGACGATGCCGCCCATCAGGAGTATGGGAATGAAGACGGCGACGAGCGACAGGGAAATCGAAATGACGGTGAAGCCGATCTCCTTGGCGCCGCGCAGAGCGGCGTCCATCGGCGTCATCCCGTCCTCCAGGTGTCGCGTGATGTTCTCGATGACGACGATCGCGTCGTCCACGACGAAGCCGGTCGCGATGGTCAGCGCCATCAGGGAAAGGTTGTCGATCGAGTACCCGAGCAGGTACATCGCGCCGAAGGTCCCGATGAGCGACACCGGTACCGCCACGCTGGGGATGAAGGTCGAGCGGACGTTACGGAGAAACAGAAAAACGACCAGGATGACCAGCGCGATCGAGACCACCAGCGTAATCTCGACGTCCCGGACCGACGCGCGGATCGTGCGCGTGGCGTCGATCGCGACCGACAACTTGATGGTCGGCGGAATCTCGGCCTGGAACTGCGGCATCAGGGCGCGGACGCGGTCGACCGTCGCGATGATGTTTGCCCCCGGCTGACGGAACACGACCAGAAGCACCGCTGGTTTGCCGTTGGAGAGGCCTGCCGTTCGAATGTCCTCGACGGAATCCGTGACCGTAGCGATGTCGGCCAGACGCACGGCGGCGCCGTTGGCGTAGTGAATGACCAGCGGCTCATACTCCGAGGCCTTGAGAAGCTGATCCGTCGTCGAGAGCGTCCAGGCGCGGTCGGCGTTGGCGACTTCTCCCTTGGGCCGGTTGGTGTTTGCGGAAGCGAGCGCCGTGCGGACGTCTTCCAACCCGAGACCGTTGTTGTACAGCGCCGTGGGATTGACGTCCACGCGGACGGCCGGAAGGGCGCCCCCTCCGACGAACACCGTTCCCACGCCCTGGACCTGTGCCAGCTTCTGCTGGAGGATCGAAGAGGCGATGTCGTACATCCGGGCCCGGTCGACGATCTCGGAGGTCAGCGACAGGATGATGATGGGCGCATCCGCCGGATTGACCTTCCGGTACCAGGGATTGTTCGGAAGGTTGGCCGGAAGCTGGCCCCGCGCGGCGTTGATCGCCGCCTGGACGTCGCGCGCGGCCGCGTCGATGTTTCGATTGAGATCAAACTGAATCGTGATGTTGGTGGAGCCCAGAGAGCTCGTCGAGGTCATCTCCGTGACGCCCGCGATGCGGCCGAATTGACGCTCGAGCGGCGTGGCGACGGACGAGGCCATCGTGTCCGGGGAGGCGCCCGGCAGACCCGCGGAGACGTTGATCGTGGGGAACTCCACCTGCGGGAGGGGCGAGACCGGTAGAAACTTGTAGGCGATGGCGCCCGCCAGACCGATGGCCACCGTCAGGAGCGTGGTGGCGATCGGCCGGTGGATGAAGGGCGCCGATATGCTCATGCGCCCTCCGCCGGCTGCAGTGTCCGAGCGGGCTCTTTCCTTCGCTTTCGGGCGACGCGTACCGCCAGGCGGTCGAATGCGAGATAGATCACGGGCGTGGTGTACAGAGTCAACAACTGGGAAAAGAGAAGACCGCCGACGATCGCGATCCCGAGTGGCCTCCGGAGCTCCGACCCGATGCCCGAGCCCAGCGCGAGCGGGACGCCGGCGAACATCGCCGCCAACGTGGTCATGAGTATCGGGCGGAAGCGCAAGAGCGCCGCCTGATAGATGGCGTCGACCGGTTTCTTCTTCTCCTTGCGCTCGGCGTCGAGCGCGAAGTCGATCATCATGATCGCGTTCTTCTCGACGATCCCGATCAGCAGGATGATGCCGATCAGGGCGATTACCGAGAACTCCGTGCGGCAGATCATCAGCGACAGCAGCGCGCCGACCCCCGCGGAGGGCAGCGTCGACAGGATCGTGACGGGGTGGATGTAGCTCTCGTAGAGCACGCCGAGAAGGATGTAGACCGTCACGATCGCCGCCAGAATCAGAAGAGGCGCATTGGTCAGGGAAGCCCGGAAGGCCTTGGCGGTCCCCTGGAAACTGGTTTGAATGCTCGCCGGCATTCCGAGCTCCTGCCGCGACTTCTCGATCGCTCGGACCGCCTCGCCGAGCGACGCCCGCGGCGCGAGGTTGAAGGACACGGTCACGACCGGGAACTGCCCCTGGTGGTTCACGGAGAGCGGCGTATTGCCCGTCCGCAGCTCGGTAAAAGCGCCGAGCGGAACGGAGCCGCCGCCGGAGGATCGTAGATAGATGCTTTTTAGATCGTCGGGGCGGAGCTGGAAGTCTGGCTGGGCCTCCAGGACGACGCGATACTGGTTGAGCTGGGTGAACATGGTCGAGATCTGGCGCTGTCCGAACGCGTCGTACAGGGCGTCATCGAGCATCTGCGGCGTGATTCCGAGGCGGGAGGCCGTCGTGCGGTCGAGAATCAATCGGGCCTCGAGCCCCGCGTTCTGCTGATCGCTCGCCACGTCGCGAAGCTCCGGCAGCGACTGCAGCTTGGCGACGAAGCGGGGGACCCAGACGTTCAACTCGCGCGCGTCGGGATCTTCGAGGCTGTACTGGAACTGCGTGCGGCTGACTCGGTCCTCGACCGTCAGGTCCTGCACCGGCTGGAGGAAGAGCGTGACCCCTTCGACCTTCGCGAGCTCGGGCTGCAGGCGGCGAATGATCTCGCTCGCGTTGGCCTTGCGCTCCTTCAGCGGCTTCAAATTGATTTGGATCCGGCCGCTGTTGACCGTCGTGTTCGTGCCGTCGATGCCGATGAAGGAAGAGAGGCTCGCGACGGCCGGGTCCTGCAGAATGATGCGCGCCAGCGCCCGCTGCCGGTCGGCCATGGCCACGAAGGAAGCCGTCTGGGACGCCTCGGAGATGCCCAGGATGATGCCGGTGTCCTGGATCGGAAAGAAGCCCTTCGGAATGACGACATACAGGAGCAGAGTCGTGACCAGGGTCGCAATCGCGACGACGAGCGTCGCCCTCTGGTGCTTGAGAACCCAGGTCAAGGTGCGGCCGTAGAAGTCGATGACCTTCTTGAACGCCCGTTCCGAGGCCTTGTAGAACCGGCTCTGTTCCTCGGGTTTCTTGTGGCGGAGCAGCTTGGCGCACATCATCGGCGTCAACGTCAGCGACACGGCGGCGGAGATCAGAATCGTCACCGAGAGCGTCACGGCAAACTCGCGGAAGAGCCGGCCGACGACATCCCCCATGAAGAGGAGCGGGATCAGCACGGCGATCAGCGAGACCGTCAGCGAGAGGATCGTGAACCCGATCTGTTCGGAGCCCTTGAGCGCGGCCTCCAGGGGCTTTTCTCCCTGTTCGATGTAGCGCGAGATGTTCTCGATCATGACGATCGCGTCGTCCACGACGAAGCCGGTCGAGATCGTGAGCGCCATGAGCGTCAGGTTGTTCAGGCTGTAACCGAGCAGATACATCGCGCCGAAGGCACCGACGAGGGACAACGGCACCGCCACGCTCGGGATCACCGTCGCGGCGAGCGTACGCAGGAAGAGGAAGATGACCATCACGACGAGCGCGATCGTGAGCATCAACTCGAATTCCACGTCTTGCACCGACGCGCGGATCGTCGTCGTGCGGTCGGTCAAGATCGCGACCTTGACGGCGGAGGGGAGAGAGGCCTGAAGCTGGGGAAGCAGGCTCTTGACGCGATCGACGACCGCGATGATGTTCGCGCCGGGCTGCCGCTGGATGTTCAGGATGACCGCGGGAGTCTGATTCATCCACGCCGCCTGCTTGACGTTCTCGGCGTCGTCGATGACGTTGGCGACATCCGAGAGGTGGACCGGCGCGCCGTTCTTGTATGCGACGATGAGAGGCTTGTATTGCTCGCTCGAGAGAAGCTGGTCGTTGGCGCCGATCGAGTAGGACTGGCGGCTGCCGTCGAAGGTGCCCTTGGCCTGGTTCACGTTGGACTGGGCCACGGCGGTTCGGACGTCCTCCATCGTGAGCCCATAGGACGACAGCGCCGTCGGGTTCACCTGGACGCGCACGGCGGGCTTTTGGCCGCCGCTGATCGACACGAGCCCCACGCCCGGCAGTTGCGAGATCTTCTGAGCGAAACGGGTGTCGGCGAGGTCCTCCACCTTCGACAGGGGGAGCGTGGTCGAGGTGAGCGCGAGCGTCAGGATCGGGGCGTCCGCCGGGTTGGTCTTGCTGTAGATCGGAGGATTGGGGAGATCCCGCGGTAAGTAGGTGCCGGCGGCGTTGATGGCGGCCTGGACTTCCTGCTCCGCGACGTCGATGTTCAAGTCCAGGACGAACTGGAGCGTGATGACCGAGCTGCCGGTGGAGCTCGCCGAAGTCATCTGATTGAGCCCGGGCAGCTGCCCGAACTGCCGCTCGAGCGGCGCCGTGACGGCAGAGGCCATGACGTCGGGAGAGGCACCCGGGTAAAAGGTCACGATCTGGATGGTCGGGTAGTCGACCTGGGGCAGGGCCGAGACGGGAAGCTGCTTGAATCCGATCGCGCCGGCGATCAAGAGTCCCGCCATCAGGAGCGAAGTCGCGATGGGGCGGAGGATGAATGGTCGCGACGGGCTCATGAGCTCGGTTTTCGTGAACCGTTCGCGTTCGCCATGTTCACGGCGACCTTGCTCCCCGGCTGCAGTTTGTCGATCCCGTCGATGACGACCGCTTCACCGGAAGCAACCCCGCGGCGAATCGCCGTGTCCTCCCCCTCCGTCAACTGGACCTCTACGTTGCGCATCTCGGCCGTGGCGTCCTTTCGGACGACGTAGACGTACGCCGACTGCGGACTGCGTTGGATCGCCGCCGCGGGGACGATGATGGTTGACCGCAGCGTGTCCACGAGCAGGCGCGCGTTGACGAACTGGTTGGGGAAGAGCGCGCTGTCGGCGTTTTCGAACTGGGCCTTGAGGCGAACGGTCCCGGTCGTCGGATCGATCTGGTTGTCCACGGCCATGAGCGATCCGGTCGCGAGCTTGTTCTTCAGCTCGCGGTCGTAGGCGTCTACCTCCAGACGCCGGCCGGAGCGCATCGGCGCCTGCACCTGGGCGAGCCGATCCGCCGGAATGGTGAAGACCACGGTGATCGGCTGAAGCTGCGTGATCACGACGAGTCCGTTCTGATCGGTCGCGTGGACGATGTTGCCCGCGTCCACCAGACGCAGTCCGACTCTTCCAGAGACGGGGGCCGTAATGCGGCTGTAGACGATGTTGAGCTTCGCGCTGTCGATCTGTCCCTGATCGCTCTTCAAGGAGGCCTCGAGCTGCCGGACGGTCGCGGCCTGCGTGGCGAGCTGTTGCTGAGGGATGGCGTCCTGCTGGAAGAGGACCCTGTAGCGTTCCAGATCGACTATCGCGTTCTGCAGCGTCGCCTGATCCTTGGCCATCTGTCCTTCGGCCTGCGTGAGCTGGACCTGAAAAGGGCGCGGGTCGACCTCGGCGAGCAGCTCGCCCTGACGGACGAGCTGGCCCTCGCGGAAGGCGACGCGCATCAACTGTCCGTCCACGCGGCTGCGGACGGTCACGGTATTCAAGGCCGTCACCGTACCGAGTCCGGTGATGTATACGCCGAGGTCTCCGGTCCGGGCGGTCGCGGCCACCACGGGCACGGGACGGGCGGTCGCGGCTCCCTTGGCCGACCCCTTCGCCGTCTCATCGCTCTCGGAGGGCTTGTGACCGGCGCGCGGGAAAATGAGCCAGGCGATCAGTCCGATCACGCCGAGGCCGAGCAGCCACGGCCAGCGGCGGCGGTGGGTGCGTTGTGGCTCCGGTGCCACCGAGGGCTCGGGTTGCGGCTGCGGCACCTGAGATCGCTCGGGTTCCTGGACCGTCTCGGTCGACGGGGCGTCCGGTAAGTTCAATTTCATCGTTCGAGCCTCTGAAAGCTATGCACGGGGCGAGCCTGCGCGAATCCTCCCTGCCCGCCGTGTTCTACAACGTGCGTTTTCTTCGACGTAGTTCTCAAAAGAGGTCGACCCCGAAGGGGGTATACCGCAGGCCCAATAGGTTTACTACGGAAGATGCGACGCTGAAATTACGCCCCAGGGAGTTTCCGGCCGGGTTCCTGCGGAGGTTATCCCAGGCGAGGCGCTGGTCTTGCATGCTCCCTGCGAGTGCGCCCGAGAACCGAGCGGTTGACGGCGGT
>DASXTI010000053.1:0-6326 GCA_036505535.1 Thermoanaerobaculia bacterium
TCAAGGGAGAGATCCTGGAGCTGAAGAACACGGTCAACACGATGGTCGATCAGCTCTCCTCCTTCGCGGCCGAGGTTACGCGCGTGGCTCGCGAGGTCGGCACGGAGGGCAAGCTCGGCGGGCAGGCGGACGTGCGGGACGTGGCGGGGACCTGGAAGGACTTGACCGACAACGTCAACTCCATGGCGAGCAACCTGACCTCCCAGGTCCGTGGCATCGCGCGCGTCGTAACGGCCGTCGCCAATGGCGACTTGAAGCGCAAGCTCACTCTAGAGGCCAAGGGAGAGATCGCCGCACTGGCCGACACGATCAACGGCATGAGCGATACCCTGGCGACCTTCGCGGCGCAGGTAACGACGGTGGCTCGCGAGGTCGGCGTCGAAGGAAAGCTCGGAGGCCAGGCGAGTGTTCCGGGCGCGGCGGGAACGTGGAAGGACTTGACCGACAACGTCAATCAGCTCGCGGCCAATCTCACGACACAGGTGCGGGCGATCGCCGAGGTTGCGACCGCCGTCACCAAGGGCGATCTGACGCGCTCGATCAAAGTCGAGGCCTCCGGAGAGGTCGCCGCGCTCAAGGACAACATCAACGAGATGATCCGCAACCTCAAGGACACGACCTTGAAGAACAGCGAGCAGGACTGGCTCAAGACGAATCTCGCCAAGTTCAGCCGCATGCTTCAGGGACAGCGAGACCTCCTCGCCGTCGGACGCCTGATCCTCTCCGAACTCGCGCCGGTCGTCTCGGCGCAACAGGGGGTGTTCTACACCCTGGATGCCTCGAGCGAGCCTCCGCAGCTCAAGCTGCTCGCCAGCTATGCCTGCAAGGGAGGCGCCCCTTCCGAGTACCTCGGGCTCGGCGAATCGCTCGTGGGGCAGTGCGCGCTGGAGAGACAGAAGATCGTGTTGTCGCAGGTGCCTCCGGATTACCTCTCGATCTCCTCGGGCCTCGGCAAGTCGGCTCCCGCCAACATCATCGTGCTCCCCGTGCTCTTCGAGGGGCAGGTGAAGGGCGTGCTGGAGCTCGCCTCGTTCGAGCGCTTCAATCCCGCGCATCAGGCGCTGCTCGATCAGCTCACCGAGTCGATCGGCATCGTGCTGCACACCATCGAGTCCAACACGCGGACGGAGGATTTGCTGAAGCAGTCGCAGTCGCTCGCGGGGGAACTCCAGACGCAGCAGGAGGAGCTCCGGCAGACCAACCAGCAGCTTGAAGAGAAGGCGGCGCTGCTCGCAGAGCGCAACGTGGAGGTGGAACGGAAGAACCAGGAGGTCGAGCAGGCGCGCCTCGCTCTCGAGGAGAAGGCCCGGCAGCTCGCCTTGACCTCCAAGTACAAGTCGGAATTCCTGGCCAACATGTCCCACGAGCTGCGGACCCCGCTCAACAGCCTGCTGATCCTCTCCGACCAGCTCTCCCGGAATCCGGACAGGAATCTGTCGGCCAAGCAGACCGAGTTCGCGAAGACGATTCACGCGTCGGGCAAAGATCTCCTGGCCCTCATCAACGACATCCTCGACCTGTCCAAGATCGAGTCGGGCACCGTCGTCGTCGATGCGGGGGAGCTGCGGTTGAGCGATCTGCTCGACTACGTCGACCGCACGTTCCGGCATGTGGCCGAAGCCAAGAAGCTCGAGTTTCAGATCGAGACGCTTCCGCAGACGCCCCGCGCGATCGTCACCGACTCGAAACGGCTCCAACAGGTCATCAAGAATCTTCTGTCCAATGCCTTCAAGTTCACGGAGCGGGGAGCCGTCGCGCTGCGCATCGGGAAGGCTTCGGGGGGATGGAGCCCGGATCGGGAATCCCTCAACCGCGCCGGGTCGGTGATCGCAATATCGGTCAGCGATACGGGTATCGGAATTTCGGGCGACAAACAGCAGATCATCTTCGAGGCGTTCCAGCAGGCCGACGGAAGCACGAGCCGTAAGTACGGCGGAACCGGACTGGGGCTCGCCATCAGCCGGGAAATCGCGCACCTGCTCGGTGGCGAGATTCGCCTGACCAGCACCCCGGCGCACGGGAGTATCTTTACTCTGTTCATTCCCGAGGTCTATGCGGCGCCGCAGGGCGCCCGGGCCGTCTCGGAACCGGAGTCCCACATCCTGTCGGTCATGTCCGACGTCGACGCCGTCCACGCGGGAGGCCAGCCGCCGATCGAGTCGAGCGATGTGCCGGACGACCGCGCCACGATCCGGCAGGACGATCGAGTCCTCCTTATCATCGAAAACGACGAGAACTTCGCCCGCTTTCTCGTCGACCTGGCCCATGAGAACGGCTTCAAGGCGCTCGTGGCCGCGCAGGGGGCCGAGGGCATCGCGCTTCTCCAGCAGCAGTCCCGGGTCGACGCCATTACGCTCGATATCCAGCTGCCCGTCATCGACGGCTGGCGGATCCTCGAGCGATTGAAGAGCGACCTGAAGGCCCGCCACGTTCCCGTTTTCGTGATTACCACCGAAGACGACCCGGCGCGGGCTCTCACTCTCGGCGCCATCGGTGTCTTGCAGAAGCCGATCAAGACCAAAGACGTCCTGGACCGGGTGTTTGCCGACATTCGCCGGAGGCTCGAGCGTCAGGTCTGGGATCTGCTCGTCGTCTGTCCCGACGGCGACCAGCGCTCGCGGATTCTGGAGGCGATCGGAAACGGCGACGTGCGGGCCCTGCCCCTCGCCGCTCTCGCGGAGGGTCTCGGGGCGCTCGACCAGGGTATGTTCGACTGTGTCGTTCTCGATCCGGGACGCGGCGCCCCGGACTCCTTCGACGCCGTCGCGGAAATCGTCCGCCAGTGCGGGACCCGCGGGATCCCTCTCGTTCTTTCATCGCCCGAGGACGGCACGCTGTCGGAATCCGATCGGGAGCGGCTGGAACGCCTGTGTCGGGGCGCCGTGGTCAAACCGGTTCGCTCGCTCGACCGGATCGTCGATCAGACGCTGCTCTACCTTCATCGTCCGGTCACTCGCCTCTCGGCCGAGCAGAGGGAACGCATCGAGAGGCTCTACGCCACCGACCAGGTTCTGGCTGGCAAGAAGGTTCTCATCGTCGATGACGACATCCGCAACATCTTCGCCGTCACGAGCGTCCTCGAACGGCAGCACATGGAGGTCATTTCCGCCGAAACGGGGAAGGAGGCGATCGAGAAGTTGCAGAACACGCCGGGTATCGACGTCGTCCTGATGGACGTCATGATGCCGGACATGGACGGCTATGACACGATGCAGGCGATCCGGAAGATCGGCCGATTTCGGGATCTCCCGATCATCGCCGTGACCGCGAAGGCGATGAAGGGAGATCGGGAGAAGACACTTCAGGCCGGCGCCTGGGACTATCTCGCCAAGCCCGTGGATACCGATCAGATGCTCTCCGTCCTCCGCTCCTGGTTGTACCGCTAGGTGTCGCTCTCGCCGCCATGAGACCGGAAGAACGGGTCAACATCCTCGCCGTCGACGACCATCCAGGCAAGCTCCTGGCGTTGTCGGCGATCCTTTCGGAGCTGAACCAGAACGTCGTGACCGCGCCGTCTGGGCGGGAAGCCCTGCGGCACCTGCTGAACGAGGAGTTCGCGGTCATTCTGCTCGACGTGCACATGCCCGGCATGGACGGCTTCGAGACGGCGGCGCTCATTCGGCAGAGAAAGAGCACCGAGCACACGCCGATCATCTTCGTGACGTCCTATCCCGACGACACCCATGCGTCGCGCGGCTACTCTCTCGGAGCCGTCGACTACATCCTCGCGCCGGTCGACCCCGACGCGCTGAAGACGAAGGTGATGGTCTTCGTCGAGCTGTTCAAGAAGACGGCCCAGGTCAAGATGCAGGCACAGGCTCTCGAGCACCGGGCATCGCAGCTCCATCGGCTGACGCAGGCCGCTCTCGCCATCAACTCGGCTCTTTCTCCGGACCAGACGCTCCAGGTCGTCACCGATTTCGCCCGGGACATTCTCGGCGCCCACCAGGCGATCGCCGTCGCCGCGCCGGATCAGAAGTGGTCGACCCCGCGCACCGCCGTCTCGCTTTCGCGCCGGTATGAAGAGCTCGGGGAAAGATCCGTGCTGGCGGATCGGACCGCGCTCCTTTCGTTTCTCTCGGCCATCGATGGCGCCGTCCGGGTTTGCCGCGGGGATTCCTCTCCGGAATGGGAACGGTTTCTGGCGAGCGACAGGCCCGCGCGGCTCGGCTGGCTGGCGGCCCCTCTGAGGGGACGCGACGGCCGCAACATGGGCCTTCTCCACCTTCTCGAGAAGTACAACGGCGAATTCACGGAAGACGACGAGGCGATTCTCACGCAGCTCGCCCAGATGAGCTCGATTGCGATCGAGAACGCGGTGAACGCGGAGGCGCGCGAGGCCAACCGGATAAAAGACGAGTTCTTGACCACTCTCTCGCATGAGCTTCGCACTCCTCTGGCCGCGATTCTCGGCTGGACGCGCCTCCTCCGGTCCGAACGTCTTGGCTCGCGGCGCTCGAAGGACGCCCTCGAGGTCATCGAGCGCAACGTCGTCGCGCAGACGAAGCTCATCGACGACCTGCTCGACGTATCGCGAATCATCACGGGCAAGTTGCGGCTGCGGCTCCAGACCGCGATGCTCTCTTCGGTCATCGAGGCGGCCATGGAGTCGATGCGTCCGGCCGCGGACGGAAAGAAGATCGAGATGCGGCTCGAGAACGAGCTGCCGCGCGACAGCGACCGGATCGTCGGCGATCCGGACCGGCTCCAGCAAATCATCTGGAATCTGATCTCCAACTCGATCAAGTTCACCCCTCCGCGTGGGCGCGTCACCGTCGGTCTATCGCGCCGCAACGGCGAGTTCGAGATCGCGGTCAGCGACACCGGGAGGGGAATGACGCCGGAGTTTCTGGCCCACGCCTTCGACCGGTTTCGCCAGGAGGATAGCTCGACCACCCGCTCCCACGGAGGACTCGGCATCGGTCTCGCGATCGCCCGGCATCTGGCCGAGCTGCACGGCGGCTCGATCGCCGCGGAGAGCGCGGGACCGGACCGCGGCTCTCGGTTCATGGTTCTCCTGCCGGCCGTGGCTCTGCGCGTGGATTCCGCCGAGAAGAGAGAGCCGGAGTCCGTCGAGGCGGTCGCTTTGCGGGCTCACGGCTCGACCGATCTGACGGGTGTCAAGGTTCTCCTCGTCGAGGATCAGTGGGACAGCCGCGATCTGATGTCCGAGATTCTGCGAACAGCCGGATGCGAGGTAACCGCCGTAGGATCGGTGCCGGAGGCGCTCGAAGCGTTGCCCGTAAGCTTGCCCGACGTTCTCGTCAGCGACATCGGGATGCCCGGAGAGGATGGATATTCGCTTCTTCGGCGCATCCGACAATACCCGGCGGAAGAAGGAGGCCTCGTTCCGGCGATCGCCGTGTCGGCCTACGCGCGTGAGGAAGATCGGATCCGGTCGCTCTCGGCGGGTTTTCAGATACATCTGGCGAAGCCCTTCGAGCCTGTCGAGATGACGGAGGCCGTGGGCCGCCTGGCTCGCCGCGATGTCCGCGCCGGTTCCGAGGCGGGGCAGCCATGGTCTGGAAAGGGGCATCCTCAACCGGAGATTCTCGTCATCGAGGACAACACGGACTTGCGCGAAGGACTCCGCGAGCTTCTCGAAGCGTGGGGGCATACCGTGGAAGTCGCTGCAGACGGCCTGCGAGGAATCGAGCGGGCGCTCGAGCAACGGCCTCGGATCGCGCTGATCGATATCGGGCTGCCGGGCCTCGATGGCTACGAGGTCGCACGGCGCATTCGGAATCTTCTCGGCAAGGACGAGGTCGTCTTGGTGGCGCTGACCGGGCATACCGGAACGGCCGATCTCCAGCAAGCCGTCGCCCATGGATTCGACTTCCACCTTCCCAAGCCGGTCCCCTACGACAAGTTGAAGGCACTCCTCGCCTCCCGCCTCGCGGTCATGAAATCCTCCCGGGTCCCGGATGGCGAGGGCCGGAGCTAGGAAGCCAATATCACGGCGAACGAGCGAGGCAGCGGAAGCCGGTAAGGCTATCGCATTAAAAGTGGTGAGTGCCCGAAGGTGGGGGTGATCTCAACCTGGAGAAAATGCCGAGATGCTAAAATCACTCGGTGTTTGCTGGGGCCCTGCGTCCATGAAGAAGCCAAGGGGCGGCCGGTCTACATCGTCGCCCAGACCTTGAATCTCAGTTCCGGCATGCGCGCCACCAACGGCGTGGTTCTTCCACCCATGCCCTCATCGCAGCCTGGCGAGGAGGCTACCGAAGCCGCTTATGCGCGAAGTGCCCGACAAGCCACCCGAGTTTGACGCCTATGCGCGTGACTACGCGGAGCTCATTCGCGACCCCATTCGAGAGAGATTCGCC
>DASXTI010000054.1:0-3207 GCA_036505535.1 Thermoanaerobaculia bacterium
GAGATCGACTGCGCGAACTGGGCGCAGGTGCTGCTCAAGTTCATCGTGTCGCATCCGGCCGTCATCTGCGCCATCCCCGCGACGACACGCGTCGATCACGTGCGGCAGAACGTGGGCGCGTCCTACGGCCGCCTGCCCGACGAGGCAATGCGCCGGCGCATCGTCGCCGACGTCGAGAAGCTTTAGCAGGCTAGAACGAAAATAGGCGTAAATCGGGAGCACCCGGCAGAGCCGATTTTCATTCCTCGGGATCCGCGCAGCCGGTGAGGTACTGCTGAAAAATGGATGCGGGCGTCGTGCGGTCCTCGGGCTGAAAGCTCGAAGGCCGGGACCAGCTACTTCTTCTTTTTCGGCGCAGTCCTGCCTGAGGGGAGCTTTCGAGGCCGAGAAGACGGCGCGAGGCCGAGCCGAACGAGCCTTTGGGCCAGGAGGTAAATATCGTCCCGTGCTCCCTCGCGGCGGATGCCCGCCGCAACGACGTAGACGGTTCCGGCGACGGTGTCGATCGAGTAGATGATTCGGTAGCGCTGGCCGACGACGCGCAGACTACGAAACCCGAGAAGTTCTTCACGAAGCGGCTTCCCTTGCTTTTCGGGGTCCGTCTCCAATCTTTTTGACGTATCGAATAGTTGCTGCTGGATCCGCCGGTCGCCGAGTGCTTCGAGCAAACCGAGCGCCGTCTCCGTCCAGAGGACGTTGTGGCGCCGCGACGGACTCAACGAGTCAGTCCGAGTCGGGCCGCGACCTCGTCTAGCGTGTGGACTCTCCCCGATTCGATGTCCCGGAGACTCTTCCGCAAGGCATCCAACGTCGTCCGATCGGACAGAGCATCCAGAGTCTCGACAAGCGTTTCGTACAGCTGGGCAGACATGAGCGCCATGGCTGGCTTGCCGCGATGCGTGATTCGGACAACTGTCTTCGGATTCTGCTGAATCTCACGGCTCAAACCCGTGAGTTTCTCCCGGGCCTTCATGAGAGCGATCTCGGTCATCGGTTCACCTCGAGTACGCATAACCGTACGCATGATAGTACGAATGCGTGCTTTCGATCAAGGCGGGCAGGGGTCCGTGTGGCGGGGTTCCATTCGTCGCGGCAAACAGCGCCGCCGAGGCACGTCACTCGCAACATCGCCGTCCTGTGAACGTACTCACAGCCATGCTGGGCGCGCGTCGGCGCATCGTCGCACTTGTCGAGAAGCTCTGATGTCGGAGTGGTGGACGTACACCCTCTCGGACTTCCTCCTCTTCTCGCCCCGCACCTACTACCGGCTCTTCGAGATCTACAACGCCGCGATCTGGCCGGCGCAGATCGTGGCGGTCGGACTCGGTGTGGCGATCGTGGCGCTGGTGCGGCGCGCCGCAATGGACGCGCGCCGGGAGCGCGTCATCGCGGCGATTCTGGCGGCGTGCTGGCTCTGGGTCGCAGTCGCCTTTCACGCGCTCCGCTACGCGACGATCAACTGGGCCGCCGTCTACTTTGCGTGGGCCTTCGGACTCGAAGCGGCGCTCCTGATCTGGATGGGGATCGTCCGCGGGCGGCTGCGGTTCGAGCGGCCGGCCGATCCCGCCGGGCGGGCAGGCCTGGGCATCTTCCTCTTCGCGCTCGTGGTCGAGCCGCTCGTCGGCCTGCTGCTCGGCCGGGGCTGGAAGGGGGTCGAGGTCTTCGGCGTGGCGCCGGACCCGACCGCCGTCGCCACCCTCGGGATTCTCCTGCTCGCCCGGATCCGGCGCCGCTGGATGCTGATGGTCATTCCGGCGATCTGGTGCGCCATCACCGGCGCGACCCTGTTGGCCATGAAGGCGCCGGACGCCTGGATCCCGCCCCTGGCGGCGGTGCTGGCCGTCGCTTTCACTCGCTCGGGATCTGCTGACGCACCGGCACGCGGCTCGGCGGACCGGCCTCGACCGCGTGCCTGATCCCTCCCTCGCTCTCGCTCCCGCAGCGCGAGGCTCCTCCCCTCTGGGAGACTCCTCGCGCTGCGAACCGGGGCTAGAACTTCGCGATGTAGATGTCATCCGCAGGGTCAGCCTCGACGGTGCGACGGGAGACGCGCCCCTCGATGAGGACGGCGATCGCGGCCAGCGCCTCGACCCAAAGGTCAAGGTCCTCGTCCGAGAGGACCAGATACTTTCGGTCCTTGGGATAGCCGAGGCTGCGCCGGAGTTCCTCGAGGCGCGTGAGGCGACGAGCTCGAAGGCGCTGTCGCGCAGAAGTCGGTCGAGGACTTGCCCCGGCGGCCCTTGCGGGCGAACCAGGGCGCTGACGAGGACGTTGGCGTCGAGGACGGCGCGCAACCGCTCAGCCTAGGAGCGCTTTCCCTTACGCGCCTGGTACGGCGGCTCGAAAGAGCCGCCCGTTTCTTGACTTCTTGGCGAGTAAGATGGCCGCAGGAGGAAAATGTGAGCAGACTAACTTCGTTTCTCCGACTTTCGGCAGCGGTCGTTGCGCTCTCATGGTCAGGAGTCGCGGCAGCGCAGACAAACGCCCTACAGGGAGGCACGGCGCCGAAGATGCCGCCCGGGGGCCCGGTCACATATGGCACTGCGCAGACGAGCTACGCGACGGTGTACGAATGGGAGTTTTCCCCCATCGAATCCAGCCAGACCTACAGTGACATCGCGCTTGGAAGTCTCAACGCGCGGCGGTATCCGATCGCAGGGGCGGGCTTCTTCGCCGGTGTCCACTTGCCGAGCGGTGCGGTTCTGCAGAGCATCGAGTTCGACTTCTGCGACTCGAACGCCTCGGGCCAGCACATCGCGGGCGTCGTGCACAGCTGCGCCAACGTCGATGGGCTCTGCACGGCGCTCGCGGGGCCGATCATCTCCGTCTCGAACGCCGTCACCCCGTGTCTGGCCTACGTCACGGACGTCAGCGGCCTGAACTATGTGGTGGACAACACGCAGGCCAAGATCTTGCTGCAGCTCCTCGGCGGGGCCGGCGATAATACGACCTCGGTCGCGGGCGCCGTGGTCGGGTACAGGTTATCTGTCTCTCCGCCGCCGGCGACAGCGACATTCAACGACGTTCCGACCTCCGATCCGGGGTTCCAGTTCGTGGAGGCACTCGCCAAGTCCGGGATCACGGCCGGTTGCGGTGGTGGCAACTACTGCCCGGACGCGACGTTGACGCGGAGGCAAATGGCGGTGTTTTTGGCAAAGGCGCTCGGTCTGCAGTTTCCGTAGGAGCGGCTCCGGAGGGCTCCGAGAA
>DASXTI010000055.1:0-2409 GCA_036505535.1 Thermoanaerobaculia bacterium
TACTTCTCCTTCTGTCCGCCGCGCACTGCCGCCAGAGAGGCCGTCCGAACCCGGAGATCCGGATGGTCATTTCGCACGAGCGAGCCGCGGAGCCGGCGACGGAGTCGGGAAGCCCGCCCGAGGCCGGGGATGTACCTGCGCGTCTCGAGGTTCCTCCGGAGGTGGGAAAGGCCTATTCCGGAGTTCGGATCGGGTGGAAGGACAAGTCCAACGGCAAGGAGGGGCTCATCGAGGTCCCGCTCGGCGGCGCCGCGCCGCTGCCCGACCCGTCCCTCGTCGTGCGGGCCGATGTCTTCCTCCCTGCGTTCACGATGGGGGGAGGCGCGATCACCTCGGAGGGGGTCGAGCCGCAGAATCCCGCCGCGCGACTCGCCGTCTTCGAAAATGGGAAGCAGATCTTCGGCGGTTGGATCTTCACTCGATTTCCGGACGTCCATCCCTTCACGCACCCGCGCTTCCAGCTGCGGCTCGAAGGAGGAGTTCCGCGGGCCGCGCGGTGAGCGAGAGCGGGCTCTTCCGGGTCGTGATCGCGGGGCGGCCCAACGTCGGCAAGTCCGCGCTCTTCAACCGCCTCCTGCAACGCCGGCGCTCGCTGGTGCACAACCTGCCCGGAATGACCCGCGACGTCCTGGAAGCGGAGGCCAGACTGCCGGATGGGCGGGCATACCTTCTCTCGGACACGGGCGGCTATGACCCCGAGGGGAAGGAGCCCATCCCGGCGGCGGTTCGGGACAAGGCCGTCGCGGCCATTCGGACCGCCGACCTCGTGCTTCTCGTGATGGATGCGTCCAGCGGCGTGCTGCCGGGGGACCGGGCGGCTGCGAAGATGATTCGCGAGGCCGGGCGCGAGTGCGCGGTCGTGGCCAACAAGATCGATCGGCGGGAGGGGAGCGAAGGAGAGTGGGAGGCGTGGGAGCTGGGGTTTCCGGAGGTGTACGGCGTCTCGGCCGAGCACGCGATCGGCGTCGATGACGTTCAGACGGCGATCGCGGAGCATCTCTCCCTCTCTTCGCCCGCGTCAGAGCCGCAACTCCCCTCCGTGCCTCCCGGCAAAGAGGTCGCGCTCGCCGTCGTCGGCCGTCCGAACGTCGGAAAGTCGTCCCTCGTCAATGCGCTTCTGGGCGAGGAGCGCGCGATTGTGACGGAGATTGCGGGCACGACGCGCGACTCCCTCGATGCGACGCTCGAGTCGGGGGGAAGGCGGTTTCGTCTCGTCGACACGGCCGGGATCCGGCGGCGGGGCCGGACCGAGAAAGGGCCCGAGGTTCTCTCGGTGGTGCAGGCGCTCAAGCGGATCGAGGAGTGCGACGTCGCCCTCCTCGTCGTCGATGCGAGCGAGGGCCCGACGGGCCAGGACGCGAGCATCGCGTCCTTCGCCGACGAGGCAGGAAGGGGCCTGATCCTCCTGGCCAACAAGTGGGACGTCGCCGGCAAACGGGAGTCCGGCACGGCCCAGGATTTCCAGGAGGCATTGGCCTCCCAGATCCCCTTTGCGCGGCATGCGCCTGTGCTTCTCATCTCGGCGAAGACCGGACGGGGGATCACGCGAATCCTCGGAGCGGCGGCAGTCGTGGCCGAGAACCGCTATCGCCGGATTCCGACCGGCGAGCTGAATCGCGTTCTGGGACGCGCGCTTCGCGACAAGGCGCCTCGCACGGCCTCGGGCCGGCCGCTGAAGGTCTTTTACGTCGCACAGACCGGCGTCGCGCCGCCGACCTTTGCGCTCGTCTCGAGCCGCGCCGAGCCGCTTCACTTCTCCGAGGAGCGGAGGATCGAGAACCTTCTCCGCGAGACGGCGGATTTTTCGGGGACGCCGATCCGCGTGGTCGTGCGGGAGCGCTCGGGCCGAGAGCCTCGCCCACGTCGCCGATCAAAGTCCTCCCGCCGAGGCGGGCGTTCGAGGTAGATTAGTACCGTGGCGAAAGCGGAGCCCGAGGTTTACAGGCCCGCCGAGGCGTGCCGGATCGCGGAAGTAGCGCCATACGTCCTGCGCTACTGGGAGACGGAGTTCGCCGCCCTCTCGGAAGGGAAGGAAAAAGGGGGCGCCAGGCTCTATACAGCTCGCGACGTGAAAATCATTTCGCGTATTCGCGAGCTGCTCTACGACGAAGGCTTCACGGTCGCCGGCGCGAAGAAGCGGCTCGACGCGGAAGTCGCGGAGGGGCGTTTCGACGATGGCCTCGCGCCGGCGCCACCGCTCGCGGAGCAAAGAAAGGCCGAAACGGCATCCGCCTCCGGCAAATCCGAGCCGCGCCCGTCCCGACCTGCCGCTCAGGCATCGCTTCTTAAGGCGGCCCCTTCGAAGGCGACATCGCCCGCAAAGTCCGCCGCTCCAACCGCCTCCGTCGATTTCGATCGCAAGAGTGTTCTGCGCGAGCTCAAGGAGATCGCGAAGCTCCTCGATCACGG
>DASXTI010000056.1:0-4264 GCA_036505535.1 Thermoanaerobaculia bacterium
GGCCGCTCAACCCGCCGAAGGCGGTCGAGGTCGCGAGCCAGATCGCCGCTGGCCTCGAAGCGGCGCACGCGCGGGGAATCATTCACCGCGACATCAAGCCGGACAACATCTTCCTGACGAACGAGGGCCGCGCGAAGATCCTCGACTTCGGCATCGCGCGGATCGAGCAACCGGCTCGGACCGCGGGCCTGTCCGACACGATTACGCGCGGGCGCGGTTCGAGCTCGCAGTTTCTGGTGGGCACGGCCGGCTACATGTCTCCCGAGCAAGTACGCGGCAAGTCGATCGACGCGCGGACCGACATCTTCTCCCTCGGTGCGACGTTCTATGAAATGCTGACCGGCCGGCGCGCATTCTCCCGCGAAACGCCCATCGAGACCCTCGGCGCGGTGTTGCGCGACGACCCGCGCAAGTACCCCGAAACCGAGAAGATCCCGACCGAGCTGCAGAGCTTCGTTTTCCGCTGTCTCGAGAAGGACTCCGTCGACCGCTACCAGTCGGCCCGCGACCTCCTCCTCGACCTTCGCGCCTACCAGGCCGAGCTGATCGGTCAGGCTGCCGAGCGCGTCACCTTTCGCTCGGAACCGCCTTGGAAGCACCGCCGCACTCGCGTTCTGCTGCGTGCCGCGGGTGGCCTCCTCCTCTTCCTCTTCGGCCTCTATGCCGGCTCCTGCTGGGAGCGGGAGAGGCACGCCGGAGTGGCGAGGACGCCCTCCTCTTCCACGAAACCGGCGCGTTAGAGGTCCCCCGCCGGAAGAGCCGGGCCGCGAGTATCCTTGGCATCAAATGGCTCTCGCCCCGGGCAACCGGGTCGGTCCTTACGAGATCCTCGCACCGCTCGGAAGCGGAGGAATGGGAGCCGTCTACCGCGCGAGAGACACCCGACTGTATCGCGAGGTGGCGATCAAGATGGTCCTCGACGCCGCGGCGCGCGACGCCGAGAGTCTTACCCGATTCGAGCGCGAGACACGCGCGGTCGCAGCGCTCGATCATCCCAACATCGTCTCGATCCATGACACCGGGACGCATGATGGCATTCCGTACGCGGTCACGGAGCTTCTCGAGGGTGAAACGCTCGCCGAACGGATGGCATCCGGCCCCGTCGATTCCAAACGTGCCGCGGAGATCGCCTCCCAGGTCGCAGACGGCCTCGCCGCCGCGCACGCGAAAGGAATCGTTCACCGCGACATCAAGCCTCAGAACATCTTTCTCACGTCTGACAGCCGTGCCAAGATCCTCGACTTCGGCATCGCGCACGTCGAGCGGCCGGCTGGCGACCTGATCCAGACCTTCGCGACGACCGCCTCGGGGACCGGAAGGGGAATCGCCGGTACCGTCGGGTACATGGCGCCCGAGCAAGTGCGCGGCAAGCCCCTCGACGGGCGCGCCGACATCTTCGCCCTCGGTACGGTTCTCTTCGAGATGCTGACCGGGAAGCCGGCGTTCCGCCGCGAGACCCCGATCGATACGCTGGGCGCAATCCTTACTGACCGGCCCGAAAATTCCACGGAGGCGAAAAGGATTCCGGCGGGGCTCCAAACACTCGTCTTTCGCTGCCTCGAGAAGGAGCCGGCCGACCGCTACCAGTCGGCACGAGACCTCGCCCTCGACCTGCGCGCCTGGGAAACGGGGGCGCTCGCCGGCGCGGCCGCGGCGCCGCCTCGGCCGAGCCGACACTTTCTGCGCTGGGTCGTGGGAGCGTTGGCCGCCGCGCTTCTCGTCGCCGCCATCCTGCTCGTCGGGAGCCGCACGGGCCGCCGTTTCTCCTCCGCGGACCCCGTCACCCGCGTCGCGCTCGCTCTCGATCCACCACTGGCCGGCTCCACGGCCGAGCGGCCCCTCTTCGCGATCTCGCCGGACGGAACGCGCCTGGTCGCCGTGGCCGACGTCGGGGGGCGACGGCGCCTCCTGCTGCGCGCCATGGACAACCTCGAGAGCCGGATCCTTACCGGAACGGAGGACGCGACCGGGCCCTTCTTCTCGCCGGACGGTCATTGGGTCGGATTTTTCGCGCGGTCCGAGTTAAAGAAGGTGTCCCTCGCCGGAGGCACGCCGACGGTGGTCGGGCCGGCGATCTCGCCCGTCACGCGGGGCGCGAGCTGGGGCCCGGACGACCGGATCATCGTATCTCCCGCCAACACGCACGGGCTCGTTCGCCGCTCGGCTTCGACCGGAGAACAGGAACGCCTCGCCTGGCCCGACTACAATCAGGGCGAGCAGGCGTACTGGTGGCCCGAGGTCCTGCCCGGCGGCAAAGCCGTCGTGTTCGTCATCAACCAGGGCGACGAAAACTTCGAGAAGGCATCGATCGCGGCGCTGCGACTGGACGGCGGCCAGAAGAAGATCCTCGTGCGCGGCGGCACGAGCCCTCACTACGCGCCGACGGGACACCTCGTGTACGTGCGCGGCGGCACGGTTCTCGCGGCCCCCTTCGATGCCGAGCGGCTGGAGGTCACGGGGCCGGCCGTACCCTTACTCTCGGGTGTGCGCACGGAGGGGACCGGCGCGGCGCAGCTCGCGTTCTCCGCCAACGGAACGCTGGTCTATCTGCCCGGCCACTCACCCAACCGGGCCCCCTACCGGCTCGTCCGCGTGGATCGGAGCGGGCAGGCTCGGCCGCTCGCATTCGCCACCGGCGACTACTACGGCCCCCGTTTCTCCCCGGACGGAAAGCGCCTGGCGTTCGCGAAGGGAGAAGCCAACCAGGACGTCTGGGTCGCCGATCTCGAGCGCGGAACGGTCACGCGCGTCACGCCGGAGGCGAGCGAAGAGTTCGACCCCGTCTGGAGCCCGGACGGCAAGCGGATCGCCTATTGCTCGGAGCGGCGCTCGCTGGAGCCGCAGGTCCTGATCCGCTCGAGCGACGGAGGTGGCGACGAGCAGTTTCTTTTCAAGACGAAGCAGAACGCGGTCGTCCCGCAATCCTGGTCTTCGGACGGCAAGGTGCTCGCCATCTCGCGGATCGGCCCCCCGACGAGTTGGGACATCTTGACCCTCGAGCTGGGAGAAGGCGCCGCGGCTCTTCCTCGTCCCTTCCTGGTGACTCCCTACTTCGAGGGGCAGCCGGACTTTTCCCCCGACGGCCGCTGGATCGCCTACACGTCCAACGACTCCGGGCGCTTCGAGGTCTACGCACGTCCTTTCCCCGGTCCCGGCGGAAAGGTGCAGGTCTCG
Source organism: Thermoanaerobaculia bacterium (assembly GCA_036505535.1). Classification (GTDB taxonomy): domain Bacteria; phylum Acidobacteriota; class Thermoanaerobaculia; order UBA5066; family Gp7-AA6; genus DAHUXD01. The sequence continues at coordinate 3,175 of DASXTI010000056.1, forward strand.
ACCGAGGGGGGGGCCGAAGCCGCGTGGAGCCGCGACGGAAGCGAGCTCTTCTATCGCAACGGCGACCGAATGATGTCGGTCCCCGTACGACTCGGCCCGGAGCTCGCGGTCGGCCGGCCGGCGGTTCTCTTCGAGAGACCCGGCCTTGTCGTGTTGCCAGAGATAGAGTTCCGCCAGTACGACGTCGCGCCGGACGGCAAGAGCTTCGTCATGATTCAGCTTCCCGATGCGCAGGCGCCAACAGCGGTCCCCGTGCTCGTGACGAACTGGTTCGCGGAGCTGGAGCGGAAGGTCGCCGCGCGCTGAGCGGCTACGCCGACGCGACCGAGGAGTCGATATCGGCCCCGGCGACGGGGAGCATCGCGTCGCGCGGCGGCTTCGGAACGGGGATCGGCGCGAGGCAGCAGGAGTCCGTGCACGCGTCATAGAGCGTCCGCCGCTGCACGGGCGTGTAGCCGGCATCGGAAATGACGCGCCGCATTTCCTCCTGCGACATCCTGTTGCGCGCCCCGGCGGCGTAGACGACGTTCTCCTCGATCATGATCGAGCCGAGGTCGTCGGCGCCGAAAGACAGGGAGACCTGGCCGATCTTGGGTCCCTGCGTGACCCAAGAGCCCTGGACGTGGGTGATGTTGTCGAGGAAGAGGCGCGAGACGGCGAGAGTCTTCAGATACTCGAAACCACCCGCCTCTTCGACCTTGCCGTCGAGGACGGTGTTCTCCTTCTGGAAGGTCCATGGGATCCAGGCGGTGAACCCTCCCGTGCGGTCCTGGAGGTCGCGCACGACGCGAAAATGCTCGACGCGGTCGGCGTACGTCTCCCCCACGCCGAACATCATCGTCGCCGTCGTGCGCATCCCGAGCGAGTGCGCCGACTCGTGGACGTCGACCCATTTCTCGGTGGGCGCCTTGGTCAGCGACCAGATGCGCCTCCGGACGGAGTCCTCCAGGATCTCCGCACCGCCGCCGGGGATCGACTGCAGTCCGGCGTCCCTCAGCCGCGCGATGACCTCTCGCATCGGCCACTTCGTCATCTTCTGCAGGAAATAGACCTCCGGCGCCGAGAGGGCATGAAGATGGATCGTCGGAAA
>DASXTI010000057.1:0-11811 GCA_036505535.1 Thermoanaerobaculia bacterium
GGTTGCCCTCCGCGCGGAGAATCCGTTACCCTCGAAATAGGTGACCACCCATCGTTCCTCGGTCGGGCTCTATTGGTGCCATCCGCTGGTCCTCCCCCAGTTCGAGCGGCTGATCTCAGATAGCGGCTTTCGCCTCATCTCCCGCCGCCTGGAGCCAAACCGCATTCCGGATTTGGAGAAGGGCTCGGTTCCGCGGGCTTCGGTCTATATCATCGAGGCCCATCCCCAGCTGCAGGTGACCGAGGCCGTGGTCACGGGAATCCATATCCAGCAGCCATCGGCGCGGATCCTCGTGCTCGGCGAACGCTTCAACGATCCGACCGCGTTCGCTTTGCTGCGGCTCGGAGTCAGAGGTCTGCTGACGTATTCGGAAGCCATCCGAGCGCTGCCTCGCGCCCTGCAGACGGCGTCCGACGGAGGCCTGTGGGTCGGCCGGGCGCTGCTCGCTCGTTTCGTCGACTCGGCGCTGCGCACGGTGCCGCTGCGCGTCTACGCCTCGGGGTTCGAAGGGCTGACTCGCCGCGAGCGCCAGGTTCTCGAGGCCGTGCTCGACAATCTCTCCAACAAGGAGATCGCGAGCCGGCTCCACATGTCCGAGCGAACGGCGAAGTTCCACGTTTCCAACCTCCTCGTGAAACATGGAGTTCGGCGCCGCGCCGACCTTCTCTTCCGCGCTCTCCGGAACGTCCCGACCGCGAAGGGCGCCTCGCTCCCGGGCGTCAGCGCCGCCTAGTGTTTCGTCGCCGAAGTCCTGATAAGCCTATCGGTCGTAGGGGCGGCCTTTGCGGCCGCCGGCGGGCGGGGACAAGCCCCGCCCCTACGTTTATGGTCCTTATCGCGACTTCCGAGACGGCACACTAGCGCGAACGACCGCCCTCCCTAGAGAGCCCAGGACTCTCCAATAAACCTGTATCGGCCAAAAACGTAGAGACCTCCAGCACGTCGATCGGGAAGGAGGTCTCATGAAACACCACCTCGCCATGGGTCTGGGCGGAACCCTTCTGTCCGCCGCGACGGTCCTCGCCCAGGTCCCGCCGCTCACCCTGCCCGACGCGAGCCCCCGCGCTTCGGTTTCCCAGACGGTCGGTTTGACCGACATCACGATCACGTACCATCGGCCCGGCGTCAACAAACGGAAGATCTGGGGGGGGCTGGTCCCCTACAACGAGGTCTGGCGGGCCGGCGCGAACGAGAACACGACGATCGCGTTCTCGACTCCGGTCGCCGTGGGAGACCACGAGCTTGCGGCCGGCGCATATGGACTCCACATGATTCCGAGTGAGAAGGAGTGGACTGTCATTTTCAGCAGCATGTCGCGCGCATGGGGCTCGTTCAGCTACGACCCCAAGGAGGATGTCACCCGCATGACGGTCACGCCGGAGACGGCCGACTTCGAGGAGCGCCTGAGCTATCGCTTCGAGGATCCCACCGAAGACGGCGTGATCGTCCTCCTTCACTGGGAAAAGCTTCAGGTCGCCTTCCCGATCCGCGTCGACACGAAAAGCGTTGTCTTCGAGAGTTTGAAGGGCCAGCTGCGGGGCCTGCCGCGCTTCAGCTGGCAGGGCTGGAACCAGGCCGCCCAGTGGTGCCTGCGCAACGACGTCGAGATGGATCAGGCGCTCGCGTGGGCCGACCAATCGATCGCGACCCAGACGACGTTTCAGAATCTGCGCACCAAGGCGGCGATCCTCGAGAAGAAGGGGGACGCGAAGACGGCCGCGGATCTCCGCGAGCGCGCATTCAAGATCGCCACGGAAGCGGACATCAATCTGTACGGCTACCAGTTGCTGCAGCAGAACAAGCTCGACGAGGCGATCGCCATGTTCAAGAAGAACGTCAAGGACCATCCGGAATCCTGGAACACCTACGACAGCCTCGGCGAGGGATACGCGGCGAAGGGGGACAAGAAGCTCGCGATCGAGAACTACCGCAAGGCTCTGTCGATGACGACCGATCCCGCGCAGAAGAAACGGATCACCGAAGTGCTCACGAAGTTGAAGGCGTGAAGTCCTCGATTCGCTGAGTTAGACCCGGCGCTTGAGCAGCATCAGCGACCACATGTAAACGCCGTAGGAGGCGAGGCCCGCGGCCACCACGCCCATGAACGCGGGGCCGAACGCCGTGTGGGCAAAGGCGCGCAGAGTCCCGCCCATGGTCGGCAGGCGGTTGACGTCGAGCTCTTCGGCCGCTCGGATCACGAAGTAGCCGAGCACACCGAGCACGATGCCGCGCGCGATAAGACCGAACCGCGCAATAGCCGCGAGAATCCGCTCCATCCGGCGTGGCAGCTTGGGGCGGAAGCCCAAGCGACCCCGCAAACCTTGATACGCCTCGAACGCTCCTCCCGCGATCACGGCGAAGCCGACAACCTCCAGCAGCGTGGCACCCCAGGACTCGCCGAGAAGCCATTCCACGCTCGCTCGCTCGAGGGAATCGCCGCTCTGCCGGATGCGAAAGAGCAGCCGCGCCGCCGTCCAGGCGAGGAGAGCGTACCCGATGGCATTGAGCGCGAGCCCCGCCCGCACGGGCAAGCTGCGGCCGCCGCCGAGGACCTCGCGGAACCGTAGGATCGCCAGAGCTCCGAGTCCCCCGACGACGACTCCCAGAATCCGGAAGCCGTAGGGCTGCCCGAGAAGGAAGCGCAACGCCCCCGGCACGCCCGCCTCACGGTCCTTCGCGCCGAGAAAAGCGACGCGCGCGGAGACGACGCCCATCGCCACGTAGATCGTTCCGACCGCTCCGAGACCAAGGCGCGCGAGAAGGCTTCGCATCGCGCGGATCATTCCACGGCCGACTTCGAAGAGACGAGCGAGACCGGATGAGAGCGGCCTGGGGTAGACTCCCGCCGCCCTCGTAAGGGGCCAGAAAGGAACGAAGAAAGATGAAGAAAGAGGTTGCCCTGCTTCTCTCCGCCGCGTTCGCAGGGGCCCTGGCCGCAGCCTCCGCATCCGCGGACGAGAGGAAGGCCGCATCTCCGAGCGACTCGGAGAAGAAGAGCGAATCCAGAATGATCAAGACCGGAAGTGGCCTGCAGTACGAAGACGTCCAGGTCGGCACCGGAGCCTCGCCCAAGACCGGCCAGACGTGCGTGATGCACTACACCGGCTGGCTCTGGGAGAACGGCGCCAAGGGTAAGAAGTTTGACAGCTCGGTCGACCGGGGCGCCCCCTTCTCGTTTCCGCTCGGACAGGGGCGCGTCATCAAAGGATGGGATGAAGGCGTTGCGACGATGAAGGTCGGCGGCAAGCGAAACCTGCTGATCCCGCCGGATCTGGCGTACGGATCGCGCGGCTCCGGCGGCGTCATCCCGCCCAACGCCACGCTGCTCTTCGAAGTCGAGCTGCTCGACGTCAAATAACGCGAGCGCGCGAGCGTCATCCTGGGCGCCAGCCGGCCACCAGAGGAAAACCCACGGCAGTAGGCAACGCCGCCCGGAGGCCGGCGGTCACCGGCGAAGGATGACAGACACTTTCGGATGCATCGACCAAAAGGGCGGCGGCGCCGGGGCGCCGCGCCTTTTTTTGTCATCGGATCGGGCGCAGGGCCACCGTCCGGCATCGTATTTGTCTCTGACGCCGGGTCTTAGGTTTTTCGAGATCTTTTGCCGGTCCCGGCACGAAAAGTGCAAAAATTCATCCAGCCGACCAGCGAAAATGGCCTGTATTCCGAGCATGGATAACTGGCGAGGAGCGATTGCGCCCCGACCTTCGGGCGCGGCGGCATCGCGTTTCCCGGAACCGACGGCCGCTGAGGAAGAAAGCGCATGAGCACGGCGCCTTTTCTCTCGCGGCACCTTGGCGACTATCTCCTGGTGGCGCAGCTTTCGGAGGACGCGCTCGGCACGGTCTTTCGGGCTCTTTATGCGGCTGACGAGCGGCGGTTCGTGCGCTTGCGCATCCTGCGCTCGGAGGAGCTCTTACCCGAGGCGATTCTCTGGGCGATCCGGAAAAACGCGCCTCGCAGCGGATCCCTCGTGCACGAGGCGATCGTTGTCCGTCAACACCTCGACGTGGTCGACGGAATTCCATTCATGACCTGGGACGAGACGGCGGGATGGACGCTCGACACCATGCTCGCGCGTGTGCGCGCACTCGGGATTCGCATTCCGGCCGAGTACGCGCTGCTGATCGCCGAACGGATCGCCGCGGCGCTCGAGCACTCCCATCAGACGATCATCGGCGACCGCCCCGCGGACCACGGGCTCCTCTGGCCGGGATTCGTATCGATCTCGCACGACGCCGCCGTACGCGTCGGCGGGTACGGGATCGCCGACGGAGTTCTCCCCTCCTTAAATGGCCTGCGCATGGCGGCGGAGATCGCGCCCTATATCGCTCCGGAAGTGCGCAACGGCGGAAAAATCGGAGCGAACTCCGACGTCTACTCGCTCGGCGCCATCGTCATCGAGTTGACGACCGGGCGGCGTCCGTCGCTCGACACGCCGGCGCCGGAGATGCGTGCCGGAGATCCTCGCTCCGAAGAGCTCGCGGACTTCCTCAAGCGCTGTCTGGCCGCGCCGGAAGAACGCTTCGCCTCCGCCGTCGAGACGCATCGTGCCCTGCAGCAGATGGTGACGGGCAGTCCTTACTCGCTGTACAACGCCAATCTCTCGCTCTTTCTCTACAAGCTTCTGAACCCCGAGAGCCAGAGCGTGGCTCCATCCGGCGATTGGGTGTCGACCAACCCGGTTGTCGTTCCGGCTTCCCAGAGCGCTCCCGAGCCGACATCTCCGCCGTTATCGGAATCGCAGCAGCGGAGAAAAGGCGACATCGAGCCGGCGCAACCGGTTCCGGGCCCGGATGCAACCCTCCCTGACCAGGGACCGGCCGCTCTTCCCGAGCTCGCCGATCGAGCGGCTCTTCCTGCACCGATCGACGAGGAGCCCGCTCCGATTCCCGTTCGGGAGCGCGCCGTGGAACTGCTGGAGGGAGATTTCTCCTGGCAAAACGAGCCGAGTCTGCCCGCCGAATGGAAACGTCCGGCCGCGGTGCTGGCGGCGGCGGCTGGTCTCGCCGTGGCCGTCTTTCTCGTGACCAGCGAGCTGCATTTCTCCAGATCCGTGGCCTCGGGCGGTGCGGAATCCCTCTTACGGCGGGAAAGCGCCCCGAAGGCCCCACCCTCCCCGGCCCTGCCCGCGCTGGGAAACGCGACCCCCGAGAAAGTCGTTCGCCCGGCTCCTCCTCACGCAGGAGGCCTCCAGACCGCTGTGAAGCAATCCGCCGCTCCCGGCAGACCGCGCCCGAGAGTCAAGACGGAGCTGCGGCGGCCCGCGGAGGAGCTCCGCCTGCGCGCCGCGCTCGCTCGGATCGAGGCGGACCGTGTCAACGCGAGAGAGACGGCGGGCGATCTCTTCGGCGAAGGGCGCCACAGCGAGGAGGAGGGCGAGCGGCTCATGCGGCAGCGCGACTACGACGCGGCGCAGCTCGCCTTCAGCCGTGCGGCGCGGCTCTTCCAGCAGGCGCAGGAGATCACCTGGGAAGAGCGTGTTCGCCAGACCGACCTTTCGTCGAGCCGCTAGGCTCTTGGTACGGCCGCTCGACGCGGCCGAAGGGGAGCGAAGAAGTTTTCGCGGCGGTTGGACCATCCACCGAGAGTGCTGCCCCCCGAGGGTCCATCAAATGAGTAGGATTGGACCGTGGGAATGCACAGAATGCGCCCGGCGCGCTTGAAGCCGGGGATCACGGAGCGCGACCTGCCCGGTCCCCATCCGTCGGACACGGTCCGCGAGGGCTCTCCCCGCACGATTCGCGGCAAGGCGCTCATCTTCTGGGACCCGAAGGTCCCGGGCAAGAAGCGCGACGCGATCGACACCGATCAGATCACGCCGGCTGCCGACTGCGTGTCGGAGAGTCTGGAACGGCTCGACGAGCGCTGGAAGGCCGGTTCCTTTCGGCATCTCATGCCCGATTTCCGGCAGCGCGTCCATCGCGGCGAAAATTTCCTCATCGCCGGAGAGCGATTCGCGATCGGTTCCTCTCGCGAAATGAGTGCCGCCGGCCTAAAGGGCGTGGCCGAAGAAAAGGGGCTCGAGCTCGTGGTCGTGTGCGGTCACGGGATGGGAGACATCTTCCGCCGCAACGCCTTCAACCTGGGCCTCCACGTCGTCCAGAGTCCCGAGGCCGTCGAGGATGCGCAGGACGGCGACATCCTCACCTTTGATCCGGCGACGCGCCGCCTCGCCAACGAGACGCGGGGGAAAACCTACGAGCCCGTTCCCCTTTCGCCCAAGGAAGAGGAGATCCGTTCGAGCGGCGGCATCTTCGCCGTGGGACGCCGCGAATTCCGCCACTCCGTTCGGACCCCGCCCGTCCTCGAGTGGGCCGATCCGGAGTCGGCGAGGCGTATGAGCACGACCGAGCAGATCGTCTGGGCGCATCGCGTCGACCGGGACGCTCCCGTCGAACCGGGGGCGACGCTGCGTGTTTACGCGGATCTGCTTCCGGCCTCGGACGGGACGGCGCCGTTTGCCATCCACACGTTCAACCAGATCACCGGCGGGCACACGATCTATCCGCGACAGGCCGCGATCGCCAACGATCACTTCGTCTTTACGGGCAAGGCGGAAGATGCTCGTCAAACGGCGATCGGCCGGGAGTTCGCACGGCTCCACGGCCTCGAGAAGCCCTACTACGCCGACCCCGGCGACGGCATCTTTCATTTCTATTTTCCGGAGCAGGGGCTGGTAATGCCGGGGCAGTTCATCCCCGGAGCAGATTCGCACAGCCGCGCGTACGGCGCGTACGGCGCGGTCGGCTTCGGCGTCGGCTCCACGACTCTCGGTTTCGGCTGGGCGACCGGCTACATCTACTTTACGGTCGCCCGACAGCGCCGCGTTGTGTTTCGCGGGAAGCTCCAGCCGTGGGTCTCGGGCAAAGACATCGTGCTCGAGCTGCTGCGCCGCTGGGGAGCGAAGCAGTCCGAGGGGATGTCCGTCGAGTTCGTCGACGCCGACCGGCAGCTCCCCATCGCCTTCCGCAACACGATCGCCAACATGATGGCGGAGGCGGAGGCCCTGAACGGAATCTTCGCCGAGGACGAGATCACCAACGCCTGGTATCGCGCCAAAGGCGTTCCGGAGCTGCCCTACCCGCGCGTGACACCGGGCATCGATGCCTTTTACGAGATCGATGAGACGCTGACGCTCTCCGACGTCGCGCCGATGATCGCCAAGCCCTTCTCTCCGGGGAACGCGTTTCGCGCCGAGGAAGTGGCGCGAGAGAGAATCACCTTCGACAAGGCGCTGATCGGTTCGTGCACGAACGGCAGCTATGACGACCTCCTGTCGGCGGCGCTCGTGCTCCGCGCGGCACGGCAGAAGGGATTCAAGAAGGTCGCCCGCACGTTCGCGATTTTTCCGGGCTCCGGCGGCGTCGGCAGGCAAATCGAGACACCGGACTCCCGGCTCGAGGGAGAATCGATCGCGGAGGTTTTCCGCTCCGTGGGCGGCCAGATCCGCCAGTCGTGGTGCGGCCCCTGCTTCGGCCAGGGTCCCGACGCGCTGACGAAGGGAGAGCGTGCCATCACGTCCTTCAATCGGAACTGGCAGAACCGAATGGGTCTCGGCGGCGAAGGCTATCTCGCCAGCCCCGCCATCGTCGCCGCCTCCGCGCTCGTCGGCTACATGGCGCCGCCCGACGAGCTGGGTCTGGAGTGGGAGCCCGAGCGCTTCGGCGTGTGACGCCAGTCTCGCGTCGGCATTTAATCAGCCCTCAAGGCTTCAAAACTCACTGACTCGTGGCTTTGGCCGGCCGCCCCGAACGACTGAATTCGCGTAGCCTCCGGGAGCGGGTCGCAGTTTCTCCTCCGCGTCGATCCGCCCCCGAAGGCGCCGGAGGGACGGGTCAGGCTCGATTATTCGAGCAGTCGAACGTTCTCGCGGGAGAGCACCGGGCAGTAGAGGCCCTTCAGCTCCCGCCGCCACCAGGCGCCGGTCGAGCGGCGCTCGGCGGAATCGGTGAAGTGGTAGTCGTAGAGAACGGCGCGCACGAACCGCGGCGGATGATCGGGGAAGGGGTTGCGGGCGAGCAAGCCCTCGACCTCCGGTGATCCTTCGAGAAGCCGTGCGAGCAATCGGATGAGCCAGGGGTTTTCCCGGTAGCTTCCGAGCGCCGCGAACCACATCTGCCAGTCGAGCCGAGGCTGGTGCGGCGCGACGAAGGCGGGCCTACGCCTCGGGTTCCCGGGCTTCCACCGAAACTCATAGACGCGCCACACGGCGCCGTCGTCGCTTCCCTCGATCACGATTTCGGGACGAGATGTCGTCATGACGGCGAAAAGTCCGTAGCCGTTGACGCTCCGGAAGGGCCCGATCCAACGCACGATCGCGACGAGCGGTTCCGGCGGCGAGAACGATCGGAAGAGCGTGGCGGAGAACGCGATGCTCGACGCGAGAAAGAGCACCGCCGCGACGGGAACGAGGATCCCTTTCGGCCAGCCGCGGCGGAACGAGATGGCGGAAGCCTTTGCGGCCTCTCTCCAGCGCCGCGGAAACGAGAGGTCGTCGAGCAGCAGCACGGCGAGCGCGACCGCCAGCAGATTGAAAAACGCGTAGTTTCCGGTCGCTTCCATCAGAATCTGCAGCAGGAGGGTCATCCGGAAGGCGAAGAGCCGCACGCGCCGCGGCGCGAAGAAGAGGAGCGGAACGACGAGCTCCACGAAGAATATGAAGAGGACCGAGACCGTCTGGAACGACGGGGGAAGCTGGTGCATGAACCACGCGGTCCATGGAGGAAGGGGCTGCGTCTCGTAGTGAAAACGCAGCGCGGTGAGATTCCGCCACGTGGGATCGCCGCTTGCGAGCTTGACCCAGCCCGAGGAGAACACGAGGCGGAAGAGCAGCCACCGAAGGAGGAACAGAGCCAGACCGGAGGCGGCGAGGCCGCTTCGGAATCTCCACGTCCGGGGCGAAGCGACAAGGATCGCGATCAACCCGGCCTCGAGCAGCAGAATGTCCCACTGAAACTCGAGAAAGACCTGCCCCGCGATCGAGAGCGACAGATAGAGGAGCCACGCGGTGGCCGCGCTCGCCACGGGCGCAATGCCCGCGAGGAGAAGAAGCCCCGCGAGCGCCCCGGCGCCGCAGAGCAGATGCAAGAACCCGTCGGTCGACGACAGCCAGCAGAGAGTCGGCACTAGCCAGTACCCTGCCGCTCGCGTTGGCGCGCGGATCCAGTCCAGATACTGCGCGACGGGCAGGACTCCACGAGAGCCCACGAGACCATCGATCTGCCCCCAGAGCGACAGGAATGCTACGAAGTAGCTCAGACCCAGAAGACGGAGGAACAGCGCGGTCGCGGCAAAATAGGTCGGCTTCGCGACGGAGTCGCCCCAGAGGAGTCGCGTGACGACCAGCGCGGCGGTACGGTGCGAGGCAATCACGCGATACGCCAGCTCCGCGCAGGCCGCGGCGCCCGGCACGAACCGATAGACCCAGAGAAATGCACCGTGCCCGGGAACCGCGGCCAGGGACCGGGCCACGGCCTCCGCTCCCTCGTAGACTCGCCCATTGGGAAGGACGAGCACGACGGCGCGCGCAAAGACCTCCGGCGGAATCTCGGGAAAGCGGCTCGCGACCTCCTGCGAGGGCGCGTAGGCAACGCGATCGCCGGTCGACTCCTTCCAGCGCGCGATCCAGGTCCGGCAGAATCCGCAGTCCCCATCGAAGATCATCAGGGGGGTCTCCGGAGGTTTTGCCACGCGTCGAGGAGGTCCCATCCGCCGGCCAGTCTACGCAAACATGAGCGCTCGAAATGACCGACCCTCTCAGAGGACAATCGGTCCGGCCGCCCGGACGAGGCGAAACTCTTAACCGGTGGAAAAGCCTTTTGCTCGCAGGTGGTTAGACCCGATCACCGGATCGGGACCAGGATAGGAACCAACCTTGCAAGAGAGGGTCCCCGAATGGAGGACGGAGATGACTTCTCTTTGGAAACGAACGCTATCCACGTCGGCCGCGATCCTTCTGGCGCTCTCTTCCGCCGGAGTCGCTTTCGGCCAGGAGCGTGACGAATACGGCGACATCATCCAGACGGACATCGAACAAACGGTGGCCCGGGTCTCTCACCTGCAGGGCAGCGCCTCGTATTCGCGGGGCGATGATCCGGACAACTGGCAGCCGGCCGACGTGAACATTCCGATGACTCTCGGCGACCGGATCTACACCGGTCCCCGCAGCCGTCTCGAGCTGCAGGTGCACGGTGGCGACATCGTTCGCCTCGGATCGCGGACCGATCTGGCGGCTCTCAATCTGACCGACGATACCAAGCAATTCGCGATCAAGGCCGGCATTGCCTCGTTCCGGGTTCGGCGGCTCGACGAGAACGACCTCTGGGAAGTCGACACTCCCAATGCGGCGGTGACCTTCGAGCAGCCCGGAAACTATCGCATCGATGTCGACCAGGACGGCTACACGCGCGTTTCGGTCCTGAGCGGCGCGGCGAGCGTGGCCGCGGGCGGTGGCCAGGTAGCCCTCCACACGGGCGACGCGATGTCCATCGACGGGATCGAGTCGCCTCGTTACAGTGTTTTCGGGCTCTCCTCCCCGGACCGCTGGGACCGCTGGGTCAACGTGCGAGAAGGCAGCATGAGCCGCGCCCGCTCCTACCAATACGTCAGCGCCGGCGTGGTCGGCGCGGAGGACCTGGATGAGTACGGACGTTGGGAAGAGATCCCGGAGTACGGACACGTTTGGACGCCCCTGACCGTCGAAGTCGGCTGGGCTCCGTATCGCGTGGGTCACTGGGTATGGCAGGACCCATGGGGATGGACGTGGATCTCGACGGAGCCTTGGGGCTGGGCGCCGTATCACTACGGCCGCTGGGTCACCTACTCCTCGCGCTGGTACTGGGTGCCCGTAGCACCGACGGTGCGCACCGTGGCGTACGCTCCCGCCCTCGTGGCCTTCGTCGGCGGCGGCCCCGGCTTCTCCGCGTCGGTCACGATCGGCGGCGGCGGCGTCGTGGGCTGGTTCCCGCTCGCGCCTCGTGATCCGCTGATTCCTTGGTGGAGACGGGAGGCGGTAAACGTGAACGTCACAAACGTGACCTACGTCAACCGCACCTATGTCACGGTCGTGAACCAGAACACCTTCGTTTCCGGCGGCCTGGTCACCCGAAACATCGTTACCGACCGCACGGTCGTCCAACAGGTCGCGGCGGCGCCCGTCGTGCGCGGAGCCGTTCCGATCGTCCCGACCATGGCTTCGACGCGAGTTTCGGTCCGGACACAGGCCGCGGCGCCTCGCCCGCCCGCGGCGGTGACCTCTCGAGCGGTCGTCGCGCGAGTCGCCCCGCCTCCGGCGCCGCCGAGGTTCGAGCAGAAGCTGGCGGTCATCAAGCAAAACGGGGGCGCTCCCGTGACCCAAGCAGCCGCGACTCGTCTGACTGCGGCGGAACAGCGTCAACCCCGCACGATCACATCCGTGCGGCCCGTCGCCGCCGAGTCCGGCCGCGTCACGCTGGCGCCCGCAAGCAAGCCTTCCGCGAAACCCGCAAACGTGCAACCTGTGGCCCCGGCGCCGGTGCGAGGCCGTCCGATGGCGACCGCGCAGCAACCGGTCGCATCGGGCCCGGTCACCGGCCGCGGTCGATCCGTCCCCCCTGTCGGCGCGGAGCCTCGGGTCGCGCCGCAACAGCCGACCGCGCCGGAGGCACGGCCGGGCCGGGAGATTGCTCCCGAACGAGAGCGGGTCGCGACGCCGCCCATCTCACGCGTCCAGCCGACTCCGAGGGAGGAACGCCCGGGCCGCGAAGTCGCGCCCGAGCGAGAGCGCGTGGCGACCCCGCCGTCCTGGCGTGAACGTTCTCGGCCCACACC
>DASXTI010000058.1:0-5853 GCA_036505535.1 Thermoanaerobaculia bacterium
CCGCCGGAACGGCCTCGATGAGGCCGACCTGGCTCATGAGCCGGGCGGCGGCCGCCGCGCCTACGAGCACGCCCAACGCGAGTAAGGCCGTGATGAGCGCCCAAGCCGCCCTGGGGTTCCCCATCGCTATTGCTTGACGTAGGGTCGGCCGACTGCGGCCGGCGGAATCGAGCGCCCGATGACGCCGACGAGTGCGATGAGCGTGAGAACGTACGGCAAGGTCGAGATGACACTTGCAGAGATATCCGCTTCACGCTGCAATGGAATCGAGAGTGCAAAGCCGAAGCCGAAGAGAAGGGTCGCCGCGAAGGCCCAGCCTGGACGCCACTTCCCGAGGATGACGGCTGCAAGTGCGATGAATCCACGGCCGCTCGTCATATTCTCGGCGAAGGTGCCCGTGAAGCCGATCGACAGGAACGCACCGCCGAGGGCAGCGAGAACCCCGGAGAGTGTCACCGCCGCATAGCGGACGCCGTACACCGAGATCCCGACCGTGTCGGCTGCCCGCGGATGCTCCCCGACCGAGCGGATCCGGAGTCCGATCGGCGTCTTGAAGAGGACGACGTACGACGCGATCACGACCCCGAACATGATCCAGACCAGCAGATTCAAGTCGCCGAAGACGCCTGCAAGGAAGTTGCCGACCCCGGGAATGCTGTCCAGCCACCCGAGCGTCACGTTCGGGACTCGCGAGACGCCGGAGGGAATGCCCGACGAGTAGATGGAACTGAACAGGTAGCCGGTCAGCCCGAGCGCCATCAGGTTGACCGCGAAGCCGCTGACGATCTGGTCGGCCCGCAGGTGGATGCAGAAGAACGCGTGCACGAGCGCGAGCAACCCGCCGAAGAGCATCGCCATGAGAATCCCGACGACCCAGGTGCCGCTCCAGATCGCGCCCCAGATTCCGAAGAAGGCGCCCATCAGCATCATGCCTTCGAGGCCGATGTTCACGACCCCCGAGCGCTCGGAGAAGATACCCCCCATCGCCGCGAAGGCGAGCGGAGTCGCGAAGCGCAGTGTGGATGCGAGGAGACCCGCGGTCAGGATGTTCTTGAGGGTGGCTTCCTGCACGCCCTGGAGCCAGATCGCTCCGAGGATGGCCAGGATCCCGACGACGATCGCGCCCCAGCCGAGGCGGCGTTCTCCGCGCGGGGCAGCTGCGATTCCGCACGCGACGGCGAAGATGCCGAGCGCGATCGATGGGCCCACGGTCCGCACCGTCCAGGGAGGCAGCGCGAGCCAGAACGCGAGAGCGCCCAGCGCGATCCCCGCGGATCCGAGTGTGCGCGGGTCAGTGAGGCGCCCAAGCCTTCCTCCCAGCGGAGCCGTGGGAGCGTTGGTGCTCAAGCCTGAGCTCCCGCGCCCCTGAAGCGGAGGTGCCGGCGCGCCCGCCAGATGAAGAAGATGAGGACCTCTGCTCCGACGAAGAAGATGACAAGCGCCTGGATGATCGTTGCGAGGTCGGTCGCGAGCGACGGGCTGAAGATGGTCGGGTCAAGCGCGCGCGTCGACGTGCCGGTCTGGAGCCCGGCGAAGAGGAGGGCCGCGAACATGATGCCGAGCGGTTTGTTGCGTCCCAGCAGCGCGACCGCTATCCCGGTGAAGCCGACCTGGTTCGTGGCGAAGTCGCTCGTGTCGACGGAGAACTTGTAGCCGAGCAGGTCGACTCCCCCCGCGAGCCCCGCGAAGGCTCCTGAGATTGCGAGGGCGAGGAAATAGTTCTTGGCCACGGAGATGCCTCCGTAGCGCGCCGCCTCGGGATTGAAGCCGACCGCGCGTACTTCGTAGCCGAGCGTCGTCCTGTTCAGCAGGATGTAGTAGACGACGAGCGCGAAGAGGGCAATGAAGATGCCCGCGTGCAGGACCTGGATGACTCCCTCCATCTTCCAGATCGGCCAGAGCTTGGCCGAGCTGTCGATGATGGACGAGCGCGGGAGCGCCGGAATGGGTCCTTGAAGAGGGCCGTTCGGCTCGAAGAGGTATTGGCCCCCGTAGATCGCTATCCAGTTGAGCATGATCGTCGAGATGACCTCGTGCGCTCCCACCGCCGCTTTGAGGATCCCGGCGATTCCGCCCCAGATCGCCCCCGCGACGATGGCGGCGAGAATGGCGAGAAGAACGTGCAGGGGCCGCGACAGCCCGCTCATGTGCGTCCCGATCCAGATCGCCGCGATGAAGCCGACCCAGTACTGACCTTGGCCGCCGATGTTGAAGAGCCCGCACCGGAAGGCGAAGGCGACCGCAAGTGCGGTGAGCATGAGCGGCGTCATGATGATGAGCGTCTGCTCGAGGTTGACCGCAGCGTGCGTGCGCTCGACTCCCTGCACCCAGGGGAAGAACCAGTTCAACCCGGTGCCGTTGAAGATCGCCTTGTACGCCGCGAACGGGTTATGGCCGGTAATCGCCACGACCAGTCCGCCGATCACGAACGCGAGGACGGTCGCCGCGAAGGGAACGATGAACCCTCCGGCCCGCTCGTAGAAGCCCGTCAGGCCGGAGAAGCCGCCTGGTGTGGCTTCGGGCGTCTCGGCCATCAGGCTGCCTTCTCGCGGACGCCACCCGTCATCGCGATGCCGAGCTCCGCTTCGGAGACGTCAGGCCCGTATTCACCGACGATGCGGCCCTCGTACATCACGAGGATACGGTCGGAGAGCGAGAGAATCTCCTCCAATTCGAGTGAGACGAGGAGGATCGCGCGACCCTCGTCACGCTCTTGGACGAGGCGATTGTGGACGAACTCGATCGCACCGACGTCCAGGCCCCGGGTCGGCTGCGCTGCGACGAGAACCTTCGGGTCACGCGAGACCTCCCGGGCGACGACGACCTTCTGCTGGTTGCCGCCGGAGAGGGTGGCTGCGAGGGTCCGCGGCTTGCCGCCCCGGACGTCGAACTCCTTGAGCAGGCGCGCGGCCCGTTCGATCAGCCTCTTCGGGTAGAGCCAGCCCCATTTCGAGTCGGGCTCCTTCCTGAAGTCGTGCAGAGCAAGGTTCTCAGCGAGGCTGAAGTCCAGCACCAAGCCGCGCACCTGGCGGTCCTCGGGGATATGCCCTACTCCCAGGTCGAGGCGTTCCCGTGCGGACGCGCTCGTGATGTCCTTCTGCGCCACCAGGATGTGACCGGCCGCTGGGCTGCGCAGGCCGGTGAGGGCGTCGATGAGCTCGGTCTGGCCGTTGCCGTCCACTCCGGCGAGACCGACGATCTCGCCGGCGCGAACCTGAAAGGACACACCTCGACAGGCCTCTAGGCCTCGGTTGTCGAAGACCAACAGGTTCTCGACCTCGAGGAGGGGCTCGGCTGGCTCGGCTGGCGTCTTGTCGACGCGCAGGACCACGTCACGGCCGACCATCAGCCGGGCGAGTCCCTCCTGCGTGGCGCCTTCACGCGGCACCGTGTCGATCCGCTTTCCCTGCCGGAGCACGGTGATCCGGTCGGCGATCTCGAGCACCTCGTTCAGCTTGTGTGTGATGAAGATGATCGACTTTCCCTGCTCGGTGAGCGAACGGACGATCTCGAACAGCTCGTGCGCCTCCTGTGGCGTCAGGACGGCCGTGGGCTCGTCGAGGATGAGGATCTCAGCGCCGCGGTAGAGGGCTTTGAGGATCTCGACGCGCTGCTGCTGGCCGACGCTGATCCGCTGGATGCGCGCGCCGGGGTCGACGGCGAGTCCGTAGCGCTGCGAGAGGTCGCGCACTCGCTTCTCCGCCGCGGCGAGGTCGAGGAACGGCCCGTTTCGGGGCTCGACGGCCAGCACGATGTTCTCCGCCACCGTCATGACCGGAATGAGCATGAAGTGCTGGTGGACCATGCCGATGCCGAGCTCGATCGCGTCGCTCGGGGACCCGATCCGAACGGGTTTCCCGTTCAGCCGTATCTCGCCTTCGTCGGGGTGGTACAGGCCGTACAGGGTGTTCATGAGCGTAGACTTGCCCGCCCCGTTCTCACCGAGGAGGGCATGCACCTCGCCCTGGCGGAGGTCGAAGTCGACACGGTCGTTTGCGACGACTCCCGGAAAGCGCTTCGTGATGCCCTTGAGCTCTAGGAAGGCGGCTTCGGCCATCGCGGAGATCGTACGGGGCGGCCTGACGGCCGCCCCGTACAGGTGGATCTATTTGACTTCGTCGATAGTCGCGGGCGGCGTGATCTCGCCGCTGATGATCTTATCCTTGGCCGCGGCGACCGCGTCCTGGACTTCCTGTGGAACCGCGTCGGTGTAAGGCGCCAGAAGCTCGGAATCGGGGAGCTCCTTGATGCCGTAGAGCGTGTTGCCACCGCCCTTGAACTGTCCGTCGACGAATGTGTTGATGATCGCGAAGACGGACGACTCGAGCGGCTTGAGCGCGCTCGTGACCACGCACGGGCCGGCAAACGACTGATCGGCGTCAACGCCGATCGCGTTCACGTTCTTCTCACAGGCCGCGTCGAGAGCGCCGAGGCCGCACAAGCCCGCCACCTGGAAGACGACATCGGACTTGTTGGCGATCTGGTCGAGCGCGATCTCCTTGCACTTCGCCTGGTCAACGAAGTCCTGCGAGTACGCGTTTAGCTCCTTGACGCTGGGGTCGGTGTCCTTGACCGCCTGCATGTAGCCGGCGATCCAGTTGTCGACCGGCGGGATCTTCTTCCCGCCGACCGTCGACACGACCTTCGTCTTCGTGATCATCGCCGCGACGATCCCGGCGAGGTAGCCGGCCTGCTCGGTCGGATAGATCATCCCGAGCACGTTCGGCTGTTCGCAGGTTCCCGCCTCCTCGCAGCCGTCGCCACCGAAGAACTGGTCGACGCCCGCGAACTTGCTGTTGGGCGATGCCTGCGCCACCTGAGCGACGCTCGGTCCGAGCAGGAAGCCGACCGCGACCACGAGGTCGTTCCCGTCCTGGACGGCTGCCTGAAGGTTGGGTAGGTAGTCGTCGGCGGAGTTCGAGACATAGACGCGCGTGGTGACACCAAGCTCCTTCTCGGCCCGCTTCAGGCCAGCGATGGAGAACTGGTTGAAGCCATGGTCGTCGACTCCCCCCGTGTCGGTGACGAGGCCGATCTTGAACTGCTTACCGCCGGTCGAGGCTCCCCCTCCACCGCCCGTTGTCGCGCTCTCCCCGCCGCCCCCACACCCGGCCGCAACTACGGCCAGCGCGAGCACCGCGAGAAGGGCCGCCAGCCACGGCCACTTTCTCATCACGTTCACGGAACCTCCCTTGTCGCCCATTCCCACCGTTGGAATCGCAGGATGCTAACCCTTCCGGCGATCCGAAAGCTAGGACGGGGCGACCGAGACTTCGTTAGGAGGGAACGTCCGTGAGCACGCGGGCGAGGTCGCCTTCGCCCACGAGCACCTTGCGCGGCTTGGAGCCCTCGTAGCCTGAGATGATGCCGCGGCGCTCGAGCATGTCGATGAGGCGGCCGGCTCGCGTGTAGCCGACGCGCAGGCGCCGCTGGATGAGCGAGACCGAGGCGGTCTGCGTCTGCACCACGACTTCGATGGCGCGCTCGAGGAGCGGATCCTCGTCCGGATCGAAGTCCTCGTCCTCTTCCCCGTGCTCCTTGACGCTCGGCGCCTCGAGCAGCGACTCGTCGAGTTCCTGTCCGCGCTGCGCGCGGCACTGCTCCACGATAAGGGCGATTTCCTCCTCGCTCACGTACGCGCCCTGGACGCGCTGCAGACGTGACGTGCCGAGCGGCTTGAAGAGCATGTCGCCCTGACCGAGGAGGCTCTCGGCGCCGGACGTGTCGAGGATCACGCGGCTGTCCGTCATGCTCGAGACGGCGAACGCGATCCGCGAGGGGACGTTCGCCTTGATCATCCCGGTGATGACGTCTACCGAGGGCCGCTGGGTGGCGAGCACGAGGTGGATTCCG
>DASXTI010000059.1:0-3545 GCA_036505535.1 Thermoanaerobaculia bacterium
GGCACGATCTCGGCGCGCAACCGGAAAATCCCGCGGGTCACGGTGGCCAAAGTGGAAATCCAGGACCTGGTTTCCAAGGTCACGGCGAACGGCAAGATCCAGGCGGAGCGCAAGGTGGATCTCTCGGCGGTCGTCATGGGACAGATCGTCAATCTGGCGGTCCGCAACGGTGACCGCGTCAAGAAAGGCGATTTCCTTCTCCAGATCGACCGGAACAAGGCCGTCGCCGAGGAGGCCGGTTCCTCCGCTGCCCTGGAAGGGAGTCTCGCCTCGCGCGATTCGGCGCGGACGGAGCTGGAGCAGGCGCGGCGCGACTTCGAAAGGGCGAAGAAGAACTATGAGGCGACGATCCTCCCGGAGGCGGAGTATCAGCGCGCCAAATCCGTCCTGGACACCGCCCAGGCCGGGTTCGAGGTCGCCCAGAGGCACGTGGAGCAGAACCGCGCGAACCTAAGCGCCTCCCGCGATACGCTCTCGAAGACCACGGTGCGTGCCCCGATCGGCGGCATGGTGACCAATCTTCCTGTCAAAGAGGGAGAGGTCACGGTCATCGGTACGATGAACAACCCCGGCACCCAGCTGATGACGATCTCCGACATGTCGAGCGTCGAGGCGGTTCTGATGGTGGATGAGACCGACGTTCCGAGCGTGAAGGTCGGCCAATCGGCCGTCCTCTCGATCGAGGCGTATCCCGACCGGACATTCGAAGGAGTGGTTACGGAGGTGGAGAATTCGCCCATCGCCAAGAACGATTCGGACCTGCAAGGCTTGATCACGACCTCGGACGCGATCAACTTCAAGGTTCGAGTCAAAGTGGCCAACCCTCCGGAGGGCATTCGTCCCGGGTTCTCCGTGACTGCGGACGTCGTCACCGGGAAGAAGTCCCGCGTTCTGACGATCCCGCTTGCGGCGGTGGTCATTCGGGATTCCCCCAAAGGGGAGAAGACGGCGTCGGGACGGCTCAAGACCGAGCCCGGCGTCTACGCGCTGCGCGGCGGGAAAGCGGATTTCCTTCCGATCCGGCTCGGTCTTTCGGGCGAGCTGATGGTGGAGATCGTCGGTGGACTGACCCAAGGGCAGCAGGTCATCACCGGACCCTTCAAGACGTTGCGGGGCTTGAAGGAAGGGGATCGCGTGAAGATCGAAGAGGCGAAGAACGGAACGGAGGGGGAGAGGGCCACCTCTTCCAGTTGAGATGAGCCTCGGAGAGCTTTTCGCTCTCGCCCTTCAAGCTCTGCGCCGCAACCGGCTGCGGTCGTTCCTGACCCTGCTCGGCGTGATTATCGGTGTGGCGACGGTCGTCTCGGTCGTTTCCATCATCAGCGGTTTGAATGGCTACGTCCAAGACAAGGTCATGATCTTGAACCCGGACGTCCTGGTCTTCACCAAGTACGGAATCATTCGCAGCCGATCCGAATTCGTCCTGGCCCGCAAGCGCAGGCCCGTGACACTGCGGGAGGCGCGGCTGATCGAGCGCGAGTGCCGGACTTGTGGGGCGGTCGGCGCTCAAGCGAACCATATGGAGTCGGTCCACGTCGGCCGGCACAAGGTCCCGGACGTGCGGATCGAGGGGTACACGTCCAACATGCCGTCCATGATGCGGATGGATCTGGAAGCCGGGCGCTTCTTCAACTCCGCCGAGGAAGAGCACGCATCGGCCGTCGCCGTCATTGGCGCGGAGGTCAGAGACCGACTCTTTCCGAAGGTCCATCCCGTCGGCCGGACGATCTACGTCCGCGGCTACCCGCTGCGCGTCATCGGGCTGGCCATTCGCAAGGGCAACATCCTCGGCCAGAATCAGGACAATGCGATCGCCGTCCCGATTACATTCGTCCAGAAGATCCTGACCGCCACCGACGAGGTGGCGATCTATGTGCGCCCCCGCGCGGGACTCGCGGGCCTCGACGCGACGCAGGACGAAGCGCGCAGCATCCTGCGCGTGATCCGCAAGACGCCCTATCATGCCGAGGACCCCTTCGGGATCGTCGGGTCGGAGGCCGTCCAGGGTCTCTGGCGCTCGTTGACGGCAGGGGCGTTCGCCCTGATGGTCCTGATCTCGGGCATCTCGCTCGTTGTGGGGGCGATCGTGATCGCCAACATCATGTTCGTCGCGGTCGTCGAGCGCAGGTACGAGATCGGCCTGCGCATGGCGGTCGGGGCGCGGCGGCGGGACATCCGACGGCAGTTCTTGCTCGAGGCGGTGCTGCTCTCCTCCGCGGGCGGTCTCGTCGGCGTGGCCCTGGGGGCGGCCATCGCCTTCGGCGTCAACCAGGTCTTCCCGGCCAGGGTCCGGCTCTCGTTTGCGGTCCTGGGGGTGGCCGTCGCCGTCGCAACCGGAGCGCTGGCGGGGCTCGCGCCTTCCTCGGCGGCCTCGCGCGTGCCGCCGATCGAGGCGCTTCGTTTCGAATGAGGTGCGCTTGAACCGAGTGCGAGAACTCTTTCGACGGGGCTTTGCCGAGAATGTTCGTTTCGGCGTGACCGCCATGCGGGAGCACAAGCTCCGCTCGGCCTTGACGATCCTCGGGATCGTGGTCGGTGTAGCGACGGTGATCGCCATGGTCGCGATCGTCACCGGCTTCAACAACAACGTGATCGGCAACTTCCAGGCGTTCGGCGCGAGCCGTATAGAGTTCAAAAAATACAAGGACAGGTTCGGTCCGCCGGGTGCCCAGAGCGAGGAGGAACGCCGCCGGCGTAACCTGACCGCGGACGACGTCGCGGCGATCCGGAAGGCCTGTCCCGAGGCCAAGGCCGTCTCCTCGCTCGTGGGGTACTTTGACGAGGACATCCACGTCAAGAACGGGAACCTGGAGGCGAACAGCCCGTACCTGCTGGGCGCCGATGAGTATTACCCGACTGCCACTGCCTATTCGATCGGCCTGGGGCGCTTCTTCACGGTGGCCGAGGTCGAACACGGCGCGCTCATCGCCGTCCTGGGCTCCGATGTGCGCGAGGCGATCTTTCCAAGGGAGCATCCGCTCGGCAAAGAGATCACCGTCAACGGTTTGCGATATCGCGTCGTCGGCGTGCTCGAGAAGAAGGGCGAGCAGTTCGGCTATTCCCCCGACAACAAGGTCGTCATTCCCTATAAGACCTTCGAGCATCAGTTTGGATTCCAGCTGCGTCAGGACGGAGTGCGCATCAGCGCCGTTCCCCGGCGTCCGGAAGACGTGGACATCGTCATCGAGAAGGCCACCGCGGTTCTGCGCTCGAGAAGAAAGATCCCGTTCGACAAGCCGAACGACTTCGAGATCGACACTCCCGACCAGTTGATCGGCCAGTTTCGCGCGATCACGGGCGGCGTGAGCGGAGCCATGATCTTGATCGCGCTGATCTCGCTCATGGTCGGCGGCGTGGGGGTCATGAACATCATGCTCGTTTCCGTCACGCAAAGGACGCGGGAGATCGGGATCCGGAAAGCCGTCGGCGCCTTCCGCCGCGACATCGTGCGGCAGTTTCTGACCGAGGCGGTCACGTTGACCACGCTGGGAGGCATCCTGGGAGCCACGTTCGGCATTCTGGTCTCCTGGCTCGTGCGCGCGTTC
>DASXTI010000060.1:0-4012 GCA_036505535.1 Thermoanaerobaculia bacterium
GGATCCTTTGTAAGCCATCGCCGAAGTCCGCGAGATGACCCGCAGCGAGCCGATCTGCGCGAGGTTTGTGATCAGCTCCTCGGTCATTCCATCGGCAAAGTACTCCTGCTCCGGATCGCGGGAAAAGTTCTCGAGCGGCAGCACGGCGAGCGACCGGATGTGCTGGGGCGACCCACCCGGCCGGAGCCGCTCCCGAAGGCCTCCGACGTTCGTCGCGAAGAGGATCGCCAAGAGGACGGCGGCCGACCCGAGAAGGGCAGTGATGTAGCCCGGGCGTCGCGAGCCGGCGGGGGCCGGCGCCACTCCCGCGATCGCAGGGGCGCTCCCGGCCTCCGAGAGCGCGAAGCCGAGATCCCGGGCCGACTGGAAGCGCTCGGCCGGGCTCTTCTCCAGACACCGTCGCACGACGCGGTCGAATGCCGGCGGCACTTCTGGGCGCCAATGGCTCGGCTCCGGCGGCTCCTCTTTCAGGATGGCGTTCATCGTCTCGACCGCCGAGGCGCCCCGGAACGGCCGCCGCCCCGTGAGCATCTCGTAGAGCATTGCGCCGAAAGAAAAGATGTCGGATCGGTGGTCCGCCGGCTGTCCGCGCACCTGCTCGGGCGACATGTATCCGATCGTACCCATCGCGACGCCTGGCTCGGTGCCGGGCGCCGTCGGCGCCCCGGTCGCTGCTTCGTCGGGCCCCTCCGGCGTCGTCAACTTGGCCAGACCGAAGTCGAGGATCTTGATCCGGCCATCGGGCGTCACGAAGACGTTGTCCGGCTTCAGGTCCCGATGCACGATCCCCTTCTCGTGCGCCGCCGCGAGACCGTGGGCGATCTGCGTCGCGTATTCGACCACCTTGCGGGCCGGGAGCGCACCCGCTGCGAGCCGCTCGCGCAGCGTCTGTCCTTCGAGAAGCTCGGAAACGACGTAGGGAACTCCCTCGCGCTGTCCGACGTCGTGAATTGTCAAGATGTTCGGATGGTTGAGCGCGGAGGCCGCGCGCGCTTCCTCTTCGAAGCGCCGCAGCCGATCCGGATCCGCGGAGAAGGCCGCCGGAAGGACCTTGACCGCGACCTCGCGACCGAGCCGCGTGTCCCGCGCCCTATAGACCTCCCCCATCCCGCCCGCGCCCAGAGGCGCGAGGATCTCGTACGGACCGAGGTGAGAGCCGATCAAAAGGCTCACTTCCCTACCTCCGCCGTCCAGTTGACGACGACGTCGAGCGGAAGCTCGTCGGCGACGACTTCGGGCAAGACGACGAGAAACTGCTTGCCATCCGGCGACACGTCGAAAGCGGACGAGATGAATCCCCGCGGGCCGATTTCTCTCGCCAGCGTGAAGAGCGGCGTCGGGGTGCCGAGCGCAAGTGCGGGCGCCGTCTGAACCGCGACCGACATCAAGCGCCGGTCGGCCGATACATAGAAGATCTCCCTCCCGTCGCGGCTCCAGCGGAGGTGCCGCGCTCCCCCGGTCGACACGCGGACCCTCTCGCCCGGGCCGGGATACGGCATCACGTAGACCTCGGGCTGGCCGGACTCGTTGGAAATCATCGCGACGAACCGGCCGTCGTGCGAGAACCGCACCTGGGCCTTTTGGAACGGCGACTGCAGGAAAGCGATTGGCTTCCCCCCTCCCGCCAAAGGGACCCTCCAGACATCGAAAGCGCCTCGGTCGCCTCGCTCGGTGTAGAGGAGAAACTTGCCGTCCGGGGAGACATCCTCCGCAACCTGGAACCTTCCCTCGGGAAAAAGCGGCTCATCCTTTCCGGTCGCGAGGTCGCGGCGGAAGAGCTGAGGTATGCGGCCTCGGGTCGCCGAATAGACGATACTCTTCCCGCCGGGCAGCAAGACGGCTCCGAACTCGGTGTCCGGCTCCGAGGTGATCGGGGTTTCCGTTCCCCGCTCGAGGTCGATCGACCAGATGTCGAAAGTCCCGATTCCAGCCCGATTCCGGTCGAAGAGAACTCGCCGGCCATCCGGAGAGATCGCAACGTTTCGGTACGGCCCGGGCGCGCCGACGGTTCCGATCTCCCGGCCGATTCGGTCGAGCCAGACCAGACGCATGACGTCGCCCTGGGGCTGGAACGCGAGGGTGCCGACACGCGACACAGCGAAAGAGGCGGCGCCGGTGGACAGAAAATACCGCACACGCCCGGCGATCGAGAACGGCTCGCCCCCGACCCGGCCGCTCTCTGGGTCGAAGCGCTGCCCGAGGAGGACCCCCTCTCGCGCGAAAACGAGAAAACCGGGATCGATGTACTGAACAGCCGATTGCATGGCCATGAGAGCGCGCGGCGTCTTGCCCGACTCCGCCAGCATCAGATTCGACCCCCTAAGGCCCCGACTCAGGAACAGAAACCGCCGACCGTCCGGCAGGAACCAGGGCCACCGGAAAATCCCCTCTCCGCGTGAGCGGTCCGGATGGATCACGGCGACCGGGGGGCCGCCCGCCGCGGAAACGCGGTAGATCGCTTCACCCCGAACGTTGGTGAAGAGAATGTCACCGCCGCGGCCCCAGGTCCCGGAAAACCCGATGCCGGGAGAAACGTCGCAGAGCGGGACGGCGGCGCCCCCCGAAAGGTCGATGCGTTTCAACTTGTCATCCGTGAAGAACGCGACAGATCGGTTGTCGGGCGACCAGAAGAGAGACCGCGCGCCTTCGGTCCCCGGGATCGGACGCGCTTCCGGCGCGGAGAGCGGTCGCACAAAGATGCGCCGCTCACCCTGCGCCTGCGACGCGACGTACGCGAGCTGCAAACCGTCCGGCGACACGGCGAGAAAGGTCGTGTCCACCGAGTACGCGAACGCCCAGTTCGCGGGAGGCGGCACCGAGAAATGAATTGCGACGCCCGGAGCTTTTCGCGACGCTCCCAACCGATGGAGCGCAGCCACGGCCACGCCGGCGGCCACCGCGGCGAGGATCCAGGGCAGCCATGCCCTGGCAGGATGGCGGGAAGCGCTCCGGCCGGCAACCGGCGAGGAAGAGCTCTCCTGAATTGTCCGCAGCTCCAACCCGAGGTCGTGGGCCGACTGCCTCCGCTCTTCCGGGTCTTTGGCGAGGCAGGTCTTCACGACCCGGCCGAGCGCCGGCGGCGACATCGGCTGGAGCGTCGAGATGGCCACAGGCTCGGATGTCATAATCGCCGAGATGAGAGAAGCCCGGCTCGTGCCCGAGAACACTTTCTTCCCCGTCGCCATCTCGTAGAGCACGGCCCCAAGGGCGAAGATGTCCGTCCGCGGATCGGCCTTCTTTCCCTCCAGCTGCTCGGGCGCCATGTAGGATAGCGTGCCGAGAATCGTCCCTTCCTGCGTGACGTCCTTGGCCGCCGTCGGGGCCGAGGTGAAGCTCTCGATGGGCCCTTCCGGCTGGAGCACCTTCGCCAGCCCGAAGTCGAGCAGCTTCACTCCTGACTTCGTCAGCATCACGTTGCCGGGCTTCAGGTCGCGATGCACGATCCCCTGCCGGTGCGCCTTGTCCAGGGCATCCGCGATCTCAATCCCGTAACGAAGGGTCTGATCCAGAGGCAGCGGACCCTTCGCCAGACGCTCCAAAAGCGTCTCGCCTTCCAGGTACTCCATCACCAGGTACTCGGTCTCCCCTTCTCTCCCCACGTCGTAGAGCGCGCAGATGTGAGGGTGCGAGAGCTGCGAAATCGTCTTTGCCTCCCGCTCGAAACGCTGACGGACATCGGCAGACGAAGAGAGATGCTGCGGCAGCACCTTCACCGCGACCGTCCGATCGAGCCGCGTGTCCCGCGCCTTGTAGACCTCCCCCATTCCACCGGCTCCCAACGGCGACAGCACCTCGTACGGACCCAACCGACTCCCCGGCGAAATGCTCATCTCAATCGCAAATCACAAATCACAAATCGCAAATCGCAAATCGCAAATATCCATGACCTCCCCCATCCCGCCCGCGCCCAACGGCGTGAGGATCTCGTACGGCCCCAGACGCGTTCCTGCGGAGAGACTCATCTCTTCGAGGACTCCGCCGTCCAGTTGACGACGACGTTCAAGGGAAGCTC
>DASXTI010000061.1:0-5796 GCA_036505535.1 Thermoanaerobaculia bacterium
TCCCCAGCGCGCGATCGAGTTGGTGACGTAGAGATCGGGCCGGCCGTCGCCGTCGTAGTCGCCCATCGCGCAGCCGCCCGTCATCGTCGAGATCATCTTCAGGCGCATGAGGTCGGACCGCACTCGCATGCGCACGCCGGACGACTTCGTCACGTCGCGAAAGACGCCCGTCGGCGCCCTCGACGCGGCTGTCAGGCCAAGCGCGATCCCGACGAGCGCGAGAGGCAGCGCTCTCCTCATTGCCGCCTTCCGTTTCCCGCCTCCCGCCTCCCGTCCCGTACCGCGTCCAAGAACTCCCCCGGCCCCCCGCGGCGGGTCAGGTAGCGGCGAAGGAACTCCCGATGCGCCTCGCTCTCGGGAAAAAGGATCTCGCCGTAACGCGCATCGTCCATGCCGTGAAAGGGCAGCGGTTCGACCGTCTGTCCGGCGACGGTGTTCTTGTCGGCGTCCTTGTCCCACCCGTCGAGCACGGCGAGGTAGTCGCGCGACCAGCCGGCCGGAAGCGGCGGAAGCGCCGCGGCGTCGAAATTCAGGCGCGCCGCGTCTCCCCCCTTCATCACGACGTAGCGGTCGTCCGCCGCCAGCAGAAGCTCGCGGACGTCGCCGAAGCGCGTGTAGAGACCGGCCATGTCGGCCCAGCGCGGATCTCTCGCCACGTCGTCGTGAACGAAAATCTGCGGTCCCTCCGGGAACGGCCGGGTCATGGCCGAGAACCCTCGAAAGAAGAGGTCCGCGGAGACGAGCGGAAGCGGCGTGATCGTCAGTGAAGCGCGCGCCTCGTCGGTGGTATAGGCGATCCGGTCCCAATAGATCGCGAGGTTGGTCCGGACTCGCACGCGCGGGTCGGACCGGTCGAGAACATCCGACAGATCGACGGGCATCGTCTTGGTCTTGCCGGCGGGATAGCCCATCGCCGGAATCGCGGTCTTCCAGCCGCCCCTTCCGTCGGGCACTTCCAACACGGGGCCGAAGGTCTTCAGGTCCGCGCGCTGCGAAAGGGCGACGGCGATCGACGTGTCCGCGTAGAAGATCCAGCCGGTCAGGTAGAGCATGACGCTCTTCGCGCCCCGCGCCTCCGGCAATTCGAGGATGAGCTCGTGCGGCGCGACGATTCCCTGATAGCGCGTCGCCGCAAACCCGCCGAGAAAGACTCCGTCCTCCGCATCGATCTCGGCGGTGCGGTCTCGGCCGCCGCCATCCACGGCCTTGGGCGTCCGCGGATGGGACACGGTAAAGAGCCGCTTCGGTGGAAACGGCGGCGGCACCATCTTTTCGTTCGAGACGATCGCCACGTCCGCCGGGTGATCGACCGCGAAGAGCTCCGCGAGGTCGAAGTACGCCGTCTCCCAGAGCTCCTCGGTGAAGTCGAGCGTCAAGCGGCCACGGACGGGCTGGAGCGGACTGCCTGAGATGATGAGCCACTCGCGCGTATCGGCCGCCGCCTGGTGGACTCCGTCGAAAAGCAGGCCGGCGGGGCTGCGGCCAAGGACATCCGTCACGAAGTGCCAGCGATTTCCGTCGAAGGCGTAGAGGAAGGGGCAGGATCCTTTCAGCTGTTGGACCTCGCGAACGACGGTTCTCGCCGGCGGATCGAGCGCGTTCTGCGGAACGCCGTTGGTCCACACGATTCGCAGGACGTCCGCGCGCCGCCTCGACCCGAGGCCGAGGCGCGTGATCGGCCGCGACACCGTCCGGTAAACGTAGAGATCCTGCGCCTTCGCCTCGACCTCGGATCCGTAGCCGAAACGATTGACCTTTGCCGAGCCGGTCGGAAGCCCCTCCAGCGCGACGTCGATCCAGCCGTTGGCGTTGCCGCCGCGGTTTTCCAGCAGCGACGCGCCTCCCTCGGGCGTCACGAGGACCAGATCCAGGTCTCCATCGGAGTCGAAGTCGACGGCCTCCGCGTCGCGCGCCGGCGGAAACCGGCCGACCTTCGACGGCGAGAAGCTTCCATCCCCAGCGTTGCGGAAGAGGGCCGAAGGGCCGACCGGGTTCGCGAGGAAGAGGTCGAGAAGGCCGTCGTTGTCGTAGTCGAAGAGCAGCGGGATGGCGCCCGGACCGACGTGCTTCGCAGCGAGGAAGGTTCCGTCCCCCCGGTTGAGCGCGACGAAACCGCCCTCCTCGTTCGTCCAGACCAGATCGACGCGGCCGTCGCCGTTCAAATCCCCCGCGGCCGCTGCGCGGATGTTTCCGGTGCGCGGAAGGCCGGCGTCCCGTTCGGCCAGGCGCCCTCCGCGCAGGTTGTCGAAGAGAGCGAATCCCCCCTCTTCGCGCAGGATAAGCAGATCGATGTCGCCGTCGCGGTCGAAGTCCGCGGCGACGGCGCCCCGCGAGGCGACCCGCGCGGGCAGGCCCGACGCGGCGGTCGCGTCGGTCCAGGTGCCGTCCAGATTGTTGCGGAGCAGGTGATCGCCGGACCTCGAGGATATGTACAGATCGAGATCGCCGTCGGAGTCGAAATCGAGGGGAATGACGCGTTCGCCCGACGCGATGGGAACCTTCCGGTAGGTCTGCGCCTCCTTGACCCAGAGCGTGCCCGGCGTTGCGAGGTCGAGCTCGCCCGAGTTCGTCAGATCGGCCACCGCGACGTCTCCGGACGCCGAGCCGGGAATGGGCGCCGTAGTTCGGTAGCCGCCGCGGGCGGACGCCGCGGCCACGCGAAGATCCGATTCGCCGGCGAAGACGAGATCGCGCGCATCCTTCCCGGCCACGCGAACCGCCGAGGCTCCCGTGACCTTCTTGAGGCTCGCATCCGGGACCGGCGCGAAGGTGACGGAGACGGCGCTTCCGGCGCGCGCGCGCACGGCCGCATCAAGGGGAGGGGACCATTCCTCCAGAGGAAGTCCCACCACACCGGGCTCGACGTCGTGCCGCGCCTGCTGGAAGCGCTGTGTCGCGCGGAGGAGATTCTCGACGATCTTGTACTTGAGCGAGGCCGCCCGCGGGTCGGCGCCCTCGGAGGCCCTCTTGGCATCCACCAGTGCGGCGTCGAGCCGCGCGTCTCCCGCCACCAGCGCCGCCAGCCGCTCGTGCACGGCGGCCGCACCCACCC
Source organism: Thermoanaerobaculia bacterium (assembly GCA_036505535.1). Lineage (GTDB taxonomy): Bacteria > Acidobacteriota > Thermoanaerobaculia > UBA5066 > Gp7-AA6 > DAHUXD01. The sequence continues at coordinate 3,053 of DASXTI010000061.1, forward strand.
TGTCCCCTTCGGCGCGCAGGAGCTCGGAGAGGCGGACGAACAGAAAGAGGTTTGCGGGAGCCTCCTTGAGCGCGGCTTCCAGGTCCGTGATCGCGCGGCGGCGCCCTTCCTCCCCCCGCTCTGAGAGAAGCCGTGCCGCGCTCCACCGGGACGCGAGATCTTTGGGCGACGTGCCGGCGGCTTTCTCGAAGAACTCGATCGCACCGGCCGTATCCCCCGTGAGCTCGCGGCGTGTCCCCTCCAGAGCGAGCAGGCGCGGATCCGCCGGCGAAAGCCTCAGCGCCTCGGCGAGAAGCCTTCTTGCGGCTTCGAGGTCCTTCCCGCGCATCGCGACGACCGCGCCGTCGGCCCATCCGAGCGGTTCCGACGGGGCGAGCCGGCGAACCGTCTCGAACCGTCGGCTCGCGTCTGCCAGATTGCCTTCCTCGAGAGCCGCCAGGCCCACGTTTCTCGCCGACTGCAGCCGCAACACGTCGGCGGGAGACGGCGCCGCGGAGAACGGCGTCGCGAGGAAAAGGAGGAGAAGGAGGGGCACGAAGCGTCAGCCGGCGGGATATATAAGCAAATGCTTATATGTGTCCTTCGGATGGCCCCCCAATCCGAAATCCAAAATCCAAAATCGCTTCACTCCCGCTCGAACGCCTTCTGGAACGCCTCGTAGGTCTTGTCGTCATAGAGACAGAACACGATGCGCTGCACGTATTCCGCGGTCGGCGCGAAGGAGCGGGCCGCGGCGACCGAAATCTCGGCCGCGCGGTCGACCGGAAAGCCGAAGACTCCCGCGGAGATCGCCGGCAAGGCCACCGACGTCGCGCCGATGTCCTCCCCCCGCCGCAGGGCCTGCAGAACCGCCGAAGCGAGCAACATCTCTTCGCCGTAGTTCCCTCCCTTCCAGACGGGTCCGACGGCGTGGATGATCCACTTCACCGGCAGCTCTCCGGCCTTCGTCACGACCGCCTGTCCGGCGGCGCAGGTGCCGATCCGATCACACTCTTCCTGGATCTTCGGACCCCCCTTCTGGCGGATCGCTCCAGCCACTCCAGAGCCCAGCTGCAAGGCCTCGTTGGCCGCGTTGACGATGGCATCCACCCGCACCGTCGTAATGTCCGTCTTGAGGAGCTCGATGGTGGCGGGCATGGGGGAAGTCAAGAATCGAGAGCCGGGAGTCGGGAGTTCGGAGCCGAGAGCCTCCAATCGAAACCCATCAACGACAATCCTAAACTCTCGACTCTTGCCTCTCGACTCTCGACTCCAGATTCAGGATTATCGTCTCCGCGATCCGCAGATATGCCTCCGTCACGAGAGACCTCGGCTCGGCGGCCACGATCGGCCGGCCCGCGTCGCCGCCGATCGCCACCTTCGGATCCAGCGGTATCTCGCCCAGGAAGGGGACGTGGAGCTGATTGGCCGTGCGCTCGCCGCCGCCGTGCTTGAAGATCTCCTCGCGATGCCCGCACTGCGGACAGAGGTAGTAGGACATGTTCTCGATGATGCCGAGCACGGGCACGTTGACTTTCTGGAACATCGCCAGCCCCTTGCGCGCGTCGATGAGCGAGACGTCTTGCGGTGTCGTCACGATGACGGCGCCCGAGAGGTGGATCTTCTGCGTGAGCGTCAGCTGCGCGTCGCCCGTGCCCGGCGGCAGATCGATGACGAGAAAGTCGAGCGTGCCCCAGGCGACGTCCTGGAGAAACTGTTCCACGGCCTTCATCACCATCGGTCCGCGCCAGATGACCGGCTGATCGACGTCCATGAGGAAGCCGAGCGACATGACCTTCACGCCGTAGCGCTCGATCGGAACGATCTGGTTCGACTCGTTCACGAAGGGCTTCTCGTCGATACCCATCATCATCTGCTGCGAGGGACCGTAGATGTCGGAGTCCATCAGGCCGACGCGCCGTCCCACGCGTTCGAGGGCGAGCGCCAGGTTGGCCGCGACCGTGGACTTGCCGACCCCCCCCTTGCCGGAGGCCACCGCGATCTTGAAGCGGACCTCCTTCAAGATCTGAGCCTCCGGCGGCGGGGCGCCCGCCGCGGCGCGCGGAGAAACCGGCGCCGGCGCCTTGACGTCGAGCCGAATGGTGACGGCGTGGACTCCCGGCAGGCGGCGAAGCTTCTCGGTCGCCTCCTGCTGGATCTGCTCGGCGGCCCGGGGAGACTCCGTCATGATCTCCAATCGGAACGAGACGTTGCCGCCGCCGACGGCAAGATCCTTGACGAACCCGAAGGAGAGGATGTCGCGCGAGAGCCCGGGGAATCGGACGGTCTTCAAGACCTCGAGAACTTTCTCTTCCGTCAGCTCCGCCGTGGCGCTCATTCCCCCTCCCTCTGGATTCTATGACAGCGACCCCCGGGCTTCCTTGCGCAGTCCCGCGACGGTCTCGCGGAGCGCGTCCGTCAGCGCCGCTCGATCGCGGGGATCCTGGCCGGCCCCTTCGATGGGATCGCCGACCGCGATGGCGACTCTCGCCGGAGTGATCGTGAACCCGCCCCGCCTCTGGATTTCAAACGTCCCGGCGATCCCGAGCGGAAGCAGCGGTAGGCCGGACTTCAGCGCCAGCAGTGCCGCCCCCGTCTTGAACGGAAGGAGCTCCCCCGTGCGGGTCCGTGTTTCCTCGGGAAAGACGATCAGCGACGTTCCTCCCTTCAGGCGGCGCAGCGCCTCGTCGACCAAGCCGCGGCTGCGGGAACGGTCCTTTCGATCGACGGGCAGGAATCCCGCGGCCGCCATGGACCAGCCGAGG
>DASXTI010000062.1:0-207790 GCA_036505535.1 Thermoanaerobaculia bacterium
TATCGCATTCTGCGTTTCTTCGAGTCGCAAGCACCGATCATTCTGGGCAGAAGCAGACTGCTTCAGTTGATCAATGTACCGGTTCCGATTTTCGACGACGAGATCGAGCGGCTCCTGGAATCGAAGACCACGGTCTTCAGCTTCCGCGTGAATGCACTCTCAGGGACCCAGCTCGACCAGGCCACGTTGACCGGATGGATTCGCTGGATGAATCGCGATATCTCCTCGCTGGCGCCGGAGGAGACGCCGCCAAACATTCGCGAAGCCGTGAGCAACCGTGGACTGCCACTCGTCCTGGGATACTCGACGAACCCGTGGCGGTTTCGTGTGTTGCTGGCAGGAGAAACACCGGAGGACGTTGTCCGATTCTGGGGAGGGTGATTCGCGGCAGCCCAGCGGCTCTGAAAGACTGCCGGTCGATCGATGGAACGCGTGTTGAGGCGCGATGCTCTACCGACGGAGCGTTCGGCCCACCGAGAAAGCAAGCATATGAGCTACGACGCGGCGGGAAGGGCGGCGACGAAGGGCATGTCGGCGCGCCAGATGGTTTCCTCGCGGCGCGGGCCGGTGGAGATGAAGACGGCGGGGGCGCCGATGGCGTCCTCGAGAGCGCGCACGTATTGCTGCGCGGCGGCGGGAAGCTCCTCGTAACGGGTGATGCCGGTCGTGGAGGCCTTCCAGCCCGGGAAACGCTCGTACTCGGGCTCCAGGCGCGCGATGTCTTGGGCCAAGGCCGGCAGATCGGAGACCGGTTTTCCGTCGAGACGGTATCCGATACAGACCGGGATCTCATCCAGCTCGTCTAAGCAGTCGAGCTTGGTGACCGCGGCGGCGTCGGCTCCCGAGAGCTCGACCGCGGTGCGGGCGACCACCGCGTCGAACCAGCCGGTGCGTCGCGGGCGGCCCGTCGAGGTGCCGTACTCGTTGCCGCGCTTGCGCAGAAACTCTCCGATCTCGTCGTGGAGCTCCGTGGGGAAGGGGCCCGCACCGACGCGGGTGGAGTAGGACTTGAGAACCACCAGGCTGGCGTCGAGGGCGCGGGGCGGGATCTCGAGGCCGGTCGCCACGGCTCCGGCGGTGCAATGGGAGGAGGTGACGAACGGATAGTTGCCGGAGGTTAGATCGAGCATGGCCCCGTGGGCGCCCTCGGCGAGCAGCGTCGCTCCGGCCTTCAGGCGATTGCGCAGGTACCGGCCCGTGTCCCCCACATGCGGCCGGATCTTCTCGGCGGCACCCTCCAGCATGTCGGTGACAGCGCGGGCGAGTGGAACCTCCTTCTCTCCGAGAACGCGCAGCAAGGCGCCGGTCTCCCCGGCGACCGCTTCGACGCGCGCCGCGAGTGTCTGGGGACGAAAGAGCTCCGCGATCCGAATCGCCTTGCGCGCGGCGACAGCCTCGTATGCCGGTCCGATGCCGCGAAGCGTGGTCCCGATCTTCGCGTCGCCCGCGGCGCGCTCGCGGGCGGCGTCGAGAAGGCGGTGGTACGGGAGGATGACGGCCGCACGCTCGGAGATCAGCAGGTTTTCGCCGATCGTCACGCCTGCGGCGCGGACGGCCTCGATCTCGGAAAGCAGCGCCTCGAGATCGACCACCACGCCGGGCCCAATGACGCCCGTGCGCCCGCGCAAGACCCCCGCCGGAAGCAGGTGGAGCGCGAAGTGCTGGTTGTCGAACTTGACCGTGTGGCCGGCGTTGTGCCCGCCGTGGTACCGCGCGACGATGTCGAACCGATTGGCGAGCAGGTCGACGATCTTGCCCTTCCCCTCGTCCCCCCACTGTCCGCCCAGGACGGCCACGACTTTCACGCTCAATGCTCCTCGTCTTTGCCGCAAAAAACAGGGCAGCCTAGCAGACTTCGGCGCGTCTGTCAGCCGGCGTACGACGCCGCCGGTGAGCCCCGGACGATCGGCTTAGAATCCAGACGCAAGAAGAGCGGAATCCAGTCTCAATGAAACGCATCAGGCTGACGGGGAGCGGACTCACTCTGGACGATCTCGCGGAGGTCGCCGGCGGAAGCGCGCGGGTCGCGCTGGCCCCATCGGCACGACGAGCTATGGCCGCATCGAGGCGCGTCGTCGAGGGCGCCATCCGTCGGCGCGCTCGCGTCTATGGCGTGACGACCGGGTTCGGAAAGTTCGCGGACGTCCCGATCCCGATCGACCAGATCGAACAGCTCCAGCGAAATTTGGTTCGCAGCCACTCCGCTGGCGTGGGCCCACCGCTTCCCAGCGAGGCCGTACGCGCCATGATGGTCCTTCGCGCCAACGCCTTGGCGCGCGGCAATTCCGGGATCCGCGTCGAGACCGTGGAGACGCTTCTCGCGATGCTCGACGCCGACATCCTTCCGGTCATTCCCGCGCAGGGCTCCGTCGGCGCGTCGGGGGATCTGGCTCCGCTCGCGCACTTGGCACTCGCCTTGATCGGCGAGGGGCGCGTGCACGCGCGCGGCCGAGAAATGCCGGCGGCCGTCGCCCTCCGGCGGAGGCGGATCCGGCCGGTCATTCTCGGAGCCAAGGAGGGCCTCGCCTTGATCAACGGTGTCCAGATGTCGGTCGCGGTCGGCGGACTCGCTCTGCATCGCGCGATCGAGCTGTGTCGAATGGCGGACTTAGTCGGAGCGGCCTCCCTGGATGCGTCGCGCGGCTCGGACGCGGCCTTCGACGCGAGGATCATGGCGGCGCGGCCTCATCCGGGCGCGGTCGCGAGCGCGAGCAACCTACGCTCGCTCCTGAGAGGCAGCGCGATCCGCGAGTCGCACCGCGGCTGTGGACGGGTGCAGGATAACTACGCTCTCCGCTGCATGCCGCAGGTCCACGGAGCGGCGCGCGACGCCTTCGCGCACGCGCGAGAAGTCCTCGAGCGCGAAATGAACAGCGCCACCGATAATCCGCTCGTCTTCGCCGCCGGCCGGGGCGACATCATCTCCGGCGGAAACTTCCATGGAGCGCCCGTAGGCCTGGTTCTCGACTACGCCGCCGTGGCGGCGGCCGATCTCGCCTCGATCTCGGAGCGGAGGATCGAAAAGCTCCTGAATCCCGCGCTCTCGGAATTGCCTGCCTTCCTCGTCAAGGAGGGGGGGCTCCACTCCGGTCTGATGATGGCGCAGGTCACGGCGGCCTCTCTCGTCTCCGAGTGCAAAGTGCTGGCACACCCCGCCTCGGTCGACTCGATTCCGACCTCCGCCGCAAAAGAAGATCATGTCTCGATGTCGGCGATTGCCGCGCGCAAGTTTGCGGCGATCGTGGCGAACCTGGAGCGTGTGCTGGCGATCGAGCTGATGGCCGCCCTTCAGGCAATGGAGTTTTTGCGCCCTCTCCGCTCCTCGGCTTGGATCGAAGGCGTCCGAAGAGACTTTCGTAAGACGGTGCGACCCTGGGACGGCGACCGCGAGCTCCACGAGGACCTGGAGAAGGCGCGGACCTTCTTGTCCAGCTCGTCGATGCGAAAACGGCTTTCGGGTCTTCGCTGAGCCGGCGCTCGAGCGGCCGGCGAGAGCCGGCGGCGGGACGGCTCACCTATAATCCTTTCCATGAGCACCGCCGTTCTGACTCCCTCGCGGGCCATCCGCGCGGCGCGGGGAACCGGCCTTCGCTGCCACGGATGGGCCCAGGAGGCCGCGCTGCGAATGCTCGAAAACAACCTCGATCCGGAAGTCGCCGAGAAGCCCGACGAGCTCATCGTCTACGGCGGAACCGGACGCGCGGCCCGGAACTGGAAATGCTTCGACTCCATCGTCGCGACGCTCAAACGATTGCGCGGAAACCAGACGATGCTGGTTCAGTCCGGAAAGGCCGTCGGGGTCTTCGAGACGCACGAGGACGCGCCGCGCGTGCTGATTTCCAATGCCATGCTCGTGCCGGCGTGGGCGACCGGCGAGGAGTTCCGGCGCCTCGAGGGCCTCGGGTTGACGATGTTCGGCCAGATGACCGCCGGCTCCTGGATCTATATCGGCAGCCAGGGGATCATACAGGGCACCTTCGAGACCTTCGCCGCCGCCGCGAAGCGCGAGTTCGGCGGCGACCTGGCGGGACGCCTGGTCGTGACCGCGGGACTCGGCGGCATGGGGGGCGCTCAGCCCCTGGCGGCCACGATGAATGGGGCCGTGTCGCTGATCGCCGAGGTGGATCCGGAGCGGATCCAAAAGAGATTGAGGACCCGCTACCTCGATGAGCGGGAGAGGAACCTGGACCGCGCCATCGATCGCGCCCTGGAGGCGAAGGCCGCCCGGCAGGCAATTTCCGTCGGAGTCGAGGCGAACGCGGTCGACCTTCTGGAGCGGCTGCTTTCCCGCGGCATTCTTCCCGATCTCGTCACGGATCAAACTTCCGCGCACGACGAGCTCCACGGCTACGTGCCGCGAGGCGGCAGCCTCGAGGAGCTGACAAGCCTGCGGCGGGCGGATCCGCAGCGCTATATCGAGCAGTCGTACCGGACCATGGCCGAGCATGTCCGGGCCCTGTTGGAGTTGAAGCGGCGCGGCGCCGTAGTGTTCGACTACGGCAACAATCTTCGCGGCCAGGCGAGGAAGGCGGGAGTCTCCGATGCCTTCGAAATCGACGGCTTCGTCCCGCTCTACATACGTCCGCTGTTTTGCGAAGGGAAGGGGCCCTTCCGCTGGGCTGCGCTGTCGGGTGACCCGGAAGACATTCGCGTCACCGACCAGGCTCTGCTGGAGCTATTCCCTCGGGACGCGTCGCTGCGGCGCTGGCTGACGCTTGCCCAGGAGCGCATCGCCTTCCAGGGGCTGCCGGCGCGCATCTGTTGGCTCGGCTACGGAGAGCGGGACCGCGCGGGACTCCTCTTCAACGATCTCGTCCGCCAGGGCAGGCTGCGGGCGCCCATCGTCATCGGCCGTGACCATCTGGATTCCGGATCCGTGGCCTCGCCCAACCGCGAGACCGAAGGGATGCGAGACGGCTCCGACGCGATCGCCGACTGGCCGATCTTGAATGCGCTCCTCAACACGGCGGCGGGAGCCACCTGGGTCTCCGTCCACCACGGCGGTGGCGTAGGCATCGGCTATTCAATTCACGCGGGGATGGTGGTGGTGGCGGACGGGACGGAAAGCGCGGAACGGCGGCTTCGCCGCGTGCTGACCACGGACCCGGGCACCGGCGTCATGCGCCATGCCGACGCCGGTTATCCGAAAGCGATCGAGACGGCGCGAGAGCGGGGAGTGGACCTGCCCTTCCTCGACTGACTTGGGGGACCGTGCGACGCCGAGCGCCCTTCGTCGCTCCTTTTCTGGCGTTGCCGCTGCTCTTCTGGCTCGATGGATGGTTCCCCCTGGCGCGTTTCGTGGCGCCGGCGCGCCAACCGCCTCCCGAAGTCGGGCGCGCGCTCGCCGAGATCGCGGCCGACCTCGCGCGGAGAGCGGAGTCTCTCGCCGCAAATCCCGAGGTCGCGCGATCGCTCCAGGGGGGTGGGATCGCCGTGCGCCGGCAGGCTCTCTTCGCCGCGGCCAGAGCGGCGATGGACGCCGCCGCTCCCGGCACCTGGATCACACTCGCCGATCCCGGCGGGAACGTCCACGCCTGGTGGGGAGAGGCTCCGGCTGAAGTCGTCGACGTCCGGCCAACGGGCACGCTTGCGGTTCGATGGTCGGCCACGCGCCTGCAACTGCTGCGCTGGCGCGCCGTCGGGGGAGGAGTGCCATCGGGGATCATCTGCGCGGCGCGCTCGCTTCCCGCCGAGGCGCCCGGCTTCGGCCGATCCCTCAACGTCACCGGAGAAGCGCTGGCCTGGGAGCCGGTTGCCGCCGAGAGCGGAGGGTCCCTCCTTCTGAAGGGTCCGGACGGAGCAACCCTGGTGGCCGCTCGTCGGGCGAAGACTCCGGGCGCGCGCAACTCATGGGCAGGGAAGCTCGTGGTGGCGGCGCTCCTCGGCATCGCGCTCGGTCTCATCGCGGGACCGGCGAGCCTGGCGTCGATTGGAATCGGTCTTGCGCTGGCCTTTCTGACGTGGCGGGCGGCAGGCGAACCGGCGAGCCGCGCTCTTCTCTCCCCGACGCCATGGCTGTTGGCGGCGGGCCTGGCCATCCTGCCGTCGGCGCTTCGGCTGCTGCACCGCCGCGGCGAGGAGGAGAGCGGGTGGCGCGTCGCCGCCGGCTACGTTCTGTTCGGCTCCTCCGCGTGGGGCGTACTGCACCTCACGCCTCCGGATCTCGGTTCCTCTTTTCCCATCTGGAACGGCCCCTTCGGATCGCTGGTGGCGTTGACCGCGGTGATGGGAACGGCGCTGTCGATCGGCGCGTCCGGCGGGCGTCGTCCCGCCGCGCGCTGGACCGGGGTGGCGCTCGTCTTTACGGCCGCCGGGATCGTCTCCGCGCTCCTCGCCGTGTCGGTCTCGCCCGTCTATCCGCTGGGGATTGCGGCAGGCGCCCTGATCGCCTACGAGCTCTGGCGCCACTCGATCGCCGCCTCGGCGCGCGGCGGCGCTCTGGGCGCTTTCCGCCTTCTCGCTGCGTCGGTCCTCCTCTTTGTGCTCGTCGCCGCGCCTCTGCATGAGCATGAACGCGCGGCGCGCGCCTTTCGCGTGGCCTCCGCGATCCGACTCCCGGACCCCGAGCGCGTCTCGGCTGGCGCCGTCGTCGCCATGCGGCGGGCGGTCGATCGCGTGGAGCACTTCGACTTAGCCCGCGATCTGCCCGCGCCGCTCGCCGACGTGGACATTTCCGATCTTGCCTACCGACTCTGGCGGGAAGGGGAGGAGCAGGCGCCCTCCTCCATCCTGATCGCCTACGAAGTCTTCGACGCCCGAGGGGCCTTGCGGAGCCGCTTCTCTCTGATTCCGGTGGCCGGACCGGACGAGACCTCGGAAGGCGGCGGCGTGCTAATCGAGCGACACCGTGTCGCGATCGCGAGGGGAACCGCGATGCTATCGGAAGCGAGTAACCCCTGGGGCCGCGTCACCGTCTCGGTGGCGGACTGGCCCGTCTGGGACCCGTTGCCTCCGCGACTCGAGGTCTATCGAACCCTCGTCGGCGGCGAGCCCCTTCCGGGGCCTTCTCCGCGCCCGGTGATCGGGTTCTATGCGCCGGATGGCTCCAAGCGGGAGGAGGGACCGGACCTTTCGCAGGAAGTGCTGGCGCGTCTTCGCGCCGGGTCCCCTCGGGTGCCCGTGCGGCTTCGGTTTCGGGGGGAGGAGCTCCGAGGCGAGGTCCGGCCCATTGCCGACGGCTTCGAGCTGGTGGCGATCCCCGGACCCGATTTTCTGCAACGGCTCCTGACCGCCGCGCTGCTGCTGCCCGAGGCGGCCTTTCTCTACGTCGTCGGCGGGCTGGTCGTCTTCTGGCGGCTCCTCACGACTCGACGAAAGCTTCGCGCCCTGTTGCCGAGAGGGGCGCGCACGTTCCGCGGACGTCTCGTGGCACTCTTCGTGCTCTCGGTGATGGTTCCGCTCTTTGCCGTCACGTTTTTCCTGCGTTCTTCGATCTCCACTCGGTCACGACAGGACACTCTCGATCATGCTCGCATGGCGCTGGAGACGGCGCGACGGGTTCTCGACGACTACCTCCTCTCGGCTTCGGCCGTTCGCGGGAGATTGGGCCTGCTCGACGACGCCCTGCTTGCGTGGCTCGCCAACGCCGTCAACTACGATCTCTCCGTGTACTCTCCAGAGGCGCGGCTCGTTGCGACGTCGCGCCGGGACCTGTACGTCGCTGGCCTTCTTCCCGAAAGAGTGCCCGGCGCCACCTACAGCGCCATCGGGTTGGGCGAGGCCCGGGAGCGCAGCGACGCGCGCCTGATCGCCGGAAGCCGTTTCGAGGAGATGACGACGGCCCTCTCCGCCCTGCCGGCCGTTACGGGCGTGCGAAGCCCCATCCTGCTCTCGTTACTCCTGCTCCCGCAGCAGCGCATCGCGGAGGCCGAAGCCGCTCAGCTGACGGCCGCCGTCTCCGCGTTCAGCCTCCTCGCCTTCCTCGTCTCGGCCGCCATCGCCGGAAGGCTCGCGCTCCGCGTCGCCCGTCCGGTGGCCGATCTCGTGGAGGGGACGCGCGCCGTGGCGCGAGGCGACTTCTCGCCGCAGCTCGCCGAACCGCCGGACGAGGAGCTGCGCGAGTTGGTGCGGGCCTTCCTCTTCATGTCGCGCAGCCTCAAGGAGCAGACCGACGCGCTCTCGCGAGAAACCGAGCGGCTGGCGACCCTCCTCGCTCAACTGACGGCGGGCGTCGTCGCATACGGCGAGGACGGGCGCGTCTTGCTCGCGAACCCGGCGGCCGCGCGGCTCGGAGGCGGGCGGGGCGACGGGGCCACTCTCGAGGAGGTCTTTCCGGGGGAGTCGATGAAGGGCGTGCGCGCGGTGCTCCAACGCTTCGGCGCGGCGCACGTGTCCGAGGAGCTGGAGCCGCGCCCCGGGGAGCGCTGGCGCGTGGTCACGGTGCCGCTGCCGCTCGGCGGCGGAGCCCGAATGGCGGTCATCGAAGACGTCTCGGACGTCGTGCGTTCGAACCGCCTCGCGGCGTGGGCGGAAATGGCGCGCATCATCGCGCACGAGATCAAGAATCCGTTGACTCCCATCCGCCTCTCGGTCGAACATCTCCGAGAAGTCTGGAAGCGTCAATCCCCGGAATTCGAGCGCGTCCTGGAGGAGTGCGTGAGAAACGTTCTCCGTCAAACCGAGGACCTGCGGCGCTCCGCCGCCGAGTTCTCCGATTACGCCCGCTTGCCGCGGCCGGAGATCAAGCCGACGGACATCGGAGCCCTCGCGCGCGAATCGGCGGCGGCCTATGCCGGGGCATCCGGGATCCGATGGGTCGTCGAGGCCCATCCGGGTCTCTATGCCGAGGCCGACGCCCGCCTGCTCTCGCGGGTCGTCTCGAACCTCATCGGGAATTCGGTCGAGGCGCTTCGGGGTGTGGGCGAGATTCGACTCTCTGCCCGTCGCCGCGACAGGCGGATCGTCGTGGCCGTCGAAGACGACGGACCCGGCGTTCCGGCGGAGATCCTTCCCCGGCTTTTCGACCCGTACTTCTCGGCGAAGAGCGGGGGCACCGGCCTCGGTCTGGCAATCGCGAAGAAGATCGTCGAGGAGCATGGGGGGTCGATCGGCGCGGAGAACCGGCCGGCCGGCGGATTTCGGGTCGAGTTCGAGCTACCGGCGTCATCGTCCGGCGCACCGGTGCCGTCGTGAGGAGCCGCCTCGTCGCTGTCGCGTTGCTTGCCGCCCTCCTCGGCGGCTGTCGAAGGACGTCCACGCCCGCCGCCGCCGGCTCGCGCAATCTTCCGAAGGGAGATGCGGTATGGCTGACCGACCCTCGCGGCGCGGGCGAGGCCCATCTCGAGGAAGAGCTTCAGAAGATCGGCGCCGCGGCCCTCTTTCTTCCGGCGGGTGAGCTGTCGCTCGAAGCAGGCCGAGGGAGCTTCCGCGCGGATCCCGCGCCCCCGCATCCTTTCCAGCGGATGAGAGTCGTTCTCGTCGTTCGTCCGGGAGCAGGACTCTCGGCGGCACTGACGGCGCCCGTGGGCTCAGACGCCGAGGGGATGGCCCGCGCGATCGAGACCGCTCTTTCGAGCGGCCTCGCCGGTGGGGCACCGTACGGCCGTGTGGCTGGCATCCACTTGGACTTCCCGGTCACCGCGTCCACCGCCTCCGGCTGCGCCGCCATCGTGTCCGCGCTGCGCCGGTTCCTGCCGCCGGGCGACTTCGTATCGATCTCTCTGCAGGCCGCGCCCTCTTCGGATGCCGCGCGCAAGTCTCTAGAGCCTTTGCTCCAATCGGTCGACGTCCTGGTGGCCTTCGTCTTCGGCACGCAGGGCAGGGCGGATCCGATGACCGTCGACTCGCTGCAGCGCCCGTGGTGGGCCGCCTACAGCGCCGCGGCGGCGGGAACCCTGACGGGATCCAACGGCCAGATGCGCGGCGCCGTTGCCGAGAAGTATCTGGACTTACTCTCGGGTAATCCGCACGTGGAGCTCGAGAACGACCTCTCCGTCGACGATCCGACCATTTCGGCATTCAACTTCGTGGCGCGCGACGCGCTGCGAATCGACGACCTCGCGCTGGAGCCCGGAGCGCGGGTGGCCTTCCGGCAACCGGTCCTGCCGGAAATGCTCTTTCAGCTGGGCTCGTCGATGGCGGGCAAGCGCCGTACGCTCGGCCGGCTGATCCTCTTCGAAGGGTCGAGCGACGCCGACCGTGTCTTTCCAATGACGGCCTTCGAGGACGTGCTGCTCGGACGCAGCCTCGAGCCCGTTCTCGAGGCGAACGCCCGGGCACTCGGGCACAACGCGGTCTCCGTGACCGCGGAGAACCGGTCTCGACACGCCTCGGTCGTCTCGCGCATCAGCAACTGGGTGGAAGTCGATCTCGCTCCGGCCCATCCGGCCGACCTGCAGCTCGGAGGGTTCGACCGATACGAGGTCTACGACGCGGGCGGGGTGCCCGTCAGTCCTGGTCGGGCGACGCGCATCCGCCTCTTCGAGACGCTGGTGGCCCCGATGGAGACCATTCTCCCGGCTCGGATCGTGGTCCGAGGCGGTCTGCCGAAGGATTGCTGCCGTCATCGGCTCCATCTGATTGCGGCCGCCGGCCCCGAGGTCGCGCGAGACTGGACCGAGCCGCCGCCGAGGCCAACGCCTCCTCCCGCGAAGGCGCCGAAGGGGAAAAGACGATAGGCGTCACCGCGTTGGAATAGGTAAGCAATTGCTTAGATCTGCCGCCGGGCTCGGTTGGGGCTTACGGCACCGGCTCCCTGCGCCGGAAGAGACCGATCAGTTTTCCGATCGGCCCGGACGCGACGAAGGCGATGACGATGGACAACAGAGCGGTCTCCGGACGGAAGGCTACGATCGCAAAGAAGAGCGCGATGGCCGGGAGGATCCAGGCCGGCCTCCTCCGGCGCAGGTCGAGATCCTTGAAGGACCGGTAGCGGATCGTCGAAATCATCAGGTAGGACAGAATGAAGGTCAGCGCGAGCAGCCCTCCCATCCAGAGCCGGGAGACCAGACGCTCCGGCGTGGCCAGCACGATCGTCGCGATCGCTCCGGCGGCCATGGGGATGGGAAGACCGACGAAGTATCGCTTGTCGACGACGTGCGTCTGGATGTTGAAGCGCGCCAGTCGCATCGATCCACACACGACGAAGAGAAACGAAACCATCCAGCCGAGTCGGTGAAAGTCGGCGAGGCCCCAGGAGTATGCGAGCACGGCGGGTGCGACCCCGAACGACACGAGATCCGCCAGCGAGTCGTACTCTTCGCCGAACTTGGATGTGGAATGGGTCAGACGCGCGATCCGCCCGTCCAGTCCGTCGAGCACTCCGGCCGCGATGATAAGCACGGCCGCGATCTCGAACGTGCCCCGGATCGAGCACCAGATCGAGAGATACCCGCAGAAGAGATTCCCGACCGTGAAGAGAGTGGGCAGGATGAAAAGCCCCCGGGAGAGACGTTCCCGCGAAAGACCGGCCACCCTAGGCGCCTCGCGGCCAGCGCGCCAGGGGCGTCCGGCCGGCCTTCACTTTGTCCCCTCGCTTCACCAGCGCCTGCGCATCGTCGGGCAGAAAGAGGTCCACGCGCGAGCCGAACTTGATCATTCCGATCCGGTCGCCACGGCCGATCTCGTTCCCCACCCGAGGGTAGAAAACGATGCGGCGCGCCAGGGCCCCGGCGATCTGCTTGAAGGTCAGCGTTCCGTTCGGCGCCTCGAGAGTAATGCGGTTCTGCTCGTTTTCCACCGACGCCTTTTCGGCGAACGCCGCCCGTTTGCGACCCCGAAGGTAGGCATAGTCTCGCAAACGTCCCGAGACCGGCGCACGGTTGACGTGGCAGTTGAAGACGGACATGAAGATCGAGAGGCGTCGGCGGGCTCCGGCGGGCGCCTCGGGCGCCTCCGCAATCGAGAGGACGGTGCCGTCGGCGGGGGAAACGATCGTGTCCGCGCCTCCCTCGGGAGATCGCTCGGGGTCGCGAAAGAACTGCATGAGAAAGATCGCCGCTGCCAGAAAGAACGCGGCGACCCAAGGATGGCCGGAGAGCAGGGCGACCCCTCCGGCCGTCAGCGGTGGAATGATGAAGACCCAGCCCTCCCGAGCGATCGGAATCCTCAGCTCGGGGCCCCTTCGCGGCGATGCCGGACAATCGCTTCCATGCGATCCTTCAGGCGAAGCTTCTCCTTCTTGAGACGCTTCTCTTCGATTTCCTCCTCCTCGGAAAGGCGGGACTTGGCCGCCAGCACGGACAGCCTCTGCTCGTAATCGCGGTGCTCCTCGTGCAGGCGGCGAAACTCCGGATCCGAAACGGCCAGCTCCTGTAGACCGCTTTCCATCGGTTCAGTCCTCCTTTGTTTTTTTTGAGGGGGGAGAGACGGCGAGTCACGGGCTAAGTCTAGTCCCCGGAGAAGGGACGTTTCAACCGCGGTCCGAACCCGCCGGGAGGGGCAGAATCAGCACCAGAGCGTCCTCGCCATCCTGGTAGTAGGCGCGCCGGCGGTAGGCCTCCGAGAAGCCGTAGGAGCGATAAAACTCGCGGGCGGCGGCATTGGAGACGCGAACCTCCAGCGTGATGGCGGTCGAGCCGATCGATCGCGCGCGGGCGAGCGCGTCCTCGAGCAGCCAGCGGCCGTAGCCCTGTTTGCGCAGGCGCAAATCGGTCGCGATCTTGTTGATGTGAAACTCTTCATAGAGGGAGACCGCGAAGAGATATCCACCCAAGCGCGGCTCTCCGCCGTCGTCGCGGCCGAGCACGCGCAAATACCGGTGCGGCTCGGAAAGCTCGCTCGCGAAGAACTCGCGTTTCCATGGGACCGGAAAGGACTCCGCCTCGATTCGTGCGATTTCCTCGAGATCGAAGGGCGTCGCCGGACGAAGCCGATACGGCGTGGCCCGAGGCTCACGGAGCGCCATGTCTCTCCTCGGCGGCGCTCGGCCGCGAATAGATCGCGGCCGCCGTGGCCCAATCGTGGCGGGGCGCTCGTGATACGGCCAGAGCGAGCCCCGATGCGATGCGCATCCGCGGCGCGAGGCCGCCGGCTCCGCCGATGCCAGCCGGAAGCGCAACGACGGGCTCCCCGGCCGCCTGTCGCGCGACCTCGGTCTGGGGGAACCGGAACGGGGAACCGAGCGACCGAGCGCGAGGCTCCTCGAGCGAGAATCGCTCGCCGATCAACTCGCCTCGTCCGGCGTCGAGCACCGCCAGGAGACGCGACACACCGGCCGGCCGGGCGGCTTCCGCCATCGCCTCCAGGGTCGACACCGGTTCGACGGCGATGCCGAGCGCCCGCCGGAATCCCCAAGCCGTCGCCAGCCCGACTCGCACACCCGTAAAAGAGCCGGGTCCGGCGCAGACCGCGACGCGGTCGCACTCTTCCAGACGCCGCCCCGCCGAGGAGAGGACGCGCCGCACGGCCGGCAAGAGCTCTTCCGAAGATCGGCGATCGGAGGGGAGACTCTCTTCCACGAGGCGGCCATCGGCAAGCAGCGCGACGGCCGGGTCCGGACTCGTCGTGTCGATGGCCAGCACGTTCATCGTCGAAGTCGGTTCGCGGTCGCCGCGAGGCTCCCGCGCATTATGCTAGCACCGGCGTGAGCACATCCCCCCCGCGTGTGACACCGATGTTGCGGCAGTACTTCGAAATGAAGAGCCGCGTGCCGGACGCCATCCTCTTCTACCGCATGGGGGACTTCTACGAGATGTTCTTCGAGGACGCGAAGGACGCGGCGCCTCTGCTCGGGATCGCGCTCACGCGGCGGCATCGCGACTCCGACATCGAAGCTCCCATGTGCGGCGTGCCGCACCAGAGCGTCGATCACCATATCGCCAAGCTCGTCGCCGCCGGTCGGAAGGTGGCCATCTGCGACCAGGTCGAGGATGCCCGCGCCGCCCGAGGCCTCGTGCGCCGGGACATCACGCGCGTGGTGACTCCCGGCACGGTGCTCGACCCCGAATCGTTGGTCCCCGACGTCCCCTCCTACTTGGCCGCGCTGGCTCCGGGCGAGGCCGAATGGGGGGTCGCGTTTCTCGACCTCTCCACGGGGCGATTCCACGCGGGCGCGGTTCGCTCGGCACGAGTGCCGGATGTGCTGGCTCTCTTCCGGCCCCGAGAGATCCTCCTGCCGGAGAAAGGCGAGGCGCCCGTCTCCGCCGCGCCCCTCTCGCGGCGGGACTCTGCCTGGTGGAAGGCGGCGGGGAAGGCGTTTCCGCATGCGGAGGCGATCCTTCGCGGTCCCGGACGGAGCGCGGCCGCGGCGGCCCTCACGTATGCCAGCGAAATGCGCCCCGGAGGAGTGGCGCATGTCGCTTCGCCCTCCCCCCTCGCCTTCGATGAGCGCATGGGCCTCGACGCCTCGGCCGTCGCCACGCTGGAGCTTTTCGAGTCCTCGGATGGCGTGACCTCGCGAAGCCTCTTTGCCACGCTGGATCGCACGCGATCCCCTCTGGGGGCCCGGGCGCTGCGCGAAGCGCTCGCACACCCGTCGCTCGACGCCGTCGAGCTGGAGGCACGGTGGGATGCGGTCGACGAGCTCGTGCGTTGCCAGGAGGCGGCGCAAACGCTGCAGGCGGCGCTCGAGGAGGTCGGGGATCTCGAGCGGCGCTTCGCACGCGTCGCTATGGGGGCGGCCGGCCCCCGGGAGGTCGCCGCGCTGGCGGGGGGACTTCAGGCCATTCCGGCCGTGGTCGAGGCCGGAAGGGCATTGACAGCCGGACTCCTGCGCTCTCTCTTCGAATCCATGCCCGACACGCGCGACTGCGTCGAGTGTGTCGCATCCGCGCTGGCCCCGGATCCGCCCGTGCTCGCCTCGGCGGGCGGAGTGATCCGGGAGGGAGCCGACGCGGAGCTCGACTCGCTGCGCACGCTACGGCGGGATGCGCAAAGCGCACTGCTCGCGATCGAGGCGCGGGAGCGGCAACGCTCCGGAATCTCCAGCGTGAAGGTCCGCTTCAACCGCGTTTTCGGATACTCGCTGGAGGTCGGTAACGCACACAAGGACAGGATCCCGGCCGACTGGATCCGCAAGCAATCGCTGGCGAACGCCGAACGCTTCGTGACGCCGGCCTTGAAGGAGCTCGAAGAGAAGATTCTCAATGCCGAGGACTCCATCGCCGGGATCGAAGCGCGGCTCTACGCGGAGTTGCTCGCCACCCTGGCGAAAGCCGCGGGCCGCGTGGCGAAGACGGCGGCCGCCGTCGCGCAGCTCGATCTGCTCGCGAGCCACGCCGAGGTGGCCCGCGCCGGCCGATGGGTGAGGCCCCGGCTCTGCACGACGCCCAGGCTTTCGATCTCCGATGGACGGCATCCGCTGGTCGAACGGCTCCGGCGCGAGGAGCCGTTCGTGCCGAACGACACGGATCTGTCGCCGGACCATCGCATTCTCGTCGTCACGGGCCCGAACATGGGAGGCAAGTCGACCTACCTGCGTCAGGTCGCGACCATCGTGCTCCTGGCGCAGGCGGGATCCTTCGTGCCGGCCGCGCGCGCCGAGCTTTCGCTGGTCGACCGCATCTTCACGCGCGTCGGCGCGGCGGATTACCTCTCGCGCGGGGAGTCGACCTTCATGGTCGAGATGCTGGAGTCGGCCGCGATTCTCCGCGAGGCCACGCCCCGAAGCCTCGTGATCTTGGACGAGGTTGGGCGGGGCACTTCGACTTTCGACGGTTTGTCGATCGCCTGGGCGATGCTCGAATATCTCCACGACACGTCGGAGAAAGCCGGCTTCGTCCTGTTCGCGACGCATTACCACGAGCTGACCGAAATCGCGCTGGTGAAGCCGGGGGTCGTCAACGCGACGATGGCGGTTCGAGAGATCGGCGGCCGGGTGGTCTTCCTCCGAAAGGTGATTCCGGGGACGGCCGACCGCAGCTACGGAATCCAGGTCGCCGAGCTTGCGGGCCTGCCGGGCGAGGTCACCGGGCGCGCGCGAGAGGTTCTGGCAAACCTCGAGAAACAGGAGCTCGACGTGCAGGGCGCCCCCGTGATCGCACGCAGGAAAGGGGAGAGCGCGGGGAGCGGGCAGTTTCTTCTCTTCTCGGCCGAAGAAGAGCTGGCGCTCGAGAGGCTCCGCGGGCTCGACATCGATCAAATGACTCCTCTGGCGGCGCTCTCCCTGCTCGCGGCGCTGCAATCGAGGTTGAAGGGAAAGTGAGCTCGAAGCTCTTCGGAGTGGGCATCGGTGGTCCCGCGCTGACGGACTCCGAGCGAACGATCCTGGCCGCCCGCCCGCCGTGGGGCGTGATTCTCTTTCGCCGCAACATCGAAACGGTCGAGCAACTGGGAGCTCTGTCCTCGAGCCTGAAAGAGCTCGGCATCGGTCACCTCTTCCTGGATCAGGAGGGGGGTCCGGTCGACCGGCTGCGGGACCTCCTCGCCCCGGCTCCCTCCTTTCGACGGGCGGCCGCCGCCGGTGTGGCGCGGCGTGCCGGCGCGGTGGCGGGGGCCGCCCTCGCACGGCTCGGGTTCGACGTGGATCTGGCGCCGGTGGTAGATCTGGCGGTGGCAGGAGCCGGAGAGCTCGTCTTGGGCGAGCGCTCTGCGTCCGACGATCCCGCCGTCGTGACGCGAGCGGCGGGGGATTTTCTCGACGGCTTGCACAGCCAGGGGGTCGGCGGCTGCCTCAAGCACTTTCCGGGTCTGGGGCGTGCGCGCCTGGACAGCCACAAAGCCCTCCCCGTCATCGACCCAGACCCGCATCGGGAGGCTTTCGACCTGGTTCCCTTCGACGCGCTCATGGGCAAGGCCCGCGCCGTGATGGTCTCGCACGCCGCGGGCCCCGACGGCGCTCCGGCCTCGCTTTCTTACGAGACTGCAACCGTGATCCTGCGAGACCGTCTGGACTTCGACGGGGCTGCCTTTTCCGACGATCTCGAAATGGGAGCGCTCGATAGGTTCGGAAGCCTCCCCGAACGCGCCGCGGCGGCGGCCCGAGCCGGATGCGACCTGCTCTTCGTCTGCAAGCAGATCGATGTCTATCCCGCCTGCGTCGAGGAGGTCGAGCGATCCGTTCCGGTGGACCGCCGCGCGGAAGCCGCCGAGCGGCTGGAGGGCTACGCGCAGCACCTCGAGGATCTCCGCCGAACGGCGGGCGAGCCGGGTCCGTCCCTCGCTGCTCTGAGAGCGGAGCTTCGGTCGCTCAGCGAGGGTTGAAGCCGTTGCGCCCGGCAGCGTCCTCTCCTCAGAACGGCACGTCGTCGTCGTAGGTTCCCGATGCGGCCGGCTCGGGAGTCTCCGCCACCTCGCGGGCGCCGCTCGCTCGCGCGCCATCCTCGCGCCGCGAGAGCATCACGACGTTGGAGGCCTTGATCTCGGTCTTGTAGCGCTTCTGACCGTTCTGGTCCTCCCAGCTGCGTGTCTGGAGGCTGCCCTCGACGTACACCATCTTTCCCTTGTGGAGATATTCGCCGCAGATCTGCGCGAGCTTCTCCCAGGCCACGATGTCGTGCCATTCCGTGCGTTCCTGACGCGCGCCGGAGGCGTCCTTCCAGGTCGACGTCGTCGCGAGCGAGAAGCGCGCGAGAGACGTTCCCTGCGGGGTCGTGCGGATCTCCGGGTCCTTGCCGAGATTCCCGATCAGAATCACCTTGTTGACGCTGGCCATGTATTCCTCCTCCTTTCAGGTGCTGAGACGATATTCCACTTTCCGGCGGACAGATGATGTCCGAGTCGACGGAAGCGGCGGTTGGGCACCGGCCGTAAACGAGGCGGGCTAGAATCGGGCCACCGCATGTCCGAAAATGACATCGACGCGGCTCGCGGGCACTTGGTCCGCTCCGCCTCGACGATCACCCCCCTGACTCTGGTATCCCGCCTGACGGGATACCTGCGCGACAAGGTCATTGCCGCGACGCTCGGAGCTGGGATGCGCACGGATGCCTTCTTCGTCGCCTTCCGTATTCCGAACATGCTGCGCGAGATCATCGGCGAGGGCGCGATGTCGTCGGCCGTGATTCCGGTCTACGCGCAGGTGTCCGCCGACCGGACGCAGGAGCAGGCCAGAGCCTTCGTCGGGCGCGTGGCGGCGACGTTCGCGCTGATTCTCGCGGCGATCACGGTCGCCGGGATCCTTCTCTCCCCGTGGCTCGTGGAGCTTCTGGCGGGACAGTTTCGGCAGACCGCCGGAAAGTTCGAGCTCACGGTCGTCCTCAATCGCTGGATCTTCCCGTACATCTTTCTGGTCTCCCTCGCCGCTCTTTGCCAGGCGATCCTGAACGCCCATCGCCGGTTTGCCGCGCCGGCCGCGGCGCCGATCTTTCTGAACGTGGCCGTGATCTTCGCGGCGCTCTTCGTCTCGCCGCGCTTGTCCGAGCCGACCTACGGCCTGGCGGCGGGCGTCCTGGCCGGAGGGTTGCTTCAGATCCTGATCCAGGTCCCGCAGCTTCGACGGCTCGCGGCCGTGGGTAAGCCCGCGCTGGGGTGGAGGGATCCGGCTGTGCGGTCGGTGCTGCTGCTCATGACGCCGCGACTCTTCGCCTACGGAATCAATACCGTCAACACCGTGGTCTCCACCCGCTTCGCCGCAGGCCTCGGCAACGCGGGCGTCTCCCACCTCTATTATGCCAACCGGCTCAAAGAGCTGGTGCTCGGCGGCTTCGCGGTCTCCGTCGCGACGGCGATTCTGCCCTTGCTCTCCCGCCAGGCGCTCGGGACCGACCGCGGCCCCTTCAAGGAGAATCTGGCGTTTGCCCTCCGGTTGATCGCCTTCGTGACGGTCCCGGCCAGCGTTGGTCTCATCGTCCTCAAGACGCCGATCGTGCGCGTGCTCTTCGAGGGTGGCCGCTTCGACGCGGACGATACCCGGGCCACCGCCGCCGTTCTCGCGACGCTTTCCCTGGGACTCTTTTTCTTCGCCGGCGTCCGCGTGATCGTGCCCGCCTTCTACGCGCTGAAGAACACGACGACGCCCGTTCTCGCGGCCTTCGCCGATGCGGGCGTTTTTCTCCTCCTCTGCCTCGTGCTGACTCAGCCGATGGGGCTGCCCGGGATCGGTCTCGCGGCTTCCGCCGCGGCCGGGGCGAACGTCGCGATTCTGATCGGGTCGCTGCGTCGGCGGGAGGGGCGGATGCGCGGGCGTGAGATCGCCCGATCGCTCCTCCGGATGGTGGTGGCCGCGGCGCTGATGGGCGGCCTTCTGGGGCTGGCGCTTCGAAGCCTCGCCGCCGAGAGCCTTTCGGGCTGGAAGGGCGCCGGCATCCTCGCGATTCTCATCGGAGGCGCCACGCTCTTCTATTGGTTCGCGGCGCACCTGCTCGGCGCGCCGGAGCCGGCGGAGCTGCGGCGCGTGGCGCGGCGGGGGAAGCCGTGAAGCTCGTCGTCCAGCGCGTGCGGCGAGCCGATGTCCGCGTGGAAGGCAGAATCGTCGGCGAGATCGGCCGCGGCTTTCTCGTTCTTCTCGGCGCCGAGGTCGGCGACGACGCGGAGATCGCCGAGGAGGCCGCCCGAAAGGTGGCGGTCCTGCGTGTGTTCGAGGATGGCGCGGGGAAAATGAATCTCGGCCTTGCCGAGGTGGCGGGCTCGGTGCTGGTCGTCCCGCAGTTCACGCTGGCCGCCGACCTGTCACGGGGGCGCCGTCCCGGCTTCGAGCGCGCCCTGCGCCCCTCCGCCGCCGAGCCACTCTTCGAACACTTCGTCGCCGCCCTGCGCGCCCAGGGCCTGACGGTCTCGACCGGGATCTTCGGCGCGACCATGGACGTCTCGCTCGTCAACGAAGGGCCGGCGACTTTTCTGCTGGACCTGCCGCCGAGATGATTCCCGCGAAGCGCGATCAGGACAGGCTCATATCAGTTATATAAGCAGTTACTTATATATCTGTGCGGCGAGCTACGTCGTCCGGATCGGCGCGAGCGAGAAGCAGAGGAGAAACACTCCGATGCAGAGGAGCGCCACGAGCTGCCGTGAGAAATCGAGCGCGCGATCGTCGTCTTCGACCGGCGGGTGGGCGATCCCCATGATGGCGACGACAACCACAGCGAACACGGCCCAGACCGCCGATCCGAGGATTCCAGCCACGACGGCCAGCGCCAGGACGACGGCCGAGACCATGGGCTGACGTCTGCCGGCGGCCGCGCGCAGAACGTGACCGCCGTCGAGTTGCCCGAGAGGCAGCAGATTGAGGCACGTCACGAAGAGCCCGAACCAGGCTGCCATGAAGGTCGGATGCTCGTGCACCGCCGCGCTCGTGTAAGGAGCGACGTGGGTCCATCTCTGCGCGAGCCGGACGATCAGAGGGTAGTCGAAGAGGATCGTGCCGGATTGAAGCGGCGTGGAGGTCGGCCGAGGATGCGCGACGCCGTAGAAGAGGAATGGAAGCGCGGCCACGAATCCTGCCAGGGGGCCCGCGGCGCCGACGTCGAGTAGAACGCGTTTTTGGCGGATCGGCTCCTTGATGCGGATGAGCGCGCCGAAGGTTCCGATCAGGTTGATGAACGGAGAGGGAAGAAAGTAGGGGAGGGTCGCCGCGAGCCCGTAGTGCCGGCACATCGCGTAGTGGCCGAGCTCGTGGATGCCCAGAATGAGCAGAAGCGGAAGGGAGAACGCGAATCCGTCCGAGAAGCGGCCTCCGCGCAGCGGCCCGCCGCCGGCCGTGAAAGCCGCGCCTCCCGCGAGCGTCGTCGTGACGAACGTCGAAGCCAGCAGCGCAAGATGGAAGATCGGATGCTCCAGGAGGCGCCGGCGGGCCGGCGTCTTTGGCGTCGACTCCGCGAACGGGTCGACCGGCGTGCCGCTGCTCATGGCAGGTGTCTCACGCGCGGCCGGCGCGAAGACTGCCGAGAACGACGGCCGCGCCGAATTATCCCGCCGAAACAGCTTTGCGCAGCTCGAGGAGGAGCCGCGCGAGTGAGCTTCCGAGCGAGTTCGAGCTGATCTCGAGGCTCCGCAAGTCCTCCTCCGAAAGCGGCGCGCCCAGCCGATCGGCGTAGAGGAAGGCGACGAGGCGGTCCTTGATTCGGACCGGGACGACCACGCACCCCGCGGCGGCCTTTGGCCCGAGGATTTCGGCGAGCGACGGCGGAATCAGGATACGTGAGAGCGGGCCGCGGTGCGGCATGCCCGACAGCTTGACGAAGGCGAAAATCGACGGCTCCCCCCATGGAATGCTTATGCTCGCGATGCGATCGCGGGCGAGGCCGCCGCCGCGCCCCGTCCAACCCTGGACCCCCTCCTGTGTCGAGACGAAGACGAGGACGCGCGGAAACCGCTGGGCGAGCGCTTCGACGACCGCCTCGGCGATTCGATCGCGCGCGGGAGTGCGCTCGGGCATCGGATGCGCCGGAGCGGAAGGCGGGGACCACATCGTCTTGACGTCGCGGTCGTCCGGCTCTTCGGCGATCGCCTCGGTCTTCCACATTCGCTCGGCGAACTCTTCGGGCGTGATCGGCCGCGGCGGGGAAAAGTCGGGAAGGAGGTCCACGCTGTCGGCGAGCTCCCCCTGCGGAAGCTCGGCCGACGCAAACGGCGCCGCATAAGTGGCCGGAGGCCTCGTTTCGGAGAGTCGTCCGCCGACAGCGATCGGGATCTCGCGCGCCTTTTCGCGGGTCGCCGTGCCGGGACGAGGATTGACGAACCGGCCGGAGAGGCTTGGAATCGTCGTGCGTGTCCGATAGAGGCGGCGTTCCTCATTGCGCTCGAGCTTCAGCAGGACGCTGCGAAACTCGATCGGAATCGGCCGTCCGTAAAAGAGATGGAGAGCCTGCAGCAATCGCACTTCGGAGATCACGGCCGGTATGATGGGCCGGTTCGTGACCGCCGAGACCTCGTCGACCGCCGCGAGATTCGACGGATTCTTGAAGGCCACTCTCAAGCCGCGGCCCTCGAGCGCGTAGGCGATGGCCGCCAGACGCACGGCCGTTCGCTCGGGCAGGAGGCGCACGACGTGGGGCGAGGTCTTCAAGATCTCCGGCCAGGTGACGTAGTCGCAGCGGTGGAGCGCGGAGAGCGCCTTGAGAAGACTCTCCTCGGAGAGCAGGGCGCGGTCGAGCAGGATCGTTCCGAGGCGGAACGGCTCGCCGGTATGGCGTTGAAAACCGAGCGCACTTTGAACCGCGACTTCCGAGAGGACGCCCTCGGCTATCAGCAGCTCGCCGATGCGCGGCATGTCTTATTCTACGTCCAGACCGGATGATCCATACGGCGCGGCTTCGATCTCTTCTGCGCTGGCGTCTCCTCCGCCGAAAGACTCGACACGCCTACCCGCTTACGAGTTACGGAAGATCGCGCAGGTCTTTGCCCGGCTTGAAACGAATCGTGTTTCCCGGAGGGATCGACACCTCGACTCCCGTCTTCGGGTTTCGGCCGATGCCTCGCTTGCGGCGCTTTACCTGAAAGACGCCGAAGCCGCGCAATTCGATCCGGTCTCCGGCTCCCAGCGCGGAGCGCATGGCTTCGATGACCGTCTCGACGGCCGTCGCGGCCTTGGCGCGGGGGATTTGGGCGAGATCCACCACGCGGTCCACGATGTCGGCTTTGATCATGGCTCCTCCGGGATTGGACGAGATTATATAACCTGCTTCTTCTTCAATCGGATGGAAGCGGCGAGGGCGGCCGCCGCGGCGGCGGCGAGCTCTCGGGTGTAGGCCAGATCGGTAGGAGTCGCGCCGTGCGCGGAGGCGCACTCGGCGTACGCGAACGCCACGACTTTGTCCCGAATCACGACGGGCTGAAGCAGACATTCCGCGGGCCAACCGCCCAGCGCCGCCGCCAGCTCCCGGTGGCGGGGGAGCGGCGGCAACGGGCCCAGATAGAAGGACCGGCTCATACGAACATTCAAGAAAAGCGACGGCTCGGTCCACGGGATGTCGAGAGAACGCAACGCCGATGGGTTGACTCCTTCGCCCGCGACGGCCCAGCCGACGACATTCTCCCGTTTGGCCGCAAAGATGGCGCTCGTGCGAAAGCGCCGCGCGAGTGCGCGAAGCGCCGCATCGAAGACTTCATCGCGACTGCGCGCGGCGCGGATATCGGAGAAGTCCGCCGCCGGGGGAGAGGTGGGAACGGGGGCGGTTCGCGGCGCCGGCTCCGGCCGCGGAGGCGCCGTCTTCGGCGGGGGAACCCCCCGGCCTAGCGTCCCGCGCGGCGGTTCGCTCGATGGCGTCGGCCAGGTCGGCGCCGGCATTTCCTCCCATGGAATCGACTCGGGCTCGCTTTCCTCGGTCTCCGGCGCAGGCGGAAGACCTCCCCAGCCGACCGTTGGCGCGTCGGGGATCTTCCAGCTCTGCGCGATCGATGCCGGGTCGGACTCTTCCATGGACCGCGATTGTCCCGGCAGCGTCATCGGGGTCACCGAGAAATCGGGCGGCGGCGGCAACGGTTTCTTGATGACCGGCGAGATGACGGGGCGGGAAAGCTTCTCGGCGAGGATCGCGAAACGCGGGGTCCGGCGCTCGCCGTAGTATTTCTCGAGAGCCTGGTAGAGACGAACCTCGGGGGCGGCGGCGGGGATGATCTTCTTCCCGGTAACGAAGAAGAGCTCATCGAGGATTCGAAGGTTCGCGGGATCCCGCAGCGCGATGCGGGTGTAGCCTTCGCCGAGCTCCACGGGCACGGCGGAGTGACGGATCGCGAATTTGGCCGGCAGCGCCGCCGTCACCGCGGGGGAGACCGAACCCAGAACACGCCACGGGATGTATTCGCATCCGTGCTGTTCCGCCAGGGCCTTCCCGACCTCGTCCTCCGAGACGGAGCCCCGCTCGAGCAGCAGCGTCCCGAGGCGGCCGCCGGCAAAACCCTGCACACTGAGCGCGCGATTTACGCTTTCCTCGGTGACCACACCGGCTCTGACTAAGAGGGCGCCGATTCGAGGCATGAACGCTCCGATTATCGCGTCGCGGACGACGAAAGGAGACGTTCATCGCCCGGAGCGTTCTTCTCCCAATAGCGCAGGCGCCGAGAGCCCGTGAGCCGGAGTGAGCCGCCGTCGCTGCGCTCCCACCGGACCAACCGGTGCGGAAATCCGGTTTCGAAGTCGAAGACGTCCCGCTTCTCATTCCGTTCGACCGTCACTCGGTAGAGGCGGGATGAATCACTGGTGCGGGAGAGGAAAAGCCGCGCCTCTTCCACGGAGGGAGGCCGCGGGTGCGACGAGAAGACGGACTCGATGATTCGCAGTCGGCCCTCGCGCGTCCGCTCGAAGTCGAGACCGCGCAGTTTCAGCGGCAGGGAGTCGTAGAAGACGGCACCGCGGGCCGCAAGCGGCACGTCGGCGTCCGCGGGGGTCTCGAAGTAGGAGCGGAACGACAACGCGGCGCGATCCGATCGCCACTCGGCGAAGGTGTTCCCGCACCACTCGAGGCTGGCGACGCTCAACTTGACCGGATCGAGCCGGCCGACGGTCAAGAATGCGGACATCATCTGCTGGTAGACGTAGACGCCGGTCGGAATGGAACGCACGTGATTGAGCTTGAGCACGCGAACCGTCTTGGCCGCCCGGGCCGGGTCATCCGCCTTGACGAGCTTATCGGGAAGGAGATCCTCGGCGACGACGATCAGGATCGCTCTGGAAGCGCGAGGGATCTCATATTTGATGTCTCTCGCCTCGTATACCGAGACCTCCGCGTTGCCGTCGTTCCAGAGAGGGGCCTCGCCGAAGCCGGACTTCCAGGCAATCCCGCCGCCGGCCGCGGGAGTCGCGGCCAGAGCCAGCAGGAGCCACACGGACCACGCCATCGACCCTCCTTCGCGCCGGAGCGACAGCGGCTCGGCGAAGACTCACAGCATACCGCCGGATCGCGCCGGTGGAAGACACGCGCGCCGCGACGAACGTGCTACATTGCCGCGGTGACGCTGAGACCGGCGGCCCTGCTGCTGAGCATAGCCCTCGCTTCTCCCGCGCTCGCGGGAGACGAGTTGCGCGAGAGTCGGAAGGCCTTTCTCGCGGCTCGAGCCGCCGTGGCCGACGGACGGTATCAGGAGGCCCTCGCGCTCTACCGAAAAGTTCTGAAGACGATGCCGTCGGATCCGGTTGTGCATCTCGAGTACGCGCAACTGCTGCGGGACTTGAACGTCGGCGACGAGGCGGCGGCCGAGGCGCGAGCCGCCGTTCGCCTGGATCCCAACCTGGCCGAGGCCCGGCGTCTGCTCGGAGCGCTCGAGCTCGCCGCTGCCGAGAAGGACCCGTCTCGTCTCACTGCCGCAATCGAGCAGCTTTCTGCGGCGCGGCGCTTAGCGCCGTCGGACGCGGCGACGGCGGTCAGCCTGGCGCGCGCGTTGCTCGCGGCGGATCGTGCAGCCGAGGCCGCTGCGGTCCTCGACGACCTGCCGGAGCTGCAGGGGCAGCCGGCGATCCAGCGCTTGTCCGCCGACGCGAAGGCCAAGAGCGGCCGTAAGAAGGAGGCCGAGGCCATCTACCGCTCCCTGCACGAAGCGGACCCGGCGGATCGCGAAATCGCGGCGGCCTTGATCGACCTCTACGAGGAGGAAGACAAGCTCGAGGGCGCCCTCGAACTTCTCGAGAAGTTGAAGACCAACGATCCGGAGAACGCGGCCGTCGGGGAAAGGATCATCCTCGATCTCGCGCGGGCCGGCCGTTTTCCCGAAGCCGAGCAAAGAGCCCGGGAGCTGGTCGCGAAGCGCCCGGAGAACCGTCCCGGTAAGCGTCTGCTCGCGACGGTGCTCTTCGAGCGCGGCAACATCGCGGAGGGCGAAAAGATCCTGCGCGCCTTGATCGAAGCCGACCCGGACGATCCCGCCACGCAACGCGCCCTGGCCTCGGAGCTGACCCGCGAGCGCCGTTTGGACGAGGCGAAGTCGATGTACAAGGAGATGATCCGCACCGCCGGCGAGGACCCTCACAAAGCCGAGCAGAAGTCGGCGGCCACCGTCGAGCTCGGCTTCATCGCCTATCTGCAGAAGGACTGGAGCGAGGCGCGCCGGGTTCTCGGCCCAATCGCGGCCTCGGGAACGCCGGTCCATGCGCGCGCGGCCCGCATTCTGCTGGCGTCGGACCGCGACGCCGAGGATTTCGCCGACGGTCTGGCGCGCGCCAAGGCCCTCGCCGCCGCGGACGCCAAGGAGCCCGAGTGGGCGGCCGCCGTCGCCGAGTTTCAGTTCCGCGCCGGGGACCCGAAGGCCGCGGAGGCAAAGTTGGAGGAGTTCGCAAACTCGGGAGACCTCGAAAAGATGATGGCGGCGGCCGACGCGTACGCGCGTCTGAAGCGTTACGACGCGGCGGTGCGGATCGCGCGCGAAGCTTCGCGCAAGTTCCCCGAAAGCACGGAAGCCCTCTTCCGCCTCGGATCGAGCCAGGAGCGCGGCGGTTCGCCCGCCGAGGCCGAAAGGGTTTTCCTCCGAATCCTCGAGGTTCGCCCCAACGACGCGGCGACGCAGAATTACCTCGGCTACATGTGGGCCGATCAAGGGGTGCAGCTCGAGCGCGCGCGGGAGATGCTGGAGAAGGCCGTGGCCCGCGAGCCTCGCAATGCCGCGTACTTAGACTCTCTCGGATGGGCCTATTTCCGGCTGGGCCGCATGGAGGGGGCCGAGAAGAACCTGCGGGAGGCGTACCGCCGCGAGCCCGGCGACCCCACGATCGAGGAGCACCTGGGAGACCTCGAGATGAAGCTCGGCAACGTCGACGCAGCCATCCGGCACTGGGAGAAGGCGCTGCAACTGAAGCCTGAGGACCCCGGCCGTGTTCGCGAGAAGCTCCAGCGAGCTCGATCTCCCGTCACGCAACGTTGAGCGCGCGCTCCTTACTTCGAGTTCTTCTTCTCTTCTCGCTTCTGGTCCTCGCCGCCTGCGCGGGCGGACGCGCGGCGCGCACCTTCATCCCGGTCAGCGACGAAAGCCTCCGGGAGGCTCTCACCGCCTGGAGCGGGGTGCGGGATCGGGCCGCGGCGCTCGCTTCCTCGCGGCTTCTCTACGACGCGAAGATGGGACGCGGCGGCGTCGCGGCGGTCCCCGGCACCCTCGCGGTCACGTACGCGGGAGGGAAGGTCGAGAAGGCCTCGCTGACGGGACCCTTCGGCGCCCGGGTCGCCGAGTACCGCGGCGGAACCGTGATCGGCGATGACCATCGCGCGTTCGTCGTCGACCCCGATTCGCTCCGCTCCGTGCTCGCCGGCGTCTGGACCGGATCGGCCCCCACGGTCGCCGGGCGCGACGGAAACGACTTCCTGCTGAAGTGGCCCGGATCCGTGCGCGTCGAAGCCGTGCTCGACGTTGCTGGCAAGCGACTCCGATCGCTCGAGATCGACGGCGCCGCGGGACACTTGATCGTCCTCTATTCCGGCGCAACGGAACCCTGGCCGGAGCGGATCGCCCTTCGCGACCAACGTTCCGGCCGCAGCCTATCGCTTCGGCTCGTCACCGCCGAGCCGATGTCGCGAGACGCCTCTCCGCCATGACCCTGATGGCGCTGGCACCGGCCAAGATAAATCGAGAGCTCCGCGTCGGAGGCCTGCGATCCGACGGTTACCACGAGATCTGGTCTCGCATGGTCTCGATCAGTGTGGCCGATACGCTCACCGCGGAGCCGTCCTCCGAGCTCGAGTTCTTCTGCGACGATCCCGATGTACCCTCGGATTCCGGCAATCTCGTCGTGCGCGCGGCCGAGCTTCTCGCGCAACGGGCTCGCGTGCCCGCACGCGTGCGGCTCCGGCTGGACAAGAAGGTGCCGATCGGGGCAGGGCTCGGAGGCGGAAGCGCGGACGCGGCCATCGCGCTACGCCTCCTCGCGCGCTTCTGGAATTTGCGGGACGCCGAGGCCTGGTTGCCGGAGGTCGCCGTGATGCTCGGCAGCGATGTCCCCTTCTTTCTCGTCGGAGGAGAGGCCGAAGTCAGGGGCCGAGGCGAGAAGGTGACATCCCTGGATGACGGCCCCGCCGCCGATCTGCTGCTTTTGGTCCCCCCCTTTTCGATCTCGACGGCCGAGGTCTACAACACCTTCGCGGGACGAGGCACTCTCCCCACCCGGCTGAAAGTCGCCGACGGCGGCGTGTTTCTGGGACCCAACGATCTGGCACCCGCCGTGCTACAAAAGGAACCTAGGATGCGGACTTATCTCGAGTCTGCCGCCGGGGTCACGCCCGAGTTTGCCATCAGCGGTTCCGGCGCCACGATCGTGCTCCACGGCGCCGGCTCGGAGGCCGAAGAGACGCTGCGGGCTCGCCATCCCGAGGCGCGACTCTACCGCTGCCACACGCTGACACGCCGGGATTACCGACATCGGACCAATCCAACGGGGGGTATCTCATGAACATCACGCAGGTGAAAGTGTTTCCGGTCGCCGAAGAGAAACTCAAGGCTTATGTCTCGATCGTCCTCGATGATTGCTTTCTGATCTCGGATCTCAAGGTCATTCAGGGGCCCAACGGGCTCTTCATTTCGATGCCTTCCAAGCGCAAGAAGAACGGGGAATTCAAAGACGTCGCGCACCCGCTGAACCGCGAGACCCGGGAAAGGATGGAGAAGCGGATTCTGGAGGAGTACGAGAAGGTCAAATCCGCGGCGCCGGCAAGCCCTGCTCCGCCGCCGGGAGACATGGGCGGCTCGCAGGGAACGCAAGCCGCGGGTTAAGATCCTCTCGATTGGGGCGTCGCCAAACTGGTAAGGCACCGGCCTTTGGAGCCGGCATTTCTAGGTTCGAGTCCTAGCGCCCCAGCCAAAGCCGCAAGAGCCGTGAGGCGAACGAGCTCGGAGAATTGCCTCGCCTACCTCCTGCCGCCTTCCGTATAGAATCCCGCCCGCTTGACGACCCAGTTCTCCTACGGCGAGCTGAAGGTCTTCTCCGGGCGCGCGCACCCGGCGCTGGCGCAGGAAATCTGCGCCTACCTGGGGATTCCGCTCGGGAAGCTGACGCTCTATAACTTCTCCGACGGCGAGGACTACTGCCAGATCGATGAAAACGTACGCGGCGCAGACGTCTTCGTCGTGCAGCCGACCTCCTCGCCGGTCAATGACCATGTGATGGAGCTCTTGATCCTTCTCGACGCCTTCCGCCGCTCCTCGGCTTCGCGGATCACGGCCGTCCTGCCGTACTTCGGCTATGCCC
Organism: Thermoanaerobaculia bacterium; assembly: GCA_036505535.1. Lineage (GTDB taxonomy): Bacteria > Acidobacteriota > Thermoanaerobaculia > UBA5066 > Gp7-AA6 > DAHUXD01. The sequence goes on from DASXTI010000062.1 coordinate 28,916, forward strand.
GGCAGGACAAGAAGGACAAACCCCGTGTCCCGATCGCCGCCAAACTGATGGCGGATCTGCTGACGGCTTCCGGCGCGGACCGAATTCTCACCATGGACCTGCATGCGGCCCAGATCCAGGGATTCTTCAACATCCCCGTGGATCATCTGTTCGCGGCCCCGGTGATCCTCGACGCGATCCGCAAGCTGGAGCTCGACGACCTGGTGATCGTCTCGCCGGACGTCGGAGGCCTCACGCGGGCGCGCGCGATCGCCAAGCGTCTCGAAGCCTCCCTCGCCGTGATCGATAAGCGCCGGACCGGAAAAGACGAGACCGAGATCTTGAACGTCGTCGGCGAGGTCGAAGACAAGGACGTCTTGATCTTGGACGACATCATCGATACGGCGGGCACGCTGGTACAGGCCGAAGCCGCCCTGCGCGGTCAGGGAGCCCGGCGGACCTATGCGGCGGCGGTCCATGGCGTCTTTTCCGGACCGGCCCTCGAGCGGATCGAGGCGTCCCGGCTCGAGAGCCTCCTCGTGACAAACACCATTCCGGTCGACGCGGCGATGGCCCGCTGCCGGCGAATTCGGGCCCTATCGGTGGCCCCGCTGCTGGGCGAAGCCATCCAGCGCATCCACGATGGGGCTTCCGTTTCCTCGCTTTTTGTGTAGAATCCGCCTCTTTGCGCGGCCTCCCGCGCGGGGAAGAGCATGAAAACGATCGAACTCTCCGTCGAGAAGCGCTCGACGACCGGGAAAAACGAGGCGCGGCGCACCCGTCAGAAAGGGCGGATACCGGCCGTGGTTTACGGGGCCGGCAAGCCCAACGTTCCGATCTCGGTGGATCGGAAGGCCCTTTCGGACCTCTTTCGCCAGGGCGCCGGGGAGAATGCCGTCTTCCTGCTCAAGCTCGCGGGCTCCGACCAGAGTCGTCACGCCATGATCAAGGAACTGCAGCGGGACCCGGTCTCGCGCAAGCCCGTGCACATCGACTTCGTGCGCGTGCTGATGGACGTGAAGATACGGGTCAAGGTCCCCGTGGAAGTCGTCGGCGTGGCTCGAGGCGTGAAGACCGAGGGGGGAATCCTCGATCTGGTGACGCGCGAGATCGAGATCGAATGTTTGCCGACCAACATCCCCGCCCACCTTCCGGTCGACGTGACGGAGCTTGGGATCGGCGATGCGATTCGTATTGCGGAGATCCCGGCGATCGAGGGCACCACCATCATCGACAACCCGGAGAAAGTCGTCGTCCACGTCGCCCATCCGACGCGCGAGGAGGAACCGGTCGCGGCCGTCCCCGCGGAAGGCGTCGCGGAGTTGACCGAGCCCGAAGTCCTGAAGAAGGGGAAGGCGGCCTCGGAGGAAGAGATTCCGGAGAAGGAGAAAGAAAAGGAGAAGTAGGTCTCTGCGTGCGATCGTCGGCCTCGGGAACCCGGGAGACGAGTATGGAGAAACGCGGCACAACGCGGGATTCCGCGTCGTCGAACGCTTCGCGGCAGAGGAGGGGATCCGAATCAGGTCGCGCGACCAGCACTCGCGCGTTGGCCGGGGAAGAGTCGGGGACGCCGCCGTGCTCCTCGCCCTTCCGCAGACGTTCATGAATGCCTCGGGGGAGGCCGTTTCTGCTCTTTGCCAGAAGTACGACGTCAACCCATCGGAGCTCTGTGTCGTGGTGGACGACATCGATCTTCCGCTCGGATCCCTCCGCATGCGCGCGCGCGGGACCGGGGGAGGACAAAAGGGGCTTCGCTCGGTCATCACGCACCTCGGTACCTCGGAGTTCCCGCGCCTGCGCGTCGGAATCCGCGGGGAGTGGTACTCCCGGCAACGGGACCTCGGAGACTACGTCCTCGAGCCCTTCGCCAAAGCCGAGAGGGAGCAGTTCGACCAGAGCGTGGAGCGGGCCGTGGAGGCCCTGCGGGTGTGGCTGACGCAAGGAATCGACGCCGCGATGCGGCGGGCGAATGTTTTACCTTCCTCTCCGGACGGCCTCGATCCGGATTGACATCCATGAGGAGGAACCGATGAGGCTTTACGACATCGTCGTCCTGGTCACTCCGGACTTAAACGACGAAGAGGCGGCGAGAGTCGCGGGCGAGTACAAGAAGATCTTGACCGACGGCGGGGCGACCCTCGTGAAGGACGAGTCATGGGGGAAACGGAGACTCGCCTTCCCGATTCTCCGCAAGCGCGAGGCCCACTATCTCTACTGGCAGGTCGAGGCGGCGCCGACGGTCGTCGCGGAGGCCGAGCGCCGGATGGGGCTCTCCGATCAGGTGCTGCGGCACCTGGCCGTGCGGGTGGATGAGGAGCTCCGGCGCGCTGCCAAGTCGGCCGAACGCCAGAGGGTCAAGGCGGCGAAACGGCCACCTCGCCCGCCAGCACCTCCGCCGGCAGAAGCCGTGCCGGGGACGGAGTCCGCGGCGGCCCAAAGGAGCATCGAGTCATGAGAATGGGGGGCGGATCGGGGCGTTCCGCCGGCGGACGCGGTGCGGCGGCCGGGCGGGAGGGCAAGGGTGCTCCGCGCAAGAAGTTCTTCGTCCGGCGGCGAAAGGTCTGCAAGTTCTGCGCGGAGAAGCTCGAGTACATCGACTGGAAAGATGTGAAGCTGCTTCAGGGCTTCATTCCCGAGCGCGGGAAGATTCTTCCGCGACGCATTTCAGGCACCTGCGCTCTCCACCAGCGTAAGCTCCAGACGGCGATCAAACGCGCCCGGTCGATCGCGCTTCTGCCGTACGCGACGGACTGAGCCGGGCCGGTAAACGGTAAACGGTAGACGGGAGACGGGAAACGATCGGCGGACGCATCTCGTCCGGGTCTCCGTTTTCCGATTTCCGTTTTCCGAAACGGTCCATCGCAGGATGAGCCTTCCGGACGCCGTCAATGGGCCTTCCCCGCCGACCATGGGACGGTTCGAGGTTCCGTCGGCCGCGCTGTTCGCGGCGGCGGCGTTCTCCGCTCTCTTCGTCGTTCCGCTGTTTGGGGTCCTCGGAGTGCCGCTCGCGGCGGTGCCTCTGGTGCGTCTGGCCCATCGAAGAGGTCTCGTCGCTTCGCTTCTGGCTTGCGGGATCGCCGTGGCGGTCGTTCTCGGGCTCGGCTGGGCGAGCGGCGGACTGGCCGAAGCCATTCCGATCGCCTTCGTCGCGGCCATCGCGACCGTGCTCCCGACCGCGAGCGTCGGCTTCCTCCGGGCGGCGGCCGATCCGTCCCGCTGCTACCTCGGGCTGTGTCTGGCCGGCTCGGCTTTCTTGGCCGCCGCGTTCGCCGCTTCCTGGAGCGCGCCCGGGCCCTCGGCCGCGATGGAGGTGGCGGCGACGTTCGACCGTCTCATTCCCGCGGCCATCGAGTCCACCTCCCGCTCTGGGGCGGATCCCGAGACGGTCGCGCGCGTGCGAGCGACACTTCAGGCGACCCGCGAGTTCGCGCGACAGTACGTGTGGGGGATCTTCGGGGCGTTGTGGATCTTCGGAGCCGCGATCGCCTTCTACGCGGGAGCCCGCAGCGCCCGCCCCAACCCGACGGCGGACGCCGCGCGCTTTGAGTCTCTCCGGCTCCCACCGGCAGCCGCGGGCGTTTTCGTCGCGGTCGGCGCCGCATGGGGCGCCCTCTCGGGGACGGGCCGTCGGGTGGCGGGCAACCTGTTGCTGCCGTTATCGGCCTTGTTTTTTGTGGCGGGCCTCTCTATCATCTGCCACTTCTTCCGGAAATGGTTCCGGGTCCGAATTCTCCGGGCTGGTCTGTATGCCCTGGCGGCCTACTTTCCGATTAACGTGGGCGTAGCGCTTCTGGGGCTCTTCGACTGGTATGTCGACTTCCGACGGCGGGGCGAGGGGGTAATCGAAAAGTCATGAAAGTCATTCTGGCCGACGACGTCCGCGGGCTCGGGCACCGCGGAGATACGGTGACGGTAAAGCCGGGTTACGCGCGCAATTTTCTCTTTCCCCAGGGCTTCGCCTACGAAGCGACCGAGGCCAACCAGCGCCGGCTCTCGGAAGACAAGAAGAAGTACGACGAAAAGATGTTCCACGAAAGGGGAGTGGCCGAGCAGGTCAGCCGCAAGATGGAGGGTCTGACGGTCGTCGTCGCCAAGAAGGCCGGAGACGAGGGCCAGCTCTACGGATCCGTCACTCCCTCCGAGATCGCGGACGCCCTCTCGGCGAAAGGGATCGAAGTCGACCGCCGGCGGATCGAGCTGGCCGAACCGATCCGGCGTGTCGGGTCCCACGCGGTGCATGTGCGGCTCCACCGGGACGTCGTCGCGACGCTGACGGTGGAGGTCGAGGCGCTAGGCCCCCCGGCGTCTTAGTCCGCCCGCCCGCCTCTTGCCGACGGCTTACGGCTTACCGGGCGTCGGGGCAGACGGGGGAGCCGTCGCGTCCTCCGCGATTTCCCCCTTCTTCGGGACGTAAAAGGGCTGCTGAAGCGACCAGGGCAGCTTCGAGATCTCGTGGGAGCGCTGGCTCCATTCTTCGGTCGGCTGCGAGCCGCTGACGAAGGCCTCGAGCACGGGAAGCGGCGTGCCGGGCGTGGCCTTCAATCCGGTCTCGTAGTCGACCGGCGTGAATACGATGTTGGGGGGCGCCTCGAAGTCTTCCTTCGGATCGATCCGGCCATGCTCTTTCATCTTCTCGAGAATCCGGATCCAGATGGGTAGGGCCGTGCGCGCGCCGTCGGCGCCCTTGCCGATCGTCTGGGTCTTCATGTCGTTGCCCACCCAGACGCCGATGGTGTAGCGGGGCGTCATGCCGATGAACCAGGCGTCGGTGAAATCGTTGGTCGTTCCGGTCTTTCCCGCGATGGGCAGCTTCAGCCGCGCCGCCGAGGCCGCGGTGCCGCGTTGCGTCACGCCCTTGAGGATCTGCAGAAGCTGGAAGGCGGTTTGGGGGCTCTCGACCTCGCGCGCGTCCGGATGCGTCTGCTCGAGCGTGTCCCCATTGGAATCGGTAATGCGCTCGATCGAGTAGGGGGGGAAGGCGAGCCCCTGGTTCGCGAAGACGGAATAAGCCGACGTCATCTCGAAGAGAGTGACCTCGAACGCGCCGAGCGCGAGCGACGGATACGCGTCGAGGTTCTGGCGAATGCCCATCCGGTGCGCCGTATCGATGACGTTGCGCAGGCCGACCATCCGCGCGACTCGGACGGCGGGGATGTTGTAGGAATGCTCCAGCGCCTTCCGGAACGTGACGATGCCGTGAAACTTCCCGTCGTAGTTGCTCGGCCGGTAGGGCGGCTGGCGCTCGTCGATCACGATCGAGAGAGGGCCGTCGAATACGGTATCGGCGGCGGTGTAACCCTGCTCGAGCGCGGTCAAGTAGACGAAGGGTTTGAAGGCCGAGCCGGCCTGCCGGACGGCTTGCGTGGCCCGGTTGAACTTCGACTGCGTCCAATCGTAACCTCCCGCCATCGCGCGGACCGCGCCGCTCGCGTTCTCGAGGATGAGTACGGCGCCCTGCTCGCGGGGATCCTGATCGAGATTGAGCGACAGCGAGCCATCCTTTCCCTTCTGGGCGGTAACGGTGACCAGATCGCCGGCCTTCAGGATCTTCGAAGCGGCAGGGGATCCGGTCCAGGCAACCCCGGAGTTTCCGAGAGCCAAGAACTGCTTGCCGATGCGGACCTCGGCGCCCGCGGCGCTCACCCGCGTGACGACCCCGCGCAGCGTGGCTCCCTCGGCGACGTTCGTCCCTTCCCAGGAAGGATCCACATAGGAGTCGAGGGAGCGGTATCCCTCCCGAAGGAGGTTGCGCGGCTTCTGGAAACCGTGGCGGCGCCCGATCTGGCGCAGTCCCCAGCCGAGCGCCTCTTCCGACCAGATTTGAAGCTCGGGATCGAGCGTCGACTCGACGCGCAGACCGCGCCGGTAGAGATCCTTTTCGCCGTAGGCCTTCTCGAGGTACTGCCGGATGTCCTCGCAGAAGTAAGGTCCCACGATCGACTCGGGAAGCGACGGGGAGGCGGGAAGCGGTTCCGCGTCGGCGGCGCGCTGCTCGCCCTCGGTGATGTATCCCTCGGTGCGCATTCGGCGAAGCGCCGTCGACCGCCGCGCTCGCGCCAGGGGAGGGTTGCGAAACGGAGACTGATCCTCCGGCCGCTGGACGATTCCCGCCAGCAACGCCGCCTCGGCCAACGTCACGTCCTTGACGCTCTTGCCGAAGTAGTAGCGGCAGGCGGCTTCGACGCCGTAGTTGCCGTGCCCGAGGTAGATCTCGTTGGCGTACATGGTGAGAATCTGGTCCTTCGAGTAGCGCCGCTCGATCTCGAAGGCCACCAGGGCCTCGTTGACCTTGCGGGAGATCGTCTTCTGCGGGGAAAGGAAGATCGCCCGGGCGAGCTGCTGGGTCAGCGTCGATCCGCCCTGTGCATAGCCTCCTTGCTGAAGGTTGGCGACGAGCGCCGAAAGGGTCCGCCGCACGTCCACCCCGCCATGGCCGAAGAAATTCTTGTCCTCCGTCGCCACCAGAGCGTTGCGGACCACGGCGGGGATGTCCGCCCGGGACACTAGCGTTCTCCGTTCGATGGCGTACCGGGCGATCGTCGAGCCGTCGCGGGCCAGGATCTGCGTGATGATGTCCGGCCGATAAGTCGCCAGCTCCGAGACTCGCGGCACGCGCACGAAGCTGGTCGCGAAGGAGCCCGCGACGCCGCCGAGAAACGCCACGAAAATCAGCGGCACGATCAGAGCGATGGCGCGCCGAACATTCCGCACGGATCGAATTGTGAGGCTTTCGGCGCCGTTATGCTATAAGCCCTCTCTCTGTGAGCCTCGCGCTGTGAGTCCCCGTCCCGGCTCGAAAGAGAAACCTCCCGCCGGTCCCGCTACGGCTTCCAAGCCCGCGTCGTACCTGGACGCGCAGGCGCGCGCGGCGGGACGCTTTCGGCTCGTTACCGATTTCTCGCCCCAGGGAGATCAATCACAGGCGATCGAGAAGCTCGTGGCGGGCCTGACGGAAGGGAGAGGAGACCAGGTCCTCCTCGGCGTGACGGGATCCGGAAAGACCTTCACGATCGCGAAAGTCATCGAGGCGGTCAACCGGCCCGCGCTCGTGCTCTCGCACAACAAGACGCTGGCCGCGCAGCTCTATCAGGAGTTCCGCGGGTTCTTTCCAGAGAACGCCGTCGAGTACTTCGTGTCCTATTACGACTACTACCAGCCGGAAGCCTACGTTCCGCAGACCGACACCTACATCGAGAAGGAGACCTCCCGCAACGACGAGATCGACAAGCTGCGGCTGGCTGCATCGAAGGCCCTCTTCGAACGGCGGGACGTCATCGTGGTCGCGTCGGTCTCCTGCATCTACGGCCTCGGCTCCCCGGATTCCTACTACGACATGCTCGCCTACCTCGAGGTCGGCGGCGGAGACGGGATGCCCGCGCTGCTCGCCCAGCTCGTCGAGATGCAGTACGAGAGGACGAACCTCGACTTGACTCGCGGAACGTTCCGGGTGCGGGGGGACGTGCTCGAAATCCAGCCGGCGTACGAGGATACCGCCGTGCGAGTGGAGTTCTTCGGCGACGAGATCGAGAAGATCACGCGAACCGATCCGCTGCGCGGGACGCCGCTGCAGCGTGTCGATCGACTGGCCCTCTATCCCCGCACCTTCTACGCCACGCCTCGGGAAACGCTGGAACGCGCGATCGCAGCGATTCGCGTCGAGCTCGACGAGAGGCTGGCTGAGCTGACGAAGGCGGGGAGGCTCCTGGAGGCGCAGCGGCTTCATCAGCGGACGATGTTCGATCTGGAGATGATGAAGGAGCTCGGCTACTGCAACGGAATCGAGAACTATTCGCGCCACCTTTCGGGCCGGCGCGCGGGGGAGCCGCCCCCCACGCTCCTCGACTATTTTGCGAAGGACTTCCTGGTCGTCGTCGACGAGTCCCACGTGACGCTGCCGCAGGTGCGGGGGATGTATCACGGCGACCGATCCCGCAAGCAGATTCTGGTCGACTACGGATTCCGGCTGCCGTCGGCCTTAGACAACCGGCCGCTGACCTACGAGGAGTTCCGGCAGCGGGTCCACCAGGTCATCGCCGTCAGCGCGACACCGGCCGCCGAGGAGCTCGAGCGGGCCGGCGGCGAGATCGTCGAGCAGGTCATCCGCCCGACGGGGCTCGTCGATCCGGTCATCGAGGTCCGTCCCGTGAAGGGGCAGGTGGATGACCTGCTGGGAGTCGTCCGAGAGGCCGCCGCCAGCGGCGAGCGCGTGCTGGTCACGACCCTCACCAAGCGGATGGCCGAGGAGCTGACGAATTACTTCGCCGAGGTCGGCGTGCGCTGCCGCTACCTTCATTCCGATATCGAGACGCTCGACCGCGTCGCCATCCTTTCTGATTTCCGACGCGGCGTCTTCGACTGCTTGATCGGCATCAATCTGCTGCGCGAGGGGCTCGATCTGCCCGAGGTCGCGGTCGTGGCGATCCTGGACGCCGACAAGGAGGGCTTTCTGCGGAGCGAGACTTCGCTGATCCAGACGGCGGGCCGCGCCGCCCGAAACGTGCGCGGCCGCGTCCTGTTCTATGCGGATGCGACGACGGACTCGATGCGGCGGGCGATCGAGGAGACCTCGCGGCGGCGCGGAATCCAGGAGGCATACAACACCGAGCACGGAATCGTGCCGGCGTCGATCGTCAAGCAGGTCAACTCTCCCCTGGTCCGCATGTCGAACCTCGACTACTACGAAGTGCCGATGAAGCCCTCGCGCCCCGACCTTCCCGACGCGGAGTCGCTGCGCATGCGGATCGCCGACTTGGAGAAGCAGATGAAGTCGGCGGCGAAGAGCCTGGACTTCGAGCGAGCGGCACAGCTGCGGGACGAGATCCGGGGGTTGAGGGAGCTGGAGATCTTTCGGAGTTAGTCGGTAGTCGGTGGTCAGTAGTCTCAGAATATATTAGTAATTGCTAATATGTTCCACCGGCTCCCACTACCAACTACCAACTACCGACTACTTCGTTCCCGGCGTCGCCTTGGGTCGCGGCGGCGGATTGCGCTTGACGAACAGCCGCGCCGCTCTGTCGGAGGGATCTTCCGACACGGGAGGCGTGTCGACTCGGGGCTTGAGCCCCTCTTCCACGCCGGCGCTGACGGAGAATGCGGCGTTGCCGGCTCCCGTGCGCGCATAGGGGGAAAGGGTAACCGCGTCGGCCGGTCGGAGGCCGAAGGGGATCGAGCAGGGGATCGCCGCGTTGCACCGCGCCAGAGGCACTAGTTGCGCTCGGGCCGAGGCCGCGGCCAAAACGCCCAGACAAACGAGGATTTGAGCGCGGTGCCTCATAGCCAGTGACAGGAGTATGCGAATCCCGCGAGGACGAGCAGAAGGGCCGCCAGCGCCGCCGCCCAGACGGCGGTACGGGACCTTGCCGCCAGAGGCCGCTGTCGCGTATAGAAGCCGGTCTGCCACCGCTCGAGCTCCCGTCCGCACTTGGGACACACCGGCGTGCCCGGCTCGACCGGGGTGTAACAGTACGGGCACTCATACATCGGCACGGCGCCATCATACCAACGCAGAAAGCCCTTCTCCCGATTCGAGTTAAACTGATTTTGTGAGCGAGCAACGCGCTCCCGAAAACCTGCCCGATTCCCCGGGCGTCTATCTGTTTCGAGGCGAGAAAGGGAAGCTTCTCTACGTCGGGAAAGCCCGCTCGCTGAAGAAGCGCGTCGCCTCCTACTTCATCGGAGGGGCGGAGGACGCCAAGACCTCGGCGCTGCTCGACTCCTTCCGGGACATCGAGAGCATCGTCACGAACACCGAGCTGGAGGCGTTGCTGCTGGAGAACACGCTCATCAAGAAGCACCGTCCCCGTTACAACGTGTGCCTTCGTGACGACAAGACCTATCCATACATCAAGATCACGACGGGCGAGCCCTGGCCGCGGGCGCTGGTGACGCGGCGGGTCTCCGAGGACGGACACTCCTACTTCGGCCCGTTCTGGGGAGGTCTGGCACGCCGCATCATGCACATGATCACGCGCCACTTCCAGATCCGCACGTGCACCCTGGAGATCGACGGGAAGCTGCCTCGTCCCTGTCTCTATTACGACCTCCATGCCTGTCTGGGACCCTGCGTCGCCGGCCTGACGACCCGAGAGGCCTATGCCGAGGCGGTGGCCGACGTCCTGCTCTTCCTCGAGGGACGCAGCCACGAGCTTCAACAGCGGCTCGAGAAGAAGATGGTCGCCGCCGCCGAGGCCGAGAATTTCGAGATGGCCGGCGCGTACCGCGACGCGCTGCGGACCGTGCGCGACGTGGCGGAGCGACAGGTGGTTCAGTCGCTCAAGGGGGAGAACGTGGACGTCTTCGGGTTCTTCGAATCCGGACAGGACGTTGCCGTTTGCGTCCTCGTCGTCCGCGGAGGCGTTCTGCAGGACCGCCGCGAATTCTTCTTCGAGAAATCGCAGGAGATCCAGCCCCGCGTGTTCCTCGAGGCCTTCCTGCCCCAGTTCTATGACGCGAATCCGTTTCTGCCCGCCGAGGTCCACCTGCCGGTCGCGATTGCCGATGCCGGGCTCCTCGAAGACTTTCTCTCCGCGCGGCGCGGCACGAAAGTCACCGTGAGAGTCCCCCAGCGCGGGGCGGCCGCCGACCGCCTTCGCTTAGCGGAGGTCAACGCGCGCGAGCGGCACCGGGTCCGCTTCCGGCGCACCGGCGGGGACGAGGCCGTGGCGGTCGAGAGGCTGGCTCGCGCGATCGGGATGGGCCTTCCGCCGCATCGCATCGAGGCGTTCGATATCTCGCACCTTCAGGGCACCGACAGCGTCGCATCGCTCGTGGTATTCGAAGACGGCAGGCCCAAGAAGTCCGACTACCGCCTCTTCAACATCACATCGCAGGATCTCCTTCAACCGGACGACTTCCGCAGTATGGCGGAGGCCGTCGAGCGCCGGTACCGGCGTGTCCGGGACGAAGGAGGGTCCAGGCCCGATCTCGTTTTGGTCGACGGGGGACGGGGGCAGTTGCAGGCCGCGCTCACCGCTCTGGACCGGCTGGGTGTGGAGCTGCCGGTTGTCGGCCTCGCGAAGAGAGAAGAGGAGATCTGGCTGGCGGATCGGCCCGAGCCCGTCCGTCTCTCGCGCAAGGATCCCGCCCTCCAGCTCGTCCAGCGGGTGCGAGACGAGGCGCACCGGTTCGCCGTCTCGCGCCATCGCCGGCGGCGCGGCAAGCGAATGCGTCAGACGGGCTTGACCGAGATACCCGGTGTCGGCCCCGTGCGCGCGCGCACGCTCCTGCGGCGGTTCGGATCGGTCAAGGGGCTCAAGGGAGCCGACCCCCGCGAGATCGAGGCCGCGGTCGGCCCCTCGACGGCCCGGGCCGTCGTCGAATACCTCGGCCGTCAGAGCGCTCGCTCCGCATGAGAACCGCGTTCGAGGCCGAAGGCGAGATCCGGAGCATGGATCTCCTCGCCGGTATCGTGACCTTCTGGCGCGAAGCACAGAGCGGGTCGCTGCATTTCCTTCGGCCCGGCGCGTCGGCCGGCTTTCAGCTCGTCGCCGGAGAGATCGTCGGCGTCTCCTCGTCGGATCCTCGCTTCGAGACCGCATCGATCCTGTTCCGCGCGGGAAAGCTCGACGCGGCGACGCTCGAGCGCCTCGCGACGCCGGAAGAAGGAGATCGCGCACAGGCGGCGATGCAGGCCGGCATCCTCACCAAGCGCGAGTGGCGGTGGGGCGAGAAGATTCGCGCGGTCGAGGTCCTCTCGGACCTGTTGACCTGGCTCGAGGGGGACTATCTTTTCGAGACGACGCCGCCGCCCGAGGCCGGCGAGTTTCGGCTCGCGATTCCGCGCCTGGTGCTCGAGCTCTTTCTGAGATCCCGCGACCGCGGCCTCGTTCTTCACTATCTCGGCGGCGCCGACGTCCCCCTGGCGCGGTCCCACGACTTCGACGCCGAGTTCGCAACCTTCGGATTGACCGCGGACGCCGAGTCCGTCGTCCGCCTCATCGACGGAAAGGCCACAGCCGCCGAGATCGCCAGCGAGGCGCCGGCCGAATCGTTCGCGGTCGAAAAGCTGCTCGCCGCCTTGGTGACGCTGGGGCTCATTCACCCGGAGTTCGCCGCTGGGGAACGGCGGCCGCAAGCCGTGCCCGCGGGGCAAACAGCGCCATCCGTTCTGGTGGAGCCGCCGACCGATGAAGGGAGCGGGAAGGAAGAGGGGGAGGAAGAACCGGAGTCTGCCGAGGAAGAGGAGGGCGGGGAGCAAGAGGAACCTTCCGAGGCCCTCGAGGAATCGGTGGAACTGCCCGAGGAGAGTGTCGCCGAAGGGACGCCCTCGCTCCCGGAAACCTTCGAGTCTTATGCAGACGCGGGAGAAGCGCCGTTGCGTTCCCGCGAACATGCCGCGCAACCGCCGTCGCTCGCGGACTTCGGACCCGGGGAACCTCTCGGGGGGGGTCTGGTCGGCGGTACACCGGAGGAGATCGCAGAGCGGGAAGTCTTCGAGATGCCGATCGGTGTGTCCGGCGAGCAGAACGAGGATCGCCCGGCGCGACGGAGCTCGGCCGCGTTTCTCTGGCTGCTCGGCTTTCTCGTTGCGGTTGTCGCCGCCATCATTCTGTTGCGCGGCCGCGGAGCGCCAATTCCGCGAACCCTCGTCCCCTTGAGAGGGAGTCCCACGGCGGCTCCATCCGGCACCGGCGTCTCCGCCGCGCCATCTCCCGAGCCGACCGCGCCACCGCAGACGCCGGGCGTCACGGCGATCTCGGCGAGGGTCCGTCCGACACCGGCCTCGCCCGCCCTGGCGCCGACCCGCGCGAGTGCGCCGCTGCCCATCGGTCCGACGGCGTCTGCCGTCCGCGAAACCGAGCGGGAAGGCTCCCGTGCGTACTGGCTCGACCGCGCCTCCCGCGACCGAAAGCGCGCGGGGGCGGACCGCAAAGCGCACTTCACGATTCAGCTCGAGCTCGCCTGCGAAGTCGGATCCCTCATCGACGCCTGGAAGCACGATCGGCCGGCGGGAACGATGTGGCTGCTCGCCACTCCGTTCCAGGGCCGGACCTGCTTCCGGGTCCTCTGGGGCCGCTATCCGAATCGCGACGCGGCGCGCCGGGCGCTGTCGAGCGTACCCGCATTCTTCGCGACCCCGCGCAACCGGCCGATCGTGACGGCCATACACTGACGCTCCAGCTTCTGCTACCCTAGTGGCCAATCGCACGGACACCGAATGACGACGCAGGCAGCGGCCGGCGGGTTTCGCGGCTCCCTCTCGGAGACTCCATTGCCGCAGGTGCTTCGGAGGATCTTCCTCGAGGGGCTCAAAGGAACCCTGACTCTCGTCCACGGGGATGAGACCCGGCACCTCTTCTTCGAGAAGGGGGAGCTGCGCACCGCCACCTCCTCGCGGGAAGGGCAGCGGATCGGCGCCTTCCTGAAGCGCCGGGGCTGGATCACCGAGACCGACCTCAACTGGGCACTCGACACGATCGCCAAGCAGGGGAGGGCACGACTCGGCAAGATCCTGGTCGATCGGGGGCTCGTCTCGCGGACGGTCCTGGACGCGGAGATGCGACGGCTCGTCGAAGAGATCGTCTTCTCGACCTTCGCCTGGGACTCCGGTGAATACCGGTTTCAGGGCTCTTCCGGCATCCTCGATCCGGACGTGGCCCTCACCCTTTCGACGGCCGCGATCATCGTCGAGGGAATTCGCCGCCTGCCGGAGAGCGATGCATTCCGCGAACGGCTCGGCGATGGGCACCGTGTCCCGATTCTCGCCACCGATCCTATGTCGCGTTATCAGTACCTCCCGTTGACCCCGCAGGAGGCGTATCTTCTTTCGCGCATCGACGGCATCCTCGACGTCGACTCGCTCCTGAAGATCGGCGGCGCTTCGCGCGCCGCGACCGCGAAGATTCTCTACGGGCTGGTCTCCTGCGGCATCGTCGAGTGGAAGCAGGAGGGAACGGAACGTCCCGCGAGCGGCCGGGGCGGCTTCCACGGCTTGAACGTCGAGGTGGCCGCGGATCCGACCGACCGTTCACCGGGACACGCCGAGCTCGTGAAGAACACCTACCGGCGGATCGACTGGCTGACCCACTACGAGCTGCTCGGCGTTCCGCGCGACGCGACGACCGAGAAGATCGCGGAGGCCTACTTCGAGCGAAGCCGCCTCTTCCATCCGGATCTGCGGCATCGCGAGGACCTCTCACGGTTCGAGAAGGAGCTCTCCGCGGTCTTCGAGCGAATGAAAGACGCCTACGAGACGCTTTCGGATCCCGAGAAGCGCGCTCTCTACGGTCAGAGCCTCGACGCCGCGCCGGTCTCTTTGCTGCTGGCCGACGGGGCCTCCGATCCGGAGATGCGCAAGAAGCAGGCCGCCCAAAGCTTTCGACGCGCCCGGCAGCTGATCGAAGAGAAGGACTATCATCCGGCCGTCGAGATGCTGCGCGAGGCCGTCCGCTTCGTGCCCGACAACGCGGAGTATCGATTCGTTCTGTCGCAGGTCGAAATGAAGAATCCCAACTGGGTCGAGCAAGGGCTGGCCAATCTGAAGGAGGCCGCGCGCCTCGACAGCCGGCGCGTCGCGTTCTCGGTCGATGCGGCTCGACTCCTGCTCGAGCACAAGCATCCCCATGAGGCCGAGCCCTTCGCGCGGCGGGCCGTTTCGCTCGACCCGTCGGCGGAGAACGAAGACCTGCTGCAGAGGGTTCTGGCGCAAGCCGCGGCTACCCCGGGAGGGGCGATCGAGAAGAAAGCCGAAGCCGACAAGGCGGATACCGAGCCGGCCGCCGAGTCCCAGCCGACGAGCCTGCTATCGCGACTCTTCCGGCACCGCAGTTGACGGCCGTCTTCACGGGGCTCGGCCTGTCGGCGGCGGCCGGCCTGAATGCCTGGGTGGTCCTGCTGTTGTTCAACGGTCTCTTTCTCGTCCTGCCGCAGGAGTTTCCGGGCGTAACCGCTGGCCTCCTGTCGAGCCATTTCGCCCTGACGGCCGCCATCGCGCTCTTTCTTGCGGAGTTCGTCGCCGACAAGATCCCCGTCGTCGATCACGTCTGGAACCTGGCTCAGACGGTTCTGCGGCCTCTCGTCGGTGCGCTGTTGATGCTGGCGGCGGTTCCCGAGAGCTCGCTGGCCGCGCGGGTGGCCCTGGGCGCCGCCGGCGCGCTCGCCACCTTGGCGACACACTTCGCCAAATCGACGACGCGCTTGACGTCGACGGCGGCCACTCGAGGCCTGGCGCAGTTCGCGCTCTCCCTCGCGGAAGACGCCGTCGCTCTCGCGCTCGGGGCGCTCGTGTTCTTCGTCCCTTGGTTCACGGCGATCTTTCTCGGGGCACTCACAATCCTGCTCATCATCGAGCGTCGTCGGGTCTCGCATGGCCTCGCGGTTCTCTTCTTCCGGTTGAAGCATCCTCGGCGCGCGTTGCGGGAAACCTGATCCCAATCGTCAATCGCCAATCGCCAATCGCCAATTCCCCCATGCCTTATTTCCTCGACGGCAACAACCTGATCGGCATCGTGCGGCGGACCTCTCGCCCCACGGAGGAGGATCGCTCCGCGCTGATCGCCGAGATCGCGGAGCGCCTGCGGAGGACGCGGGCGAAAGCGACCATTTTCTTCGACGGCCCGGCCAGGCAACAGGCGACCTCGCTCGGCAGCCTCACGGTTCGGGCACCGTCCTCGGGGACCGCCGACGACGCGATTGTGCGGGATGTCGAACGGGCGCGTGCTCCCCGCGAGGCCGTCGTCGTGACCGCGGATAGGGGGCTGGCGCGCCGCGTTCGGGACGCCGGAGGGCGAGTCTGGTCGCCTGCCCAATTCTTCGAGCGCTTCGGAGGGGAGCATGGGCCTCGGGCGGAGCGCCAGGACGTCGGACGCGTGGACGTCGAAGCCTGGATGCGGTACTTCGAGGATGAGAGAAATCGGGGTGGCTAGCAGCGGCAAACTCGGAGACGGGGTCAGATCTCTCGGGATGCCGGCTTGTCGCGGGAGGTATCGCGGGGAGGCCTGACGGGGTCAGGTCTTTGGGTGGAAGCGTTCGAATCGGCGATATCGCCCTGAGACCTGACCCCATGTTAGGCTATACACGGCTCCGAGCGGGCCACGCGATCGCTCCGAGAAATCGGAGAGGAAAGTCCGAACTCCACACGGGCGGCATGCCGGGTAATCCCCGGTCGCGGCGACGCGAAGGAAAGTGCCACAGAGAAGAGACCGCCTTCCGGAAGGACGGCAAGGGTGAAACGGTGCGGTAAGAGCGCACCGCTCCGCCGGCAACGGCGGGGGCACGGTAAACCCCATGCGGAGCAAGGCCAAATAGGGGGGCAGCGGGCGCCCGTCCCGCCTCACATTCCGTGAGCTGCCTCCGGGTCGGCTGCTCGAGCCCGAGGGCGACCTCGGGACCAGAGGAATGATCGCGACCCCGGCCAGGGGGAATGGGGGACCGCAAGGTCCGCCGCCAACCTGGCGGGGCACAGAATTCGGCTTACAGGCCCGCTCGGGGCTCTTTTTTGAGTTGTTAGTCTGTAGTCGGTAGGTAGTCTGTAGTCGAGAACCTTGTTACCACCGACTACCGGCTACTAACTACCGACTATTCATGACTCCTTTCACTCGTCCTCCCCGCCTGAAGCCCGGAGCCACGATCGGCATCGCGGCCATTTCCGGCCCTGTCGACGAGAAGCCTCTCGCTTCGGGCATTCGTGCGCTCGAAGGCCGGGGGTACACGATCGTGCCGGCGTCCAACATCGGAGAACGCGCCGGGTTTTTCGCGGGATCCGACGAGCGTCGCGCCGCCGGTTACCGTGAGCTCCTTCGCGATCCTCGCGTCGACGCCATCTTCTTCGCCCGCGGCGGCTATGGCGCCTCCCGAATCCTGCCGCTGTTGTCTGCCGACGAGATCCGCTCGCGGCCGCGAATCCATCTGGGTGGTTCGGATCTGACCGTCCTTTTCGCCTTCCTGGCCACCCACGCCCGGCTCGTCTCCTTTTACGGCCCGATGGTCGCCGTCGGGCTGGCGGAGGAGGGGCTCGATTGGGAAGGCGTCCTCGCCGGCGAGAGCCCTGCCCTGCATTGCGTCGCCGAGGAGGACGTTCTCGCCGGTGGAGTCGGCCAGGGACCTCTGACGGGAGGGTGCCTGTCGCTCGCGGCCTCCCTGGCCGGCACCTCCGAGGCGATGGACGGAAGAGGGAGGGTCTTTTTCTGGGAGGACGTGGGCGAAGAGCCTTACCGCCTCGATCGAATGTTGACCCAACTGGAGCGGTCGGGTACATTCGATCAACTGCAAGCCATGATCATCGGCTCGATTTCGCCCGGCGCGCGCGGCGGTGGGGAGTCCCAGCCATCCGTCGATGCCTGGCTGCGGGACCGCTTCGCGGGCTCCCCCTTTCCGGTCGTGCGGGGCTTTCCCGCCGGTCACCTCCGCCGTTGCCGGACTCTGCCGCTCGGCATGCCGGTCCTTGTCGATGCGGAGCATGGGATCGTCAAATTCGCCGGCCCGGCCGTCGCCTGAGGGACGCATGCCATCCGTGAAGGCCGTCTTCAAGTCGGGTCCCGGAGGCAGCGGGAAGAACCCGTACGAGAAGTTCCTGGTCAACCACCTCATGGGCGAGATCATCTTTTCCGAAGGAGACATCGGAACCGAGATGTTCATCGTCCAGTCCGGTACGGTGGAACTGCTGAAGGCGATCGGCGGCGAGACCCGAGTCTTGGCGACGTTGGAGAAAGGGGACTTCTTCGGCGAGATGAGCGTCCTCGAGGACGTGCCCCGCACGGCCTCGGCTCGGGCCAAGACGGACGTGGAGCTCGTCCGGATCAACGGCGCGACCTTCGACGCGATGCTCAAGAGCAACACGGAGATTGCCGTCCGGATGATGCGCAAGCTGTCACGGAGGCTGCGCGAGGTGACGGCGATGCTCGAGGAGGCTCTCGGCCGCCGTGTGGCGGAGGAAGAGAAGCCGGCGCAGCGGAAGGTCGCGCCCGAGCACAACGCCTGCCGCTTGATCGGCGAGGAACCTCCCGCCGAGTTCTTTCTCAACCGCGAAGGGGACACGCTCGTCGGCCGGGCCGACCCGGTCACGGGAATCACGCCAGACGTGGACTTGACCCCGCTCGACCCGCAGCGCTCCACCTCCCGGCGTCATGCCAAGCTCTATCAGATGGGGGAGACCTACTACCTCATGGAAGAGATCGGGGTCATGAACGGGACTTACGTCAACGGGAATCGGCTGGCGACCGGTGTCCCGGTCGCCCTGGGCAACGGCGACGTTCTCAAGTTCGGGCTCGTGTCGCTGACCTTCCAGGCTCCCGAGACGTAACTGATCCCACGCGCTGAGCCCCCACCGGGGCGACTCCACTTCCAGGATTCCGTCTCCCGCATTCCGGGTATCGGACCGGCGCGCGCGAGTCGGCTCGCCGCGGCGGGTCTGGCGACCGTCGGAGACTTCCTGCTCGCCCTTCCCTTTCGCTACGAAGACCGCCGGCACTTCGCCACGGTCGCCGGCCTCGAGTGGGGAAAGCCGGCCACGATTCTCGCCCGTTTCCAGGGGGCCAAGGGGACGCGAATGCGCCGCGGGACACTGCGAATCGAAGCCGTGGCGGACGACGGGACCGGCGCCGTCCGTGTGGTCTGGCACAACCGGTATCCCTCCTTCGTCAAGGCGCTCTCGGCGCATCGGGCCGCCCTGTACGGGACCCTGGTGGCCACTCCTCGGGGCGAAATGCGGATCGAGAACCCGGAAACCGAGCTCTTCGACGAGGGAGAGGAGTCGGATCCGATCCACGTCGGACGCATCGTCGGCATCTATCATCGCGTCGCGGACATTCCCGCGCGCCGGTGGCGCTTTCTGGTCCGTCGCACGCTCGACTTGCTGACCTCCGAGTTTCGCTCGGCGACTCTGCCTCCGCTCGATCTCTTACGGGCTCTCGAGGAGGCGCACTTCCCGTCTCGGCCCGAGGCGGCCGAGGAGGCGCGTCGCGCGCTCGCGCGCGAAGAGCTTTTCGTTCTGGCCGCCGGCATCGAAGAGCGGCGGGCCCGCCTGCGGCAGCGCCGCGGCATCGTGCTGCAGCCCGAAGAGGCGATCCGGCAGCTCGCTCGCTACGTCTTGCCCTTTCCCTTGACCGGCGCCCAGAAACGCGCCGTGCGAGAGATCGCCGCGGACCTGGCGTCGGGCCGTGCGATGGCCCGGCTCCTTCAGGGGGACGTCGGCTCGGGCAAGACGGTCGTGGCCGGGCTGGCGTTGATGCTCGCCGCCAAGAACGGGGTGCAGGGAGCATTAATGGCCCCGACCGAAATTCTCGCCGAGCAGCACGCGTCCAGCCTCGCTTCCTGGCTGACGGCGGCCGGAGTGCGGATTGCCCTTCTGACCGGTCGTGTGCGTGGCGCCGAACGGCGGCGGCTACTCGGTGAGCTTGCGGCGGGAGCGGTCGACGTCCTCGTTGGGACGCACGCGCTGGTCGAGGCGCCGGTGAAATTCCGCCGCCTGGGCCTCGTCGTCGTGGACGAGCAGCATCGGTTCGGCGTGGCGCATCGGGCGAAGCTGTTTCGCAAGGGGGATGCCCCTCACGTTCTCGTCATGACGGCCACCCCCATCCCGCGCTCACTCGCCTGGGCGATCTACGGCGAGCTCGACGTGTCGATTCTGGACGAGAAGCCCCCGGGGCGGTCTGATGTTCTCACCCGCGTTCGAGAGGAAGAGGGGCGCGAGCGAGTGTACCGCTTCGCCGGGGAACGGGTCGCGGCCGGCGAGCGGGTCTACGTCGTCGTGCCGGCGATCGACGAGCGCGAGCGGGAGCTCGCCGCCACCCGCGAGACCGCCGGCCGCATCGGCGAGACGTTGCCGAATGTGCCGATCGGAATCCTTCATGGCCGAATGCCTGCCGCGGAGCGCGCGGCCGTGCTCGCGGATTTCGGAACCGGCAAGCGCCCGATCCTCGTCTCCACCACCGTCGTCGAGGTCGGCGTCGACGTGCCCGAGGCGACGCTGATGATCGTCGAGAACGCGGAAGTCTTCGGCCTGGCTCAACTCCATCAGTTGCGGGGGCGGGTCGGCCGCAGCGCGCGGCGGTCCTGGTGCGCCCTGATCGCCGGGAAGGGGGCGACCGAAGAGGCACGCAAACGGCTGTCGGTACTCGAGAGAACCGCCGACGGATTCGTCATCGCCGAAAGGGATCTCGAGGAACGCGGCCCCGGAGACCTCCTCGGCACGCGCCAGTCCGGGCTACCAGCCATGCGTGTCGCCAACCCGATTCGAGATCTCGGCGCCCTTTCCGAGGCCCGGCGACGTGTCGCGGCTCTCCGGGAGACGGGCGAGCCGATCGCCAGCGATCTATTCGCGTATCCCTCTGTTCGCACAGCCCCCGCCGGGAGGTCGGGACCGCGTGATACATAACGGGCGCTAAGAGGTGAGCTTGCGAGTCATGGTTACCGGCGGTACCGGTTTCGTGGGAACCCACGTGGTAAACGGGCTGCTACGTCGCGGCCACGCCGTCGCCGTCCTCGCGCGCGATCCGGGAAGGACACGCAACCGGTACAACCGTTTAGTCGAGACGGTCGCCGGAAACGTGCTGGACCCCGACTCACTCGCGTGGGCCGCGACCGGAAGGGACTCGATCGTCCATATCGTAGGGATCATCAACGAGAAGGAGGGCCAGACATTCGATCGCCTGCACCGGGTGGCCACCGAGAGCGTCGTCGCCGCGGCGAAAGGCGCCGGCGCGCTCCGGTACCTGCACATGAGCGCGATGGGCAGCGCCGAAGATGCGCCTTCCGAGTACGGCCGTACGAAGGCGGCGGGAGAGCGGGTCGTTCGCGCGTCCGGCCTCGATTGGACGATCTTTCGTCCGTCCATCATCTTCGGGCCGGGGGACGGCTTCGTTTCGCTGCTCGCCACGATCGTGCGCCGCAATCCCGGTTTCATTCCGGTCATCGGTCCGGGCACGACGAAGTTTCAGCCGGTCTCCGTCTACGACGTCGCGCGTGTCTTCGCCGATGCCCTGGAGAAGCCGGCGACGATCGGGCGCACCTTCGAAGTCGGAGGACCCGAAGTCTTCACGATGAACGAGATCTACCGGGAAATCGCGGCGGCCGTCGGCAAGACGCGCAAGCCTCTGCTCCACCTCCCGCTCTGGTACGGCCGCATCCTCGCGCGCATCTTCGAGTGGCTCGCGCGAAGGGGGGTCTTCGCGGATCCCCCGCTGACCCGGGATCAGTTGAAGAGCTTGATGCGCGACAATGTCGCGGATGTTTCCGAGACCGTGGCGGTCTTCGGAGAAGAGTGGCGGCGCTTTGGACCCGGAATCCGCGACTACCTCTACAACGGGCGCCATGATCCCCGCCAGGGCACGGGGGAGGAGATCGAGCTCGAGCCGAGGAAGGTGGTGCGGATACGGTAGGGGCGGGGCTTGCCCCCGCCCGTCAAGCGTCGACAGTCAACCGTCAATTCTTCTTCAGCCTTATCGTCCCCGAAGACGTCCGCACGACGACCTTCTCCCCGCCGCCGTTCAAGGAGAGGGTCGCCCGCTGATGACCCGAGTTCTTGGAAATCGCGAGGTTGGCGAAGTCCGACCGGATCGCCGACTCACTTTCGTCCGCGCCGGTAACGATGAGCTCCACATCCGCCTTACAGTCGGCGGGGAGAACCAGCGAGACGTCCCCCCCCGAATTGTGGATCGTGACGCCGCCCTTGATCTCGCGCGATGTTACGCCGATGCGAATGTCGCCGCCGGCCGTAACGGCGTGGACGCTTCCGCCTACATGAGGCGCGATGATGTCGCCGCCGGCGGTCTTCGCGTCCAAGCTTCCACCCACTCGCTCGATACGGAGGTCGCCTCCCGCCGTGTCCAAGAGAGCCGACCCGGAGACGCCGTCGGCGCGAATGTCGCCGGCCATCGTGATGGCCTTCAGATCGCCGGTGATCGCTCCGACGACGATGTCGCCGCCGAAGGACTTCAGGTCGGCGCCCGCGCCCACGCTTCCTACTCGGATCTCTCCGGAATGCGTCAGGATCCTCACGCGCCCCGACACGTTGCCGACGCGGTAGTTTCCGCCGCTGGAAGTGGACAAGAAGTCGCCTGAGACCTCCCCTCGAACGACCTCCCCGTCGAAGACGGGCGGGGCCGGGGCCGGCATGATCAGGGGAGCCCCAGGCACACGAGCGACCGGGGGAGCGGGCGGGGCCGGGGCCACCGGCGCCGTGGGGGCCGTCGGTGGCATACGGATCACCACCCTGGGGTGAGGGACCCGAACTTCAACGCGCGGAATCGTCACCACGAAGGATCGGCGGCCAGAGATCAGCGGCTTGGCATCGGCTTCCTTCGTTCCCGCCGCGAGCAGCAGAACCGTGCCGTTCAGAGTCTCGAGCCGGATCTGGGCTCCCCCCCTTCCGATCGAGCCGGCGTAGTCCTGGCGCGGGTCGTCGATCCGGATGCGGCCAAGCTCCTTCTCGACCTCCCGCATGCCCTTCTCGGCATCGCGCATGCCCTCTTCGATCTGAGCCCCGACCTCCTTCATGGACTCGGACAGCTCCTGCTCGAGCTCGCGCAAGTCGACGATCGTCGTCTCCCCCTCCCCGTCTTGCACGACGACACGCTTGCCGTGATCCGCCTTCGGAGGATTCGGCGCCTTGGAAGGCTTCGGCGTCTTCGGCTCCTTGCGGATGGGCTCTTCGAGGGGCGTTTCCGGGATGCGCGGGGGGAGCGGGAAGGTCGAAGCGATCGTTCCGTTCATCGTCGACGCGGTGAGATCGAACTTCGCATCCTTGGGCAGGGTCAGCGTCACCGAACCGTTGACCGACTGCAGCTCCACCGCGGTGCCCGGGAGCAACGCGGAAGCCGCGGCGTCGATCTTTCCGTTGACTGTCTGGGCCTCGACCGCCTTGCGGACGCCGCGGGCTTCGATGGAACCATTGACGCTCTCGAGCTCGAGGTCTCCGTCGCAATCCTTCACGCGCACGTCGCCGTTGACGGTCTTCAGTTCTGCCGTGACGCCGGGCGGCACCACGATGTCGTAACGCACCACGATCCGGCAATTGGGGCAGCCCGATCCGTGGCGGCCCTCGCGCCCGCGGGAGTTCCGCATGCCGGGCCAGCGTGTCTCCAGCGACCAACCGTCGTCGTCGCGGTTGCCCGCGACTTTCGTCTTCTCCAGGATCTCTTCGGCCCTCTTCTGCGTCGGCGCGAAGACTGTGACCGTGACGACGGCCGCGAACTCCTTTCCCGGGGCGGCGACGATGTCGCCCGAGATGTTCTCGATCTGGACCGACTGCCCGGGCGTCATCGGGCCTCGGAATCGGTCGACCCGGTTGGCCGAGGGCTGCTCGGCCTTCGCGACGCCGACGAGCATCAGCAGCAGCCCAATCGCGAGAAGAATCCAGACGGCGAGTCGGCCGGCGCGAGCGGAGGCTCCCTCCGGCGCACTGGCGGATTTCGCAAGCTTGAAGGTATTCATCATCAGGGAGAGACGTTCTGTGGTCATGCGGGTTACGCCTCCGTCAGAAGGAGATCGCCTTGAGCGCCGAGGCCGCCTTGGCGCGGACGAATCCGTTCTCCTGCGGGTCGACCGCCTTTTCGCGGAGCGACTCGATGGTGCTCGCGTCGGGGGACTGTTTGGCGGCGGCGGCGAGCGCGTCCACGGCGGCGAGCCGTACGGCCGGATTCTTGTCGGACCGCAGCGCTTCCAGAAAGACCGTCCGGATGTCGGGCGTGATCGGGAAAGAGGCGAGGGCGTCCGCCGCCTTCTTTCTGACCCCCGGGTTCGCGTCCCGGCGCAGCGTGTTGGAAAGCGCCGCGACGATCTCGGGGGACGCGGGCGCATTGTTCACGCCATAGTGTTCGGAGACGAGCTCGATCGCCCGCGACCTCTCTCCCGCCGTCTCGGCGTTGTGCGATACGAGATAGGCGAGCAGCTTGGCGACCTGCGGATCGCTCGGCCGCCCCGCGAGCTCGTGGCGTGTCGTCACGTCGAAGCCGATGCCAATCCGGCCGTTCGGATCCGCCGGCTTGTACGAGACGTTCGAGAGCCTCGGGTTGGATCCGAGGTCCGGCAGAGCGGAAGCGGCCCGCCCGGAGGCGGGGGAGAGGGAGCGTGTCGGCGAGGAGGGAGCCGCGCCCCTTGCGGCAAGGAACCCAACTCCGGCGGCAAACAGGAGGGCCGCCGCCTGCAGCAGTGGCCGCATCAGCCGCGGCCTCCGCTTGAACGAACGGACACGGCGCCGCATCGCCTCCTCCTCCAGGAGCTCGAGCGTGCGCTGGCGGAACTCGCGCGTGACCGTGGGGTCGGGGTCGAGGCCGAGGGTCGTCCAGACATTCTCGAGCCGGGCCACCTCCTGGCGGCAATTCTCGCAAGCGGCCAGATGCGCAGCGAGCTCTCGCCGGGAGGTCTCGCCGGCCTCTCCGGCGAGCCGGTCGATCGCAAAGGTGGTTACGTCGCGGCAGTCCATGAGCTTTCTCCCTCCGAAAAATGGGCCTTTAGGGTTTCGACGGCCCGGAAGATACGAGTCTTCACGGCGCCCACGGAGATCCCCAGCGTCTGCGCGATCTCGGCATAGGGCATACCGTGGTATCGGGCGAGGACGAGGGCTTCGCGCTGCTCCTCGGACAGATCCGCGAGAGCGCGCCGGACGGCCTGACGCCGTTCATTCGAAGTCATCGCCGACTCCACGCCCTCCCCCTTCGCGCGCGGCTCCGGGATGGCTTCCAGCGGGACCACCGAGGCCCTCCGGTCGCGGCGGCGCCGGTCCCGGCAGGCATTGGCCGCGATGGCGAAGAGCCAGGAAGCCACGCCGGCCCGGCCGTCGTATTGATGGGCGCGCGAGATCACCTTGACGAACACCTCCTGGGTCACTTCTTCGGCCGAAGCCCGATCGGAAAGCATCCGGTCGGTGAATCGAAGGAGAGCCGGAGCGTAACGCTCGAAAAGCTCGGCGGCACCGTCCGTGTCGCCACGGCGGATTCGTTCGAGCAGTCTTAAGTCGTCGCTCGCTCCTGACATCGCCATTCGGCCCGGCCATCCAGAGAGACGTTGCCGGACCGGGAAGGTTTCTGTCTTCCGGGGTCAGGGTCGGCGACTCTTCCGATGCGGGAAAAGAACCGACCGGAGCCGCCGCTCGTGCCATCACGGGGTTGCCGCGGAGGGCAGGCACCTTCGGACTGATATCTTAGGCGGAATTTCCCGGGGGAGGGGCCATGTCGTCTAGTTCGACCCAGAGGTCCTCCGTCGTCTCGCGTCGCGCGGCGGCCCTCGAACGCACGCGAAAACGGATGGGGAAGTTCTTTCGCGAGAACCAGGTGCTCGGCCGCCGCAGCGCCATCGGATGCGTGGCCCTGGAGATCACGCAGCGCTGCAACCTCGACTGCACGCTCTGCTATCTCTCCGCGAATTCGGAGGCGGTCAAGGACACGCCCCTGCCGGCGCTGATCCGCCGTCTCGAGGCAATCCGCGACCGGTTCGGAGCGCCGACGACGGTCCAGATCACCGGCGGCGAGCCGACGCTTCGGGAACGCGGAGAGCTGACGGAGATCGTCCGCCGGGCGCGCGGGCTGGGGCTGCTGCCCGCTCTCGTGACGAATGGCATCAAGGCCACCCGCGATCTTCTGAAAGAGCTTGCCTCCGCGGGTCTGAGCGAAGTCGCCTTTCATGTGGATGTGACGCAGGAGCGCGTTGGATATGCCTCCGAGAGAGATCTCAACGCCGTCCGAGAGGAATACCTCGAGCGCGCTCGAGGTATTCCGATCGCCGTCGGCGTCAGCGCTACGGTCTGCCGCGAAAACTTCGGCGAGATTCCGGATCTGGTTCGCTTCTTCCGGAAGCATGCGGACGTGGTCAGGCTGGTTTCCTTCCAGCTCCAGGCGGACACGGGCCGCGGCGTCCTTCGGGAGCGCGATCCGATCATTTCGCTCGAGAGCGTGAGAGAACAGATCGACCGGGGGGCGGGAACGCGCATTTCCTGGGACACGATTCTGATCGGGCATCCCGCCTGCCACCGGATCGGTGTCACGCTGGAAGTCAACGGAAACCTGTACGATTGGAACGACGACCCTCACTTCTTCAACCGTTCCCTCGCGAATCTCGAGGATGTCAAGCTCGACCGCCGCCATCCCGGGAGGATGGTCCTCGCGCTGGCGCGCGAGGCCACGCATCGGCCCGGCTTCCTTCTCGAGGGAGCGCGATTCCTCGGTCCGAAAATCTGGCAGATGCGGCGGGATCTGGTGGCCGCGCGCGGCCGCATCCACAAGCTCTCCTTCTTCTTGGAGAACTTCATGGACGCCTCGACCCTGGACGCCGAGCGGATTCACGCCTGCTCGTTCATGGTCCAGACGGCCGATGGCCCGATCTCCATGTGCGAGCACAACGCGAAACGGGACGAGTTCATCCTGAAACCGTTCGAGGCCGCCGACGACGGCAGCGGCCTCTGGGATCCTCGGACCGGAAAGGTGATGCTTCCGGTCGTGCATTGAGGCGTCTCGTCGGAGTTCGGGCCCGCTCGCGGATTCCTTCCCGGCGTCTTCTCGACTCCCGGCTTACGACTCCCATATAGTCGCGCTGCTTGGAACACAAGATCGTCGATTTCGCCATTCAACTGGCGGTCATTCTCTTTGCCATCTCGTTCCACGAATCGGCGCATGCGTATGCCGCCCTCCGCTTCGGGGACACGACCGCGCGAGACCTGGGCCGAATCAGCCTGAACCCGATCCGGCACCTGGACCCGTTCGGCAGCGTCATCCTTCCCATCCTGCTCTACTTCCTCTCCGCCGGACGATTCATCTTCGGCGCGGCCAAGCCCACGCCGGTCGACCTTCGCAACACGCGCAATCCCCGACTGGCGAACCTGATCGTGTCGGCGGCCGGACCCGTTTCGAACTTCTTTCTGGCTTCACTGGCGATTGTGCTGCTGGTCCTCATTCGGACGAGCTCGCCTCAGTCGATTTCCGACCTGCTCGACGCCCTTCAGGGCAACCGCTTCGCCTCCGGCGCGCTCGCGCCCGTGACTTACGTTCTCTTCCGTTTCGCCATGGTCAACGTGGCCCTCGCGGTGTTCAACCTGATTCCGATCCCGCCGCTCGACGGCAGCGGGGTCATCCTGTCAGTCTTCGGCGCTCCCGTGGCCAGGATCTACGCGACGATCGCGCCCTTCGGATTCCTCATTCTGATCCTGCTCATTTCGACGCCGTTTCTGGGGTGGCTGTTCACCCCCTTTCAGCGCCTCGTGCTGCGGTTGGTGTTCGGTGGCTGAGGCGGGACTCCCGGTCGTGCTCTCCGGCCTGCGGCCCACAGGGCGCGTGCACCTCGGCAACTACTTTGGGGCGGTCAAGAACTGGGTCGATCTGGAGGAGAGCCGAAAGTATCGCTGCTTCTTCTTCGTCGCGGACCTACACGCGCTGACGACCGACTACGCGGACACGGAGGCACTCGCCGCAAACACCCGGGAGGCGGTGCTCGACTGGCTGGCCGTGGGGCTGAATCCCGAGGGAGCCACCGTCTTCCTCCAATCCCGAGTCCCCGAGCATGCCGAGCTCGCGCTCTACTTTTCGATGATCACGCCGCTCGGGTGGCTCGAGCGAGTGCCTTCGTACAAGGATCAGATCGAACAGCTTCGATCCCGAGACCTCGGGACGCACGGTTTTCTGGGCTATCCGGTCCTGATGACGGCCGACATCG
Organism: Thermoanaerobaculia bacterium; assembly: GCA_036505535.1. GTDB lineage: Bacteria > Acidobacteriota > Thermoanaerobaculia > UBA5066 > Gp7-AA6 > DAHUXD01. The sequence goes on from DASXTI010000062.1 coordinate 56,471, forward strand.
CGCTGTATCGCGCGAATCTCGTCCCCGTCGGGGAGGACCAGGCCAGTCACCTCGAGATCTGCCGGGAGATCGTGCGGCGATTCAACGGGCTCTACGGAGAGGTCTTCCCGGAGCCCAAGGCGCTCTACACCCCGACGCCCCGAGTCAACGGCATCGACGGCCGGAAGATGTCGAAGTCCTACAACAACACGATCGGCATCACCGAGTCCGCCGAAGGGGTCTCCGAAAAGGTCATGGCGATGGTCACCGACCCCGCCCGCGTCCGCCGGCGGGATCCGGGCAATCCCGACAACTGCAATCTCTTTCCGTTCCACCAGCTCTTCTCGCCCCCCAACGAAGTCGAGGTCGTCGACGTGGAGTGCCGGACCGCGGCCCGAGGCTGCGTCGACTGCAAGCTCCATCTGATTGGGAACTTGAACGCGGCGCTCGAGCCCTTCCGCCGTAAACGCGAGGAGCTTCTCTCGGCTCCGGGGGACGTCGTGCGCGACGTGCTCCACGCCGGCGATCGAAAGGCGCGTGCGGTGGCCAAGGAGACGATGGAAAACGTGCGAGCGGCAGTGAAGCTGTCACCGGAGCCGTGAGCCTCGACGATGGCCGACGAAACCACGCAGAGCCCCCTTCCACCGGTCGCGATCGCGGCCTTCAGCGGCCCTCTCGACTTACTCCTGCACTTGATCCGAATCAACGAGGTCTCGATCACCGACATCCCGATCGCCGAGATCACCGAGCAGTACACCGGGCACCTCGACGCCATGCGCGAGCTCGATCTAGACGTGGCCTCCGAGTACATAGCGCTGGCGGCCGAGCTCATCTACATCAAGTCTCGGATGCTGCTGCCGCGCATTCCCGGGGTCGAAGAGGCGGACCCTCGCGCCGAGCTCGCCCAACGCCTGCTCGACTACGAAAAGTTCAAGAAGTCTGCCGAGACACTCCATGCGATCGACACGTTGCGCGGGGGTCTCTGGCCGCGCCCGGAGCCGGAGATCCCTGCGGGGGATTCCGCGGAGACCCTCGAGGTCTCACTCTTTGATCTCATCGAGACGTTCCGCAAAGTCACCGACCAGTACCGTCTGGCGCATCCCCCGGCTCTCGCGATCCATCATCTCCGTTTCTCGGTGGGGGACAAGATGCGAGAACTGCTCGAGCGTCTGGACGAGGCGCGTACTCTACCACTGCTGGAATTGCTCGGCCAGATGCGGTACCGCGCGGAAGCGGTGACGGCGTTTCTTGCCTGCCTCGAGCTCATCCGTCTCGGGGTGGTCCGCGTCTTTCAGGCGCGACCCTTTTCCGAGATCCGCGCCAGCCGCACGGATCTTGCGTTTTCGGCCGAGCAGATACGCGATAATTACGCGTGACGGAAACGATGGCCGATGAACCTCCCGCCGCGGCTCTTGCGCGAGAGACCTCCCGCTCGCAGATCCTTCCGGCGGTGGAGGCCGTGCTCTTCTCCTCGCCGCGCCCGGTGCGCGAGAAGGAGCTGGCCGAGTTGCTCGAGGCGGAGCCCGCGGCGGTGGCGGAGGCGCTGGAGATCCTCGCGTCTCGGAGCGAGCGAGCCGACCGCGGCGTCCTCCTCGAGAAGGTCGCCGGCGGGTGGCGCTTCGTGACCCGAGCCGAGTTCGACTCGTTGCTGCGGAAGTTTCACGAGGTCACCGAGCGAAGCCGGCTCTCGCTCGCGGCCTTGGAAACGCTCGCGATCATTGCTTACCGCCAGCCCATCACGCTTCCGGAGATCCAGGATATTCGGGGGGTGAACTCCGCGAGCGTCGTGAAGACACTTTTCGAGAAGAAGCTGATCACCACGTCCGGAAAGAAGCCCGTCGTTGGCACGCCGTTTCTCTACAGAACGACCCAGGATTTCCTGGTGCGCTTCGGATTGAACGATCTGTCCGAGCTGCCGCGCCCCGAAGACCTCGACGCGGACCTGGCTGCGACCATTGAGGCCCGCGAAATCGCGGCTCCGACGGCGGAGCCTCCCTCCATCCACATCGAGTCCGATCGGGATTTCGAGTCGGAGGCCAACGCGTCCGAAGCGGAGGATTGAATCTGGCGCTCGTCCGGGTTCAAAAGATCATCGCCACCGCCGGGCTGGCCTCCCGACGCGCGGCGGAAGAGTGGATCCGGGAAGGGCGCGTGCGCGTCAACGGGCGGGTTGCTGCGCTCGGAGATCGTGCCGACCCGCAGACCGACTCGATCAAAGTCGATGACCGACGGGTTCGCCTCGATTGCAGCCCGCGTACCTACATCCTGCTGAACAAACCGCGAGGCTATGTCACGACGGTCTCCGACCCGGAAGGGCGCGACACGGTGCTCCAGCTGATTCCAGGGAGGCTGCGACGCGGCGTCAAACCGGTCGGACGGCTCGATGTCCAGACCGAAGGGCTCCTCCTTCTGACCGACGACGGCGATCTGGCACGCCGGATCACCCATCCCTCGACCGGCTGTCCCAAAGAGTACATGGTCAAGGTGGCGGGGGAGCCTCCCCCGGCTCGTCTCCAGAGGCTCCAGCGCGGGATCCGCTTGGACGACGAGACGACACGGCCCTGCGAGATCGAACGCGTTTCGGGCACCCCGCGAAGAGGGGGGGAGGAAGGCAATACCTGGCTTCGGGTCACGCTGCGGGAGGGACGGACGAGGCAGATTCGCCGGATGTTCGCCGTCGTCGGCCATCCCGTTTCGAAATTGAAGCGGGTCGCGATCGGCCCCGTGCGCGATCCGAAACTTCCGCCCGGCGCTTATCGCCGGCTCTCCGCGTCCGAGGTCGCCGCCTTGAAGCGCCTCGGCGAGTCGCGTTGAGAAGGCCTCTCATCGTCGCGATCGACGGCCCTTCGGGCGCCGGAAAATCGACCGTCGCCCGGGCGCTCGCCGCGCGGCTCGGCGTTCCCTACATCGACACCGGCGCCATGTATCGGGCGGTTGGTCTCGCGGCGGCGGAGCGCGGCATCGCACTGCCGATCGACTCCCCCGAGGCCGTGACCGCCGTCGCCGGCTCGGTTTCGATCGAGCTTCGTCCGTCGCCCGAGGGGACCCGCGTCTTCCTCGACGGCCGGGACGTCTCGGAGAAGATCCGACGCCCCGAAATCTCCCGTTACGCCTCGGCGGTCTCCGCCATTCCGGCGGTGCGCCGGGTTCTCGTGCGGGAGCAGCAACGTCTCGGCCGGGAGCGCGGCGGCGTGCTGGAGGGCAGGGACATCGGCACGAAGGTCTTTCCGGAAACACCCTTCAAGTTCTTCCTGACGGCCGAGCCCGCCGTACGCGCCGAGCGGCGGGTCCGCGAGCTCGCCGGCCTCGGGACGCCCCAGCGCTTCGACGAGGTGCTGCGGGAGATGGAAAAACGCGACCGGGACGACGGTTCCCGCGCCGATTCACCGCTGACGCTCGATGGTCGGTATGTCCTGATCGATTCCAGCCGCAGGCCGGTCGAGGAGGTCGTGTCGGAGATCGAGCAGCGCGTGCGCGAAGGCATTTGACTCCGCTCGACTCGGCACATAGGATATTGCTTTGCGTCTCAGCGACTTATGAGAGGGGACCCCTTGTTCCATGGCGGCTGAAAAGCGTAAAGGAGGTCGGGAAACCGAACCGATGGAAACCGAACAGGAACTCACGCCTCAGGAGTACGAACACCTCCTGGCTCAGTACGAGAACTCGTTCAAGAACTTGCAGGAGGGACAGATCATCCGAGGCCGAGTTCTGGCGATCACCCCGTCGGAAGTGATCGTCGACATCGGCTACAAGTCGGAGGGCATCATTTCCCTCTCCGAGTTCACCGACTTCTCCGGCCAGGTCACCATCAAGCAGGGCGACCCGGTCGACGTTCTCCTCGAACGGACGGAAGACCAGAACGGCTACGTCGTCTTATCGAAGGACAAGGCCGAGAAGATGAAGGTCTGGGACGAGGTCGAGAAATCCTACCGTTCGGGCTCCACCGTTCGGGGGCGCGTCATCGATCGGATCAAGGGGGGCCTCGCCGTCGACATCGGCGTGAAGGCCTTCCTGCCCGGCTCGCTGGTGGACGTGAAGCCGGTCAAGAACCTCGAGGCGCTCCGCGGCAAGGACCTCGATTTCAAAGTCATCTCCGTGGACAAGAAGCGGGGCAACATCGTCCTATCGCGCAAGGCCGTGGTCGAAGTGGAGCAGGAGGCGCGCAAGAAGGAGACTCTGCAATTGCTCGAGGAGGGGCGAGTTCTTCGCGGCACCGTCAAGAACTTGACCGACTACGGCGCCTTCGTCGATCTCGGCGGGCTCGACGGTCTGCTTCACGTGACCGACATGTCCTGGGGGCGCGTCAACCACCCCTCCGATCTGGTGAAGGTGGGGGATGAGATCGAGGTCGTCGTTTTGAAGTTCGACCGCGAGACCGAGCGTGTCTCGCTCGGGACAAAGCAACTGACCGAGGATCCGTGGGCCCATGTGCCCGAGAAGTACCCGGCGGGCTCCCGGGTGACCGGCCGTGTGACGAACGTGACGGACTACGGCGCCTTCGTGGAGCTCGAAGGCGGTGTCGAGGGGTTGGTCCACGTCTCCGAGATGTCCTGGTCGAAGAAGATCAAGAATCCGTCCAAGGTCGTCTCGCCCGGCGACACCGTCGAGGCTGTCGTTTCGGACGTCAACCCCGAGGCGCGCCGGATCTCCCTCTCGCTGAAGGACACGCTTCCGGACCCGTGGGAAACCGTCATGCAAAAGTACAGGGTCGGCAGCCGCGTCTCGGGCAAGGTACGCAACCTCACGGATTTCGGCGCCTTCGTCGAGATCGAGGAGGGGGTCGACGGGCTCGTGCACGTTTCCGACATGTCGTGGACGCGGCGTGTCAAACATCCCTCCGAGGTCCTCAAGAAGGGGGATGACGTCGAGGCGATCATCACCTCCATCGACCAGGACAACCGCCGGATTTCCCTCTCGATCAAGGAATTCCAGCCCAATGACTGGCAAACCTTCAAAGAAAAGCACCAGCCCGGCGACATCGTCGACGGTGTCGTGACCCGCGTGGCGGACTTCGGGGTCTTCGTTCAGATCGAAGGGCTCGTCGAGGGGCTCATGCACGTATCCGAGACGCCGCTCGCCCGCGGCCAAAAACCTCAGGATCACTACAAAGAGGGGGAGGCGGTCCGCGCCCGGATCCTGCGGATCGAGGACGCGGAAATGAAGGTGGGTCTCTCGGGCCTCCATCTCGATGAAGCCGCCCCGGCCGCTGCGGAACCGACCGCCCCCGCCCCGGAACCGGTCCCGGCGGAAGAGAAAGGCGCCGCTCCCAAGAAGAAGCGGACCCGCAAGAAGGCCGACGAGGCGGCGACCAAGGAGTAACGCGTTTCCCGCCGGACGGGATCTTCCCGTCGGTTCGCCAGGAGACACGGGCGATGACGAAGGCCGAACTGATCGAGCGCGTGGCGGTCGCGACGGACGTGACCAAGAAGCAGGCAGAGGCGATCGTCGACACCGTATTCGAAGCCATCGTGCGTTCGTTGAAGGAGGGGCAGAAGATCGAGCTGCGAGGCTTCGGCTCCTTCCGCCTGAGGGAGCGGGGGGCGCGGATGGGCCGGAACCCGAAGACCGGTGTCAAGGTTTCCGTCCCCGCAAAGAAGATCCCCTATTTCAAGCCGGGCAAGGAGCTGAAGGAACTGATTAACCGGTAATGCCGGACGTTCTCTTCGCCCCCTGGCGCTACGAGTACCTCGTGTCGGAAAAGCAGAACGGTTGCATTTTCTGCGAGGCGGCGGCCTCGGACGACGACGACCGATCCCTCGTCATCTACCGCGGAAAGAGGGTGTTCGTGCTTCTGAACCGATACCCCTACACCAACGGACATGTGATGGTGGCGCCGTTGGCGCACGAGGCCTGGTTCTCGGATTCGAGCGCCGATACCCTTTCGGAACTGATCACGACGGTCGCTCGCGCCGAAAGGATTCTGGTCTCTGCATACAGGACCGACGGATTAAACGTCGGCGTCAATTTCGGATCCGCGGCGGGTGCCGGCGTTGCGAGCCATTACCACGTGCACGTCGTGCCGCGCTGGGCCGGCGACACCAATTTCATGACCGTCGCCGCGGGCGTCCGTGTCGTTCCCGAGGATCTTTCGGCGACGCGCCGGCGGCTGATTCCCCTTTTCGCCGAGGAAGGCGCTTGAACGAAACGGCCGCCGCTGCCTCTCGGCGTCCGCTCGTCGTCGCCATGATCCTGGCCTGGCTCTTCCCCGGCCTCGGCCACTTTTACCTGGGCCGCCGCACGACCGCCGTGGCATATGCCGTGATCGTGACGGCCACCTTTCTCGCGGGCGTTTCCTTCCAGGGGCGGCTGTATACGGTCGAGGCGGGCCAGCCGCTGACGATCCTCGCCACGTTCGCGGTATACGGGGCGGGTCTTCTCAACATCGCGGCCCGCCTGCTCTCCGACAATCCGGCCGGCACGATCCTCGCCGCCACGTACGAATACGGCTGCGCGTATCTGCTGACGGCGGGGCTCATGAATCTGCTTCTCATCCTCGACGCGCATGACATCGCCGCGGGCCGCAAGCGATGATCGCGATCATCCCGACGGATCACTTCCTCATCATGACGCTCTATGCGTTGCTGGTGTCGGCGTTCTTTGCGCTTCTCTGGCGGGAGACCCGGCGGGAGAGGTTGAGGCTGTTTGGAATCCTCCTCGCGTCGCTCGTGCTGGGCGGACTGGCCGTGGCATGGCTGATGTATCCGTTTCCGAGTTAGGGGTCAGGAGTCAGCAGTCAGGAGAAAGATGAGACTCCCGACTCGCAGACTCCCGGCTAAGCTATTCCCGTGAACCTTCTCATCTCGGCCGGCGAGGCGTCGGGCGACCTCCACGGTGCCCGCCTCCTGCAGGCTCTGAAGGCGGCCCGGCCGACGCTCTCCGCATTCGGCATGGGAGGCACGAGACTCGAGAGCGCAGGGCTCGAGCGGATCATCAAGTCGGAGGCGCTGTCGGTCGTCGGAATATCCGAAGTCCTCGAGAAGCTGCCCGCTCTCCTTCGTGCGCTGCACGCGTTGAAAGCGGCGGCCCGGAGTCGGCGGCCCGAAGCGGCGGTCCTCGTCGACTTTCCCGATTTTCACGGGCTTCTGGCGCGGAGGCTCCGGCGGGAGGGGGTTCCGTTGATCTATTACGTGAGCCCGCAGGTCTGGGCCTGGCGGCGCTGGAGGGCGCGTGTCATCGCGGAGCGCGCGCGGCGGATCATCACGCTGTTTCCTTTCGAAGCCGAGATCTACAGAGAGCTCGGCGCCGACGCGGTCTGTGCCGGACATCCTCTCGTCGAGGACGTCCGGGAAGGATTGACCCTGCCGTCGCCGTTGCCGATCAAAACGCGGCGGCGTCTGGTCTTGCTTCCCGGCAGCCGCGGCGCCGAGTTGCACCGTCATTGGGAAACGATCGCCTCGGCCGCCTCGCGCCTCGCCGAGCGTTTCGACCTGGAGGTCGTCGCGATCCGGGCCACGGCGTTGCCTGAATCGCTCTTCGCCGGCGCCGCCGAGCGGGGTATCCGGGTCGTCGCGACGGGTGCGCATTCGATTCTGGCCTCCGCCGACCTTGCGTTCGTCGCTTCCGGATCGGCGACGCTCGAGGCGGCGCTCTGCGGAGCCCCGATGGTCGTCGTCTACCGGACTTCGGCCTTCAGCCACGCGATCGCAAAGTCTCTGGTCAGACTCCGCTGGATCTCGCTCGTCAACATCGTGGCGGGAGAGGAAATCGTGCCGGAGCTCATCCAGGAGAAGCTGACCGTGGAGAACCTGGAGCGGGCCGGCGAGGATCTGCTGCGTTCTCCGGGTCGCGCGGAGGCCATGAAGAGAGGCCTCTCACGGGTGGCTCGGGAGCTCGGCCCCCCTGGCGCCAGCGCTCGGGCCGCCGAGTACGTTCTTTCGGCCCTCGACCCCTCCGCCTCCCGCCTCCCGCCGGCCGCCTCCCGACTCGCCTTATGAGACCGCTCCCGCGGCTTCTGCGCTACTTCGGCCGCTACAAGTGGCGGGCGGTCCTGGCCCTGGCGGCCATGGGCATCGTCTCGGTGGCGACCGTCGCCCTGCTCTTCCTGCTCAAGCAGGTCATCGACGAGGTTCTGGGCGCGGGCGCCTCGAGCACGCTGTCGGGCCTGGGATCTTCGGCCGCCTCCCCGCGGGTCGCGCCTCTGCTCGCCTGGCTCCAATCCGCTTATGCCGCCGGCCGGGACGCGGCCGTGGCCGCTGGGCTGGACACTCGCTTCGCGATCCCGCTCCTGCTGCTGGCGGCGCTCGTCGTCAAGAACGTCTTTGCCTATCTCTCCGAGTTCGCTCTCAACTCGATCGGCCTCGGGATGGTCCGAGACCTTCGGCGCGACGCCTACCGTGCGCTGCTCGATCAGTCGACGCGGTACTCTTCGGACAGCTCTTCGGGGGACCTCATGAGCCGTCTGCTCTCGGACGCCGAGCAAGTCCAGACGGCTTTTGGCTCCCGTCTGGCCGACTTCGTACAGGGAAGCCTGACGATGGTCCTCGTCCTTCTCTACGTCTTCTCGCTGAATTTCCGGCTGGCAATCGCCGTGCTCGTCGTGGCGCCGGTCGTGGTCGTCCCCATCGTCGCCAACTTTCGCAAGCTCCGGCGTGCCGGTCTCTCGGCGCGGGAGCGAATCGGGGAGATGGGGTCAATCCTGGGGGAAACGCTGCGCGGTCATCGGCTGATCAAGACGTACGCGATGGAGGACTTCGAGGCCGAGCGGTTCCGTCGCGCCAACGCGCGCTACTTCCGAGCCAGTCGCCAGACCGTCCGCCTGCAGGCGCTCAACTCCCCCCTGATGGAGATCCTGGCCGGTATCGGCCTCGCTTCGATCTTCATCTACGCCGCCGGGCAGATTCGCGCCGGACAGATGACGGTTGGCGGCCTGCTCTCCTTCCTGGCCGCGCTTCTGATGATGTACAAACCGCTCAAGGACGTCACGCGGACCAACATCGTGCTCCAGGTCGCGCTCGCTTCCGCGAGCCGGGTCTTCGAGATCATCGACTCGCCCAATGACATCCTGGAGAAGCCCGGCGCGAGAGAGCTGCCGCGGTTTTCCTCCCTTCTTCGATACGACGGCGTCGCCTTCGCGTACGGCGCCGAGCTCGTGCTGCGGGAGATCAACCTCTCCATTCGCCGGGGCGAGACGGTGGCGCTCGTCGGGCCGTCGGGAGCGGGAAAGACGACGCTCGTCAACCTGCTCCCGCGTCTCTACGATCCGACAAGAGGCCGCGTCAGTTTCGACGGCGTCGACCTTCGCGATGCCACGCTGGCGTCGTTGCGGCGCCAGATCGGCCTCGTGACGCAGGACACGATCCTCTTCGACGCGAGCGTACGGGAAAACATCGCCTACGGAGCGCCCGACCCCCCCGAGGAGAAGGTGCGTGAGGCAGCCCAGGCGGCCTGCGCTGACGAGTTCATCTCGCGCCTTCCCCAGGGCTACGACACGGCAGTGGGGGAGGGGGCGTCGCGCCTCTCGGGCGGTCAGCGCCAGCGACTCGCGATTGCCCGGGCGATCTACAAGGACGCGCCGATCTTGATCCTCGATGAGGCGACCTCCCAGCTGGATACCGAGTCCGAGGCGCTGATCGCGCGGGCGCTCGCAAACCTGATGAAGGGGAGGACGACTCTCGTCATCGCCCACCGGATGTCGACCGTGCGCCGGGCGGATCGCATCCTCGTTCTGGACGAAGGGCGTATCACGGAGGAGGGAACGCATCAGGAGCTCTTGACTCGGCGCGGCCTCTATCGCAGGCTGCACGACATGCAGTACTTCGCCGAGAGCGAAGCCGCGCTCTCGACGCCCGCATCACCGTGAACCTTCGCAGCATGACCGGCTTCGGCCGGGCGCGCGGCTCCGTCGGACGGGACTGGACGGGGGAGGTCGTCGCTCGCTCGGTCAACAGCCGCTTCCTCGACTTCACTTTTAAGACGAAGGAATCGGAGGTCTCCCTCGAGCCGGTCCTGCGGCGGGTCTTCAGCCGGCACATCTCCCGTGGCAAAGTCGAGGTGGTCTTGCGCCTGAAGCGCACCGTCTTCTCGGAACAGGAGATCCACGTTGACGAGGGTCTCCTGCGGGCCTTTCTTTCGCGTCTGGCGCTCCTCTCGCGCGAATACCCGATCGAAGCAAGACTGACTCCCCACGACGTTCTGGCCATCCCGCAGGTCGTCACCGTCGAGGCTGCCGCGGATTCGTTCTCACCCGCGGAGATCGCCGCCGTCGAGGCGCTCGCCGAAGAAGCCGCGCGCGCTCTCGTCGCGATGCGCGAGGCCGAGGGCGCGGCAATCGTGGCGGAGATTGCCCCGCGGGTCGCTTCGATCGGCCGGAAGGCCATGACTCTCGCGTCGCGCCGGGAAGAGATCGTTCGCAATCTCGCCGCCGGGCTGCGCGAACGGGTGCGGGCGCTCTTTCCCGACATGGCGCTCGATCCCGGTCGGGTGGAGCAGGAAGCAGCGCTCGCGGCGGATCGCGCCGACATCGCCGAGGAGCTTCAGCGGTTGCAGGGACACCTCCAGCAGTTTGCGAGCCTCTTGCAGGCTCCACCGGACGCCGTCGGAAAGACGCTCGACTTCCTGGCACAGGAGATTCTTCGCGAGCTCAACACGCTCGCGTCCAAGAGTCGCGACCTGCCTTCGACTCGTGAGGTCCTGGATATGAAGGCCGAGACCGAAAAGATCCGCGAGCAGGTGCAGAACGTCGAATGAGCGGCCCCCGCGGCTTCCTGTTCATCGTGTCGTCCCCCTCCGGCGGCGGAAAGACGACGTTGATCCGCCGGCTGCTCGCCAATCCTCCCGGCGAATCGATTCGGTTCTCCGTCTCTCACACGACCCGGCCCCGGCGGGAGGGGGAGGTCGATGGACGCGAGTATCACTTCGTGACGGCCGCCGAGTTCGAGAACATGGCTCGACACGGGGAGTTTCTCGAGCACAACGAAGTGCATGGCAACTTCTACGGAACCGCGAAGTCCGAGGTGCTGCCGAGGCTGGCCGGCGGGGAAGACGTCGTGCTCGACATCGACGTGCAGGGCGCCCGTGACATCCGAGCCGCCTATCCCGAGGCCATCTCGATATTCATCGTTCCCTCGTCGGTCGCCGAGCTCGAACATCGGCTGCGCGAGCGCGGTTTGGACGGCGAGGACGCGATCCGCAAACGGCTCATCAATGCGGCCAAGGAAGTGGCGCAAGCCGAAGAGTTTCAATATGTTATCGTCAACGATGACCTCCCGCGTGCCGTTCTTGAGTTAGAATCAGTGGTTCGTGCCTCGAGGTTGACCCCGGCCCGGCAGGCCAGGGCCCTCGAGCGACTTCGCAAAGACTTCCGTTAGAAGGGATTAAGAGAAATGATTCAGTCGATGCCCGAAGGTGTGGACAGCAAGTTCCGGCTGGTGCTCTTGATTGCGCGGCGGGCCGAGCAGCTCATGCGCGGCGCCCGCCCGAAGCTCGAGAGCGATCGGCCATTGAAACCGACGCGGCTGGCGGCGGCCGAATTCGACCAGAATCAGATCCGCTGGGGCCATGGCGAAGAGGGAGGCGTCCTCGAGGCGGCGGCGGAAGGCGCCGGCGAGGAAGAGCTGGTGGAGGAAGAAGCGGCCCGCTGATTCCCCGGGCCTCTTGCCGAAACCCATGAACCGCGCCCCGCGGATACTCCTCGGTGTCAGCGGGGGAATCGCCGCCTACAAGGCTGCGGAGGTCGTTCGGGGCTTGGTCCAGCGCGGCGCGGACGTCCACGTGGCCATGACTCGGGGGGCTCGCGAGTTCGTCGCGCCGCTGACCTTTGCCGCTCTCTCGAAGCACGAGGTATACACGGAGGTCTGGACCGACGGCGCCGCCGTCGACCACGTCTTGCTCGCCGAGGGATGCGATCTGCTGCTGGTCGCCCCGGCCACGGCTCACACGATCGCCAAGCTCGCCAACGGCTTCGCCGACGATTTCCTCTCGACGTATTTTCTGGCGCATCGGGGCGCCGTGCTCCTCGCGCCCGCGATGGAATCGGCCATGTGGGCCCACGAGGCGGTTCGGGCAAACGTAGAGCAACTTTCCGCGCGGGGCGTGCGGATGATCGGGCCGGACAGCGGATTCCTGGCCTCCGGCCACGAAGGAGTCGGCCGGATGGCCGAACCGCCGTCGATCATCGAAGAGGCCTGGCGGATCGCGACCGGCGATCTCCGCGACTTGGCCGGGCTCCGCATCCTGGTGACGGCGGGGCCAACGCGTGAGCCCATCGATCCGATCCGGTTCCTGTCCAACCGCTCGAGCGGAAGGATGGGCTTTGCCCTCGCCGCGGCGGCCCGTGACCGAGGCGGCATCGTGACCCTGCTCTCCGGTCCGACCGATCTTCCGTACCCCCTGGGGGTTCGCGTTCTCGCCTTCGAGACCGCCGATGAGCTCCACGCGCATCTCGTGCGCGAATTCCCCGAATGCGACGGCCTCGTGATGGCGGCGGCGGTCGCGGACTTCATCCCGGAGCGCCGCCCTCGCCGCCTTCATCGCGAAGAGGGGGGACAGTCGTTGCGTCTGGATCCGGGTCGCGACCTTCTCGCGAGTCTCCAGCCTCTTAAGCGCAGGCAGACGGTCGTCGCCTTCGCGGCGGAGACCGAGGACTTCGAGCGACGCGGTCGGCAGAAGATGAAAGAGAAGGGGGCCGATCTCGTCGTCGTCAACGATGTCGGCCGCCAGGGCATCGGTTTCGATTCGGGAGACAACGAGGTCTTGATTCTCGGTCGGACAGGCAGCCGCGAAGCGATCTCGAGGCGCACGAAACGCGAGATCGCGGATCGAATCTGGGACGCGTTCCTCTCGGTGCGAGCCGCTCAGGGGCCGGACTTCTCCGCCAGCACCGTCCATTTGTCCGACAACCAGCCCAGGTAGCGGCGGGACGGGTAGATCCCGGCGAGCCGGAGTCCGGCCTCGGCGAGCTCCTCTCGAAGTATCCGCCGCGAAAACCGAAACTGCACCCGCGCCAGGAGTCCCAACTCGTGACGGATGCGCCAGCCGATGTATCGAAAGTTATACCGGTGACGGAAATCGACAACGAGCCACCGGCGGCTGACCCGACGCATCTCCATGAGGATCCTCCGGCGGCCCTCGCGATCCAGATGGAACATGAAGCGGATCGCGAACACGCAGTCGACCGAGGCATCACGGTACGGAATGGCGTCGGCGTCGCACTGCAAGAGCGGAAGCGTCGCGCCGAGTTTCTGGCGCGCCACGCGCATCATTTCGAGCGAGATGTCCGCGGCGACCGCCGCGATCCCCCGCTTTCGCAAAAGCGGAACGAGCCGTCCGGTCCCGCAGGGCAAATCGAGCGCGCTGCCGATCGGCCACCCGCGCCGGGACGCCTCATCCAGCGCGTGGGCAATCGCCGCGAGGTCCCGGCGATTGCGCCGACGGCCGCGCGCCGTCTCGTATCGCCAGGAGTCGTAGCCATCGGCGACCGCGACATCCTGGTAGCGGGCCCTGGCTCGTTCGGAGGAGGAAGCGGCCACCGTGACGGGATTCTACCGGGCGGCCGTCGGCCGCCCACGGGCGTAGACTTCCGGGAATGGCCGGCGGTGGCTCTTCGCGCGAGCAGCTCGAGTATTTTCGAGACCTGGGCATCCGGGACTTCTTTGTCCCGATGGCCCCGGCGCGCCGCGTGCCCGCGCTCGTCCCCGGGTCGATCCCGGATCTGGCATCGCTCAACCGATTTCTGGAGGGCTGTCCGCGCTGCAAGCTCTCGAAGGGACGCACACACGTCGTGTTCGGACAGGGAAATCCGACGGCCGAGCTGATGTTCGTGGGAGAGGGCCCAGGGCGGGAGGAGGACGAGCTAGGGCTCGCCTTCGTCGGCCGCGCCGGACAGCTCTTGACCCGGATCATCGAGGCGATCGGCAGGAGGAGGGAGGACGTCTACATCACGAACGTCGTGAAGTGCCGGCCGCCCAACAACCGAAATCCGGAGGCCGATGAGGTCGAATCCTGCCGTCCCTTTCTCGAGGAACAGATTCGGTTGATCTCCCCGAAGGTGATCGTAACGCTCGGGACCTTCGCCGCACAGGCGATCCTCGAGACCGACGAGCCCATCGGGCGACTGCGAGGCCGATGGCGAACGGCGCGCGGGGTCCGGATCATGCCGACTTTCCACCCGGCCTTCTTGCTCCGCTCGCCGGAGCGCAAGAAAGACGTCTGGGAAGACATGAAGCTGGTTCGGGATTTCCTGGCGGCGAAATGAGATGGGCGGCCTTTCGGCCGCCCATTCGCTCGATCCTCGAATCCCCCGGCGCCGGCGCGCCTCGGGATGACGCGAAGGGCGCCTAGCGGCCCCTTCGCGTCACTTCGTCAGCGTGTTGAAGATCGGGAAGTGGCTCGCGGCACCCATGAAGAAGAGCATCGGGATCGAAAGCCACGCGTTGGTGCGCGAGGCGAGAAACGCGCGGCGCGCCCACCGCGGCTGATCGGCGGGCGCCGGGGCGCCGGCTTCGGCTGTCGCTCGGGTCGCGGCGATGATCTTCTTTTGAAGCGGCCAGATGATCATCCAGACGTTCATGAACATGACGGTGCCAATGCCGCCGCCCACGAGGATCGAGGAGGCGCGGTTGCTCGCGCCCCATCCGTGAGCGAGCGAAGTGACAATCCAGCTGGCCACGATCACGACGATCGCGACGATGAGCGCAACGACTCGACCGTCCTTGAGGGAGCCGCCGCCGACCGAAGCGCGGTAGACCCCGGCGAGAATCGCGAAGGCGACCGCCCAGACGACCAAAACAACGAGGATCGCGACTCCGGCGTTTTGCGGGATCTCCTTGCCTGCCGTGGCGAAATAGCCGAGATAGAGGAAACCCGACAGCCAGGTCACCACGGCTCCCCAGCGGAACCACCAGAGCGAGCGGGAAAGCAGCGGCGGGTTGGTCTTCAGCTTCGTGGCGGCGTCGATCTCCTTCTGGAATTGCACGTTGACGAGGTTGAAAAAGTAGAGCATGCCGATCCACGCGATGCCTGACAGGAAATGCAGCCAGCGGAGGAAGAACTGGAAATTTGTCGCGAAATCCTGAGGCCAAGTGATCATCGAAACCTCCTCTCGACGCGAAGCGCGGCAATCTTCTCACAGGCCTCGCCGGTGGGCTTAGAATGCTCCTCGGATCGCCGACTCTCGAGCACCATGACGTCACGCCCGCCATCGCTCCGTCGCAACTCCGCCTCCCGCCGGTTTCTGGCGGTCGCGGGTCTCGTCTTCGCCTCGGTCCTTGCGCCGAACTGCCGGCCGCGAACAACGCTCGCCGTCCGTACGGAGGCGACGCCTGCGCCATCCGCGGACCGCGGGCCGGCGCGCGTCGAGGCCGTGGGCTACGAGTTTCGGCCCGCCGAGAAGAAGGCCGTCGAGGAATTCCTACGAATGAATCCGGACCTGCGCGCAGCCTCCGACGGGGATCGCCGGAAGGGCGACGACGACGTCGAAAGCCTCTATGGCGTCTACCATCCTTACTTCGTGCGTGGCGACGTCAACGACGACGGGCTTCTGGATTTCGTGCTCGCGTTCGTGCGCCGGGACTCCGATCCGGACTCGCCGTGGTTCTCCATCGTCGTCTTCGCGGGACGAGGCGACGGGAGCTTTTCGACGGGAGCTTCGCTCGAGCGCGACATCTCGCTTGCGGACGGAGACCTGGCGATCGACCGCGACTCGATCGTCGTCACGCCCGACGTTTCCCAAGACGCGGCGCGCCGTTACCGCTGGGATCCCGGAAAGCAGCGTCACGTCTTCGTGCGAGATGCCCCCGAGGAACCGTCGTCGCCTCCGCCGGCCCAGACTTGAACGGCGCCGCGCGCATGGTCGCGGTCGCTCTGCCCCTGCCACTCCGCCGAAGCTTCACCTACGCCGTCCCGGAAACTTGGGGGATGCCGACTCCCGGGGTCCGCGTTCGCGTTCCCTTTGGCGAGCGCGTACTCACCGGTGTCGTTCTGCCGGACGCGCCGGTCGAGGCGCCCGGGCCGGCGCGACAGATCCTCGAGGTTCTCGAGGAGGGACCCGTGTGTTCGGCCGAGCTCCTGGCGACGGCCGCTCGGATCGCCGAGCGTTTCTTCGCGTCGACCGGAGAGGTTCTCAAGGGCGCTCTGCCGGCCCGCCTGGCCGCTTCGGGCTCCGTCCGGTACCGGTTGACCGAGAAGGGAGCCGTCGGGCGCGCGTCGGCTATTGAGATCGAGCGCCCGATCCTGGATTGTCTTGCCACCGGCGAGGCGGTCCGCGTCGTCGACCTTCCCGGCGCGGGAAAGGAACGGCACGAACGGCTTCGATCGCTCGAGGAGCGCGGGTGGGTCCGAGCCGTCTCCGTCGCCAAACCGCGCACCCCCCGACCGGAGATCGCCTATACGCTGGGCCCGGCGTCCGACCTGCAGCATGAGTCGGCTCTCGGTCGAAGCCGTCGAGGTCGCGAGGTTCTGGACTTCCTGAGTACCCTCGGGAGGCCCGCCACCGCGCTCGAGATCCGTTTGGGCACCGGCTGCGGGCCCTCGGTACTGCGCTCGCTCGTAACGAAGGGCCTTCTCCGTTCCTTCGAGCAGACGCGGCGCCTGGAGTCCCCGGCACTCGCGGGAAGAGCGGGATCCGTCATCGAGCCGACGCGCGAGCAAGCCAGCGCCGTCGAGGCGATCGTCGCGGCGATTGCCGAGCGGCGCTACTTTCCGGCGCTCCTCCGGGGCGTGACGGGAAGCGGCAAGACCGAAGTCTATTTGCGCGCGATCCGGGCCGCCCTGGACCGCGGCCGCGGCGCCGTCTGGCTCGTTCCCGAGATCGCACTGACCCCCGTCTTCGCGCGCGAGTTGAAGCGCCAGTTTCCGGAGCAGGCTGCCGTCCTCCACTCCGCACTCTCCGAACGGGAGAGGGCCGAGGCCTGGAATCGCGTGCGCTCGGGAGAGGCCCGCGCCGTCATCGGTCCGCGCTCGGCCGCCTTCGCGCCCATCGCGGATCCGGGTCTCTTCGTCGTCGACGAGGAGCACGACGCGTCCTACAAGCAGCGGGAGGCGCCACGCTACGACGCGCGCGAGGTCGTCGCACTCCGTGCGAAGGAGAACAAGGCCGCGCTCGTCTTTGGGTCGGCCACCCCGTCGATCGAGGCGTGCTACGCCGCCGAGCGCGGCCGTCTCGCTCTCCTATCCCTGTCCGAGAGAGTGGCCGCGCGTCCGCTCCCGGAGGTTCGGATCGTGGATCTCCGCAAGGAGCCCTCCCGGCCCGATGAGAAGGGCGTGCCCCTCTTTTCTCATCCCCTTCTCGAGCGGTTGCGGGAGGTCTTCGGACGAGGAGAACAGGCGATTCTTCTGCAGCCGCGGCGTGGGTTCGCGCCGTTTCTGCTGTGCCGGGAGTGCGGCTTCGACTTTCGATGCAGCCGCTGCAGCGTTGCGCGCACGGTCCACAACCGCGGACGCTCCCTGCTTTGCCACTATTGCGGAGAGCGGGTGCCGCGGCCATCGCGATGCCCCGATTGCGCCGGCACGGTGCTCGAGGCGATCGGAGCAGGAACCGAACGAGTCGCCGACCGCTTCGCGGAGCTCTTTCCGGGCGTCGCCCATGCCGTTCTCGACCGGGACGCGGTGCGGCGGCGCGGCGCCGGCGCCGTCATCGAGGAAATGCAGTCCGGCAGGATTTCCTGCCTGATCGGTACGCAGATGGTCGCCAAGGGGCACGATTTCCCGAACGTGACCGCCATCGGCGTTCTCTCCGCCGACACGCTCCTGCACTTCCCCGACTTCCGGTCCGGCGAGAAGACGTTCCAGCTCCTCGCGCAGGTGGCCGGCCGAGCGGGGCGGGGAAAAGCGGCGGGAACGGTGCACGTTCAGACTTTTCACCCCGCGCATCCAGCGATCCGTCGCGCCGCCGACCACGATGTCGCGGGCTTCGCCCGGGCGGAGCTCGAGTTCCGCCGTACGTTCTTTTATCCGCCGTTCTCCGAGATGGCCTCGATCCTCGTCGCGTCTGCCGGCCGCGAGAAGGCCGAGATGGCCGCCGTGGAGATCGGCCGCGCATTCCGAAGTCAAGGCACTCGGCTACGGATCTCCGGTCCGGCTCCCGCGCCACTCGAGCGGCTCCAGGGAAGATGGCGCTTCCAGATCCTGCTCCGCGCTTCGGACCGGCACGCGATTCTCGCGGCGCTGGAGGAGGGCGTTCCGGAGCGCCCCCCGGCCGGCGTCCAGATCGCCGTCGATGTGGACCCGCAGGATCTGATGTAGTCGTGAATCGTGAGCCATCAGACGGCTCGTCGAGCCCGCTCCGGACTCATGACTCACGACTCATGACCGCCTCTGGCGTCAACCCCGGTACAATCGTTTCGTGAACGGCGAAAATGGCAACTTCGAGGAGCCGATCCTCCGGCTCCGGCGGCGGATCGAGGAGCTGTCCGCGTTGCCCGACGATGCCGCCCACCGCCGAGAGATCGAGAAGCTTCACGAGAAGCTCGACCGCGTCTCGCGTGAGATCTATCACGGGTTGACACCCTGGCAAAAGACGCTCGTGGCCCGCCATCCGGCACGCCCCTATACGCTCGACTACGTTCAGAACCTGATGGCGGATTTCGTGGAAGTTCACGGCGACCGAAAGTTTTCCGACGACGCCGCGATCGTGGCGGGGTTCGCCGAGTTTCGGGGCCGTCCGATCGCAATCGTCGGACATCAAAAGGGGCGCGATACCAAGGAAAAGATTCGCCGCAACTTCGGCATGCCGCGGCCCGAGGGATTCCGCAAGGCGCTGCGGGTCATGCAACTCGCGGAGAAGTTCGGTCGGCCCATCCTCTCCTTCGTCGACACGGCGGGTGCCTATCCCGGAATCGACGCGGAGGAGCGAGGCCAGGCCGAAGCGATCGCCGTAAATCTGCGGGAGATGGCCCGCTTCCACGTCCCGATCATCGTCACGGTGACGGGGGAGGGGGGCTCGGGAGGGGCGCTCGCCCTCGGGATCGGCGACCGCATCCTGATGCTCGAGCATGCGGTGTATTCGGTCATCACGCCCGAGGGCTGCGCGGCCATCCTGTGGAAGGACGCCGCCCGAAAGAAGGAGGCCGCCGAGGCGATGAAGATGACCGCGGGTGATCTTCGCGCGCTCGACGTCATCGATGAGATCGTGCCGGAGCCGCCCGGGGGTGCGCACGCCGATCCAGGAGGGGCCGCCGCCGCCGTGGGAGAGGCCGTCGAGAGACACCTGCGCGAGATTGCCCAGCTGACCCCGGAGGAGCGCCGGGAGAGACGCTACCGCCGGTTTCGGGCGCTCGGCCAGTTCGAGACCGTCGATAAGCCGTGACCTTCCCGGCGGCGGAGCCCGTGTCGGCCTCTCGGCGCGGACACGATTTGTCCGACCCGACGGGGAAACTATCGCTCGTGAGCCCGCAGTGGCGTTTGGCGCCGTCGGATCCGGCCCCCACACGGCGGCTGGCCCGCGAGGCCGGCCTCTCCGACCTCGTGGCGCACCTGCTCTGGCGCCGCGGGGTCGCGAACGCCGAAGGCGCAAGGCTCTTTCTGAATCCACGCGGGGGCCCCCTGCACGACCCGTCCCTCCTGCTTGGAGCGGAGGAGGCCGCGGATCTGCTCGTCTCGGCCGCGCGCTCTGGCAAGCGAATCGTCGTTTTCGGCGATTACGATGTCGATGGCGTGACGGCGGTCGCTCAGCTGCGCGCCGCTCTCCGGCGCATTGGCGGGGATTCGGCGGCGTTCATTCCGCACAGGCTCCGCGACGGTTACGGTTTGAAGCCCGGGACCGTCAAGAGGGTGCTCCAGGAGCTCTCTCCGGCCGTCATCGTCACGGTGGATTGCGGAATTACCGCGGTCGAGGGGGTCGCGTGCGCGCGCGCGGCCGGTGTGGACGTGGTCGTCACGGACCATCACCTGGTTCCCGATGCGCTGCCGGCCGGCGCCATCGTCGTCAACCCGAGGCAGCCCGGATGTCGCTATCCGGACAAGGAGCTCGCGGCCTCCGCGATCGCCCTGAAGATTGCCGAGTCCGTGGCGCGTCGCGCCGCGGTCACCCTGTCGCGCGAGTCGCTGCTGCGCGCCGCATGCCTCGGAACGATCGCCGACCTCGTACCACTGACCGGAGAGAATCGAGCGATCGCTGCCATGGGTCTTGCGGCACTGGCCTCCTGCCGCGCCCCGGGGCTTCGAGCCTTGCTCGCGGAAGCGGGCGTCGCTCCCGGCGCCGCGCCCACCGCCGAGGAGGTTGCCTTTCGAATCGCTCCACGTTTGAACGCTGCCGGCCGGCTCGATACCGCCGAGCTCGCCTTGACGCTCTTCGAGGAACGTGACGCCGCACGGGCGTCGCGGGTCGCCCGGGAGCTCTCGGCGCGCAACGCCGAGCGACAGAGCCTGGAACGGCGCGTCGTTTCGGAGGCCTCCGAGCGGCTCGAAAAGGATCCAGAGGCGGGCGCGGCGGCGCTGATCGTCGAGGCCGACTCCGGCTGGCACCGGGGCGTGCTCGGCATCGCCGCTTCCCGCCTGGCGCGGGAATATCACCGGCCCGTTCTACTCTTCGGTCTGGATGGAGACAAAGCGAGCGGTTCCGGCCGGAGCATTCCCGGGGTCTCGCTGTACGGCATCTTGAAAGAGCTCGCGGACCACTTCATCGATTTCGGCGGACACGACCAGGCCGTGGGCGCCACGCTCTCCTTGACCCGCTTCAAGACGTTTCGCGCGGAGGCGCGTGCCCTGTTTGCAGAGCGGGTTCCGGCCGAGACGCTTACACGATTCGAGGAGGCGGAGTCGGAGCTGCCCATCGAAATGATCTCCGAAGGACTTCCGGGCGAACTTTCCCGGCTCGAGCCGCACGGCGCCGGCAATCCGCGGCCCGTCTTTCTCGCGCGCGCCGTGCGTTCGAGCGGCGCACTCCTCCCCGTCGGCGAGCGCGGGCTCCGCGGGCGGCTGCGGCGGGCCCGCGGGGAGATTCGGTGCATCGCGTGGCAACCGGGGCCAGCTCTGGGGAGCCTCGCCGCCGACGGAGGACCTTTCGACATCCACTACCGCCTCGCTCCCGACCGCGGCTTCGGTCCGGAGGTAGAGATCATCGCGGCTCGCCCGGCGGGGGATGCTCCATGAGGATCCGCCGCCTCGAGCTTCTCGTCGTCGTCGCCATGGGGCTCTTCGTGCTGCTTCTTGCGTTCTCGTTTCGGCCCGGCCATCGGCCGGCCTCCAGCCACCGACAAGAGATTCCCCCGGCGCCGGCGTCTCAGGCCGCCGGGGAGCCGACGACGCTTCTCGATGGCTTCGACTTCACCGAATCCGTCGGCGGCAAGCCGCTTCTCCGGATCAAGGCCGATCGGACGATCGGTTACGGCCCCGGCGCAGGATTGGCGCCGAATCTGTATGCCGGCGAGAAGGTAACGCTCACCGTCTACCCGGAAGACGGCGCGCCAGTGACCGTCCATGCGGACCGGGCCGACTACGACGAGCGCAGCCGGGAATCCAAGCTCTTGGGGAATGTCCGATGGACGGACGGGGAAGGCTCCCTCGCCGAGACGGCGGAAGTGCTGTTCCATCCCGCCAATCGGACACTCGATGCTCCGAAGACCGTCCACTTTACGAAGGGCTCCATCGACCTGATGGCCCCGTCGGCTCGCTACGACCTTCGGGAGCGAGTCGTGCAGCTCAGCGGTCCCCTCGTGGGATCGGGAAGCGGAGAGGAGAGCGGCGGCCTTTCGCACTTGACCGCTCGCGAGGGACTCTACCGGCGAGAGCAGGGCGTGCTGGAGCTCGAGTTCGTCGAAGGCCAGTCGAGAACGGGAGATCGGCTCGCGGCCGACCACCTCATCGTGAAGATGGGGCCGACGGGAGGGGGCGCCGAGTGGGTACGGGCGACCGGAAGCGTGCGGGGCACGCTTTCTCCCCGAGAGGATTCCGGCACGCCGGCCGTCGAGAAGATCGTGCGGCACTACGCGGGAGATCAGAGCATGCTCTCCTTCGACTCCGACGGAAAGGCGCGGGCGTTTTCGCTTCTCGGCGCGCCCGCGGTTCTCTGGGAGGTGAAGCGACGCTTGGCGGCACGGCAGATCGACGTGGCGTTCTCCGACGGACGCGCCACGTCCGCCCGGTTTGCCGGCGAGGTTCGCATTGAAGCTGAGGGTAACCGCGCATCCGCGGAGCGCGGAAGCCTCGGATTCGCCAAGGATGGCGCAGCCGACAACGTCGCGCTCGACGGGAACGTCAAGATCGACGCCGACGGACGGCGCGGCGAGGCCGCGCGCGCAGTGCAAGTCGGCGAGCAGGAGACCTGGGTGCTTCTGGGCGAGGCAGGGCGCTCGGCGCGCGCTGAAAGCGCGGGATCCCGTCTATCGGCCGACCGGATAGAGATCGAGAAGACGCGCCGCCAGG
Organism: Thermoanaerobaculia bacterium; assembly: GCA_036505535.1. GTDB lineage: Bacteria > Acidobacteriota > Thermoanaerobaculia > UBA5066 > Gp7-AA6 > DAHUXD01. The sequence goes on from DASXTI010000062.1 coordinate 78,746, forward strand.
TCCGAGGCCAGGGGAAGGCACGAGCCGTCTTCGCTCCCGACCCGGGCAAGCCCGAAAGGACGATGACTCTCGTCGGGAATCCAAAGCGCCCGACCTACGCCAAGGCCGATCGGATCGTGCTCGATGACGCGAATCATCTCGCCACGCTGTCGGGCGGTGCCACCGTTTGGCAGGACAACTCTTCGCTCTTCGCCGACGACATGACACTCGCCGACGTCGAGAAGACCTTGACCGCCGTGAACAATGTGCGCGCCGTTCTGACCCCCGCTGGTGACCAGGCCGCGAAGCCCGGGGATCGGGCCGCGTCGGTCATTGCGGCCAAACACCTGCTCTATCGCGAGAGCGACCGGACCGCACGCTTCGAGGGGGGAGTGACGATGACGCGCGGCGGGTTGCGGACGACCGGCGGTGAGTCCACGGCCTGGCTCGGCAAGAACCAGGACGTCGACTGTGTCGAGATGTCGGGGCAGGTCAACCTCGTGGATCGGACCGCCGGCCGGACAGGCAGAGCCGAGAAGGCTCTGGACTACCCCAAGCAGGGCAAGACGATCCTCTGGGGCAATCCCGCGCGTCTGACCGATGCCGGGGGCAACCAGGTCGCCGGGGCCATCTTGACGATCCTCGACCGGGGGCGTAGCGTCGAGGTCACGGCGCCCGAAGGCGGCAAGACCGAAACGATTCACCGGACACCGAACGATTGAGCGACAGCGCATCGAGATCCGGAGACCGGCCGGTTCTCTCGGCCGAAGGTCTTCTTAAAACCTACGGCGGACGGACCGTCGTTCGCGAGATCTCGCTTGAGATCGCCTCCAGCGAGATCGTTGGGCTCCTGGGCCCCAACGGCGCCGGGAAGACCACCATCTTCTCGATCGTGGTCGGTCTCGTGCGTCCGGACGCGGGCGTGGTGCGACTGGGGGATCGCGACTTGACGGAGCTTCCGATGTACCGGCGGGCGCGGGCCGGCATCTCGTATCTGCCTCAGGAGCCGTCGGTCTTCCGAAAGATGACCGTGGAGGAAAACCTCCTCGCCATCCTCGAGACTCTCGAGCTGTCCCCCTCGCAGCGCAACGATCGATGCGACGCTCTTCTCGAGGAGTTCGGCCTCCAGCCGCTTCGGCGCAACCGCGCCTACACGCTGTCCGGCGGGGAACGCCGAAGGGTGGAGATTGCGCGAAGTCTGGTTCTCTCCCCTTACTTTCTCCTCTTGGACGAGCCGTTTGCCGGGATCGACCCGATTGCCGTCCTCGATATCCAGCAGATCGTGCGTCGCCTGGCGTCTTCGGGCATCGGCGTGCTCGTGACGGACCATAACGTGCGCGAGACTTTGAGCATCGTCGACCGGGCTTATATAATCAGCGGGGGAGAGATTCTCCGTTCGGGCACGCCGCTTGCCCTGTCGAGCGACGCCGTCGTAAAGAAGATCTATCTCGGGGAGGGTTTCCGGCTCCATTGAGCCCCGCTGTCGTCATGGCTTTGGAACAAAAGCTCAACTTGCGGCTCTCCCAGCGACTGGTCATGACGCCGTCGCTCCAGCAGGCGATCAAGCTGCTGCAGATGTCCCGCCTCGAGCTCCAGGAAGTCCTCACCCAGGAGATGGTCGAGAACCCTATCCTCGAGGAGCAGGAGGAGACGACGGAAGCCGAACGTGCCGAAGCGGCGCGGGACAGCGAGGACGCCGCGACTCCGCCCGAGGCGCCGCCTCCCGCCGAAAAGGAGCGCGACTCCTTCGAGGAGATCGACTTCAATTCCTATTTCGAGGACTATCTCGATGCTGCCTACAATCCCCGGCAATACGAGGAACAGCCCGAGGAGTACTCACTCGAGAACGTCTTAACGCGCCCGGAGGGTCTCGCGGAGTACCTGAACTGGCAGCTGTCGATGTCCGAGGCGGGGCCGGCGGTCCGCGAAATCGCGGCCTATCTGATCGGGAACATCGACGAGGACGGCTACCTCCGCGTCTCGCGCGAGGAAATCCGGCTGGCTCATTACGAGAATGATGCGGACGTCGAGGCGGCGATCGCGCTGGTCCGCTCCTTCGATCCTCCGGGCGTGTGCGCGTTCGACTTACCCGACTGTCTCATGCTCCAGCTCGCCTCTCTTGGCATCGAGAACGAGCTCATCGAGAGGATCATCCGGCATCACTGGCCGGAGTTTCTGAATCGGCAGTTCGCGGCACTCGCCAAGACGCTCGGCGTCGGAATGTCCGAAATCCAGGCGGCCGTCGAGATCGTGAAGAATCTCGAGCCGCGGCCCGGACGTAAGTACTCGAGCGAGCGCACGATATACGTCGAGCCGGACGTCTTCGTGCGAAAGATCGGAGACGACTACGTCATCCAGCTTTCCGAGGACGGCCTACCGAGGCTCCGCATCTCGGCGGCATATCGCCGGCTCCTTCGGGGCGGGGACGGGGCGATCGGTGCGGAGGCGGCCAACTACCTCAAGGACAAGATGCGGTCGGCCGTCTGGCTGATCAAGAGTCTCGATCAACGGCAGCGGACCATCTACAAGGTGGCCGACTCCATCGTCCGCCACCAGCGCGCCTTTCTCGATCACGGAATCGAGCACTTGCGGCCGCTCGTACTGCGCGACGTGGCCAACGACATCGGCATGCACGAGTCCACGGTCTCCCGCGTCGTGTCGAACAAGTACATCCATACCCCGCGCGGCCTCCTTCCGATGAAATACTTCTTCCACAGCGGGATCGACTCGACCACCGGCGACGACGTTTCGTCGCTGTCGATCAAGAACAAGATCGCCCGGATCGTGCAAGATGAAGATTCCCGCCATCCCTACTCCGATGCGCGCATCATGCAGAAGCTCCGGGCCGAGGGAATTCAGATCGCTCGCCGTACGGTCGCCAAGTATCGCGAGGAGCTGCGGATTCCCTCCTCCTCTCAAAGGAAACAGAGCTTTTAGGAGGAAGCAACATGGCCGTGGAATGCACCGGACGCAACGTCGAAGTCACACCGTCTCTGAGGGAGCTCGCCGAGGATCGGGCCCAAAGACTGGAGAGGCACCTGGGGGGCCCGGCCGATGTGCGCATCGTTCTTTCTCACGAAAAGCACCGGTTTGGCGCGGAGATCATCGCGATCCACCGACGCCGCCGGTGGAAGGCGCAAGAAGAGACGGCAGACCCCCGCGCGGCCGTGGCTCTGGCTTTCGAGAAGATCGACGCGCAGGCGAAGCGCGACTCGAAGAAGCGCCGGAATCGAAAGCATCGCGGCTGGGCGCGTTTCCTCCCGAAACGCTGGCGGAGCGAACCCGCGGCGCCGCGGCCTGCCGCCCGCGCGGTCGCGCGGGTTGTCCGCATGATGCCGCCGGCCGTCAAGCCGATGGGGGTGGACGAGGCCGCCCTCGCCATGGAATCCTCGGGAGAAGAAGTGCTCGTCTTTCGCGACTCCTCGAACGACAAGGTCTCGGTTCTTTACCGCCAACGCGATGGAGACTTCGGACTGATCGTGCCCGAATGCTGATGGGCGTCGAAGAGGAGGATCGCGCCGCGGTACGCCGAGAGAGACTTCTCGATCCCGCTCTCGTCTTCCACGGCCTTCCCGGGCGCACCCGCGACGAAGTTCTCGAGGAGCTCGCCTCTCATCTCGCCGAGCGCGGTCGCGTCAGCGCGCCGGGGGAGCTCGTCGACCGTCTTCTGGAGCGGGAGAAACTGGGCTGCACGGGGCTCGGCGGAGGAGTCGCGATCCCGCACTGCAAGTGGAAGGACCTCGACGAAGTGGTCGTCGCCGTGGCATCGACCGAGCACCCTGTCGATTTCGCAGCGGCCGACGGAGTTCCGGTGAGTCTCGTCTTCCTCGTTGTATCCCCGGCGCAAGCGCCGGCCGCGCACCTGCAAACCCTGGCCCGCATTTCCCGTCTTCTCCGCACGCCCCGAGTCGTCGAGGGCCTCCGGCGTGCCGAGTCCTCCGAGAAGATGCTCGAGGTGCTACGCGAAGCCGAGGCGGGGCTTCCGGTGGCTCCGTGAACGGACCGCCGGGAAGCCGCAGCGCCACACTTACCGCCGAAATCCTGCGGTCGCCGGCGCTCGAGGACCTCGAGTTACGCATCATCGCGGGAGAGGCCGGCTTCCAGCGCCCGATCTCCTGGGGGCGTATCCAGCGACCGGGCCTCGCGCTCGCCGGCTTTCTGCCGTACATCAAGCCGGGACGCATCCAGATCCTCGGCGAGAGCGAGCTCAACTACCTCGAGACGATGCCTCCCGAGGTGCGACGTGAGCGGATAAGCTCGATTTGCGCGCTTCCCGTCGCGGCTTTCGTAATCACGAAAGGGCAGAGCCCGCCAGAAGACATCGCGCGCGAGTGCCGGTTGCGGAAGATCCCGCTCCTCGTCTCGGATCAGACGACCTCCGTCGTGATCCAGTCGATCACGCGTGTGCTCGAGGACGAGCTCGCGCCCTCGACCACGCTCCACGGCGTGCTCGTCGACGTCTACGGGATGGGCGTTCTTCTCCTCGGCGAGTCGGGTATCGGCAAGAGCGAGTGTGCGCTCGACCTGGTTCACCGCGGCCATCGCCTCGTCGCCGATGACGCCGTCGAGATCCGCCGGTATCCGAACGGGGCGCTCGTGGGCCGCGCCGCGGAGATGATCCGATATCACATGGAGCTGCGCGGCATCGGGATCATCAACATCAAGCACCTCTTCGGAGTTTCCGCGGTGCGCTCGTCGAAGTCGATAGAGCTCGTCATCGAGCTCGAACGCTGGGACCCTGCCAAGAAGTACGACCGGCTGGGGTTGGATGGTGAGACCTACACGATCCTCGAGCGCGAGCGTCCGCGCCTGCGGCTTCCCGTCGCCTCCGGGCGCAACCTCGCGCTGCTGATCGAGATCGCGGCCCGCAACGAGCTCCTGAAGACGCAGGGCTACGACGCGGCCAAGGAGTTCTCGCGCCGCGTCGACGAGGAGATCGCCAAGAATGCGCACGCGGAGGGTGGGAGACGTCGGTGACGGCGGCGTCCGCCCCGGCGCATCCCGCGGCGCCCGAGAGCCTCGTTATCGTGACCGGTCTCTCAGGCTCGGGCAAGAGCTACGTGAACAAGTGCCTCGAGGACATGGGATACTTTTGTGTCGACAACCTGCCTCTCGAGCTCGTCGAGCCGCTGCTCGATCGGGTCACCTCCAAACGCGTGGGCATCATCCTCGACGTGCGGAATCCCGATTTTGCGGCCCGCTTTCCGGGAATTCTCGACCGGGTCCGGCGGCGCGTGCCGGGCGCGCGGTTGCTTTTCCTCGACGCGACGGAAGAGTCTCTCATTCGGCGCTTCTCGGAGACGCGGCGGCCGCATCCGCTCGCCGGAAGAGTCTCCCTGCTCGAGGCACTGCGGAAGGAGCGCGAGATGCTCGAAGAAGTGCGCGCCGTTTCCGACGTCGTCGTGGATACGTCGGCCATGACGGTTCACGAACTGCGCTCCTTCATGCAAAAGACTTTCGTCGGGGACCCGGAAAGCCCCGGAATGGTGATCTCGGCCACCTCTTTCGGCTACAAGTTCGGGACTCCGCACGACGTCGACCTTCTGTTCGACGTGCGGTTCCTCGCCAATCCTCACTTCGTGCCGGAGCTGAAGGGAAAAACGGGCACGGACCCGGCGGTGGCTGCTTACATCGAGAAGGATCCGGAGACCGCCGTATTCCTCGGCCAGCTTGTGCAGTTCCTCGATTATCTCCTCCCGCGATTCGACAAGGAACGCAAGAGTTACCTTTCGATCGGCATCGGGTGCACGGGGGGGAAGCACCGTTCGGTCTACATCGCCGAAGAGCTCGCCCGGCTCCTGAAGGAGAAGGGCTATCCGGTCAGGGTGTCCCACCGAGACGCGACGCGCGAGTGAGATAATGAGCGGCTTCGATGATTGGAATTCTCCTCGTCACACACGGCAGACTCGCCGAAGAGCTCCGCGCAGCCGCCCTCACCATCCAGCCCGGCTTGGAGCGCGTCGTCGCCCTGGCGCTCGAGTGGAGCGAGACGGGTGAGGATGCGCGCGAGAAAATTCGCAGGGCTCTCGAGCAGGCCGACGAGGGAGATGGCGTCGTCATTCTGACCGACATGTTCGGAGGCACACCGACCAACCTCACGTTGCCGTTCCTCCGAAAGGAGCGGGTGGAGATCGTGACGGGGGTCAATCTCCCGATGATCCTCAAGTGTGCGTCCCTCCAGAGGAGTGGCCGCCCTGTCACCGAAGTCGCCCACGTGGCCAAGGATCGCGGCCAGAGGTCGATCTACGTGGCGTCGGATCTGCTCGCCGAAGAAGGGGCGCCGGAGGTGGTGTCGGAGAAACAGGAATCGTGATCGAGCGCGAGCTCGCCATTCGAAACCGACTCGGCCTCCACGCCCGCGCGGCCGCGAAGTTCGTTCAGACGGCCAGCCGCTTCCGGTCGGAGGTCAAAATCCGTAAGAACGGGGAAGAGGTGGACGGTAAGAGCATTCTCGGCATTCTTCTGCTCGCCGCCTCGCAGGGAACTCGGATCACGCTCGCCGTATCGGGCCCGGATGAAGCCGCCGCGTTCGCGGCGGTCGAGGAACTGATCGCCCGCAGCTTCGACGAGGAAGAGTAGGAGGAATTGACGATTGAAGATTGGCGATTGATGATTGGGTGCGGCCGCCTCGCCTCTTTCCATCTTTCAATCGGCAATCATCAATCGTCAATCTCCAATGCTCCAGGGCCTCTCGGTCTCGCCAGGCGTCGCCGTCGGCCGAGCCGTCATCATTCGGTTCGGAGGGCTCCCGGCGTTTCGCCGAGCGGTTTCCGCCGACGAGCTCGACAAAGAGGAGCGCCGGCTGCGCCGGGCGGCCGCGCGGGCGGCCGAGGATCTCGAGCGGCACTCGCGCGAAGCCCACGGCGACATCGGAACCGAGCTCGCCGCGATTCTGGAGGCCCACAGCTTGATCGCCACCGACGAGACCTATCTCGGCGCGATCGTGTCGTGCATGCGGCGAGACCGGGTCAACGCCGAGTGGGCATTGGCAGAGGTAACACGCGAACTCGGCGAGCGCCTGGCCGCGGCCGATTCCGCGGCCATGCGGGAGCGCGAGGCCGACATCTCCGATGTGGCCCGCGAGATCGCGCGGCATCTCTCGGGCGGCGCACGTCCGCTGCCGGGCGAGCTTCCTCGCGGCTCGATTCTGGTGGCCGACGAGCTATCCCCGGTCGATGCGGCGCGGTTGGATCCCCGGCGCGTGCGAGCCCTTGCGCTGGAGCGCGGCGGCCCGACGTCGCACGCATCGATCATTGCGCGCTCCTTCGGGCTTCCCGCGGTCGTCGGCATCGCGGGACTCTGCGAGGCGGTTTCGCCGGAGCGTCCGATCATCGTGGATGGCAATCGGGGCGTCGTGGAGCTGGATCCCTCCAAGGAGCAAATTCGCCAGAGCTTTTCTCGCGCGCGCGAGGAGAAGGAACACAGTCGCCGCCTGCAGGGCCTTGCGGCACGGGTCGCAACGACGAAAGACGGGGTCCGAATCGCCGTGCGCGCCAATCTCGAGCTGCCCGAGGAGATTCCGGCTCTGGATCGCTCGCGTGCCGAGGGGGTGGGACTCTTCCGCTCCGAATTCCTGTATCTTCGGGCTCTGCCGCGCTCGCCCGGAATCGAGGAGCAGCGCGAGGCGTACGAGACCCTCTTGACCGCCGCGGCGCCGCATCCGGTGGTCGTGCGAACCTACGACCTCGGAGGGGAGAAGGGGATCGGCCCGGCGCCCGGTGAGAACCCCGCACTCGGGCTGCGGGGACTGCGGTACTGTCTGGCGCACCCGGAGCTCTTCGACGAGCAGCTGACCGCCCTTTGCCTGGCCTCGCGTCGCGGCGACCTGCGGATTCTGCTCCCGATGGTGACGTCGCTCTCGGAGCTCGCAGCGGCTCGGCAGGCTCTCGAGCGCGCCGTCCGGCGCACGGGAATCACGCAGACGCCCAGGCTCGGCGTGATGATCGAGATTCCCTCCGCGGCCCTGCTGGCCGAACGTCTCGCGGCTGCCGCCGACTTCTTCTCGATCGGCACCAACGATCTGGCGCAATACGGCTTAGCCGTCGACCGCTCCAATCCCGACGTGTCAGCGCTCTATCGCCCGCTCCATCCGGCGATTCTCCGGATGATAAAATTTGTCGTGGACGCGGGACGCAACTTCGAGCGGCCGGTGGCCGTGTGCGGCGAAATGGCAGCGGATCCTCTCGGAGCCGCGGTTCTGGTGGGCCTCGGTATCACGGATCTCTCCGTGACGCCCGTAGCTATACCGGGCATCAAAGAGAATCTCTCATCGATCGACTCATCGCGCGTCCGCGTTCTGGCGGAGCGGGCGCTCGAAGCCGCGGAGGCCGCCGAGGTTGAGCGCATCTTTGGAGGAGAGTTGTGAGGACCGTGCCAAAGCCCTGGGGCAGAGAGTTGATCTTCGCGGAGAACGAGCGATATGCCGGCAAGATCCTGCACCTGGAAGCGGGCCACAGTCTTTCCCTGCAGTACCATGAAAGAAAGGACGAGACGCTTTTCGTTCTGGAGGGAGAGATGCAGCTTTCCGTGCAAGTCGATGGAACGATGCAGGAACTGACCTTGCGCGCGGGCGAGGCCTACCGGATTCGTCCGGGCATACGCCACCGGATGCATGCGGAGCGCCCCTGCGTGCTCGTCGAGGTGTCTTCCCCCGAGCTCGACGACGTCGTCCGTCTCGAGGACGCCTACGGGCGGGCGGGCACAACGGCGCCATGAAATACCTCTTTCCCGCAGCCGCGCTGCTCTCGGCCGCGGGCGTGATGACCGCCGTGACCCCCACGCCGACCCCGGTGCCGCGGTTGACCGGCGGATTCGGCCGTCCACGCGCCACGCCGCTGCCGTCGGTTGCGGGCAGCGGCCAGAGCCAGAGCTCCGAGCGTGGAAAGGCCGGGCTGACGATCAATAACCGCTCTCTCGTGACCAATCCCGAAAAAGGGCGGGTGTCGACCAGCAAGGTCGCTCCCCCAAAGACCGCCACGCCTCGGGCGCCCTCGCCTTCGTCCGCAGCGGGCGACGACGGTCCCTCCGCGCACTCGCCGGTTCCCTCCGGCGGTTCGGCGGGCAACGAGGCGGAGTGGCGCGAAGCCGTGCACCGGGCGCGTCAGCGGGTCGAGGACGCCAGAGCGCGCGTTGCCGAGCTGGATGCCGCGACGCGCAAGCTCGAGAACGACTTCTATTCGTGGGACGACGGGCAATATCGCGACCGCGTCATCAAGCCCGCCTGGGACCGTACGCGCGAGCAGCTCGAGGAGGCCCGGCGCGAGCTCGCCGCGGCGGAAAGGGACCTCGCCGACCTGCCCGAGAAGGCGCGGAAGGCCGGGGCCCTTCCGGGATGGTTGCGAGAATGAACGCTCGGCCCGGCGGCTCCAACCGTGCAAACGAGGGCTCTCTGCCCGCTCGACGGACGGCGTTTCGCGTTGAGACGTGGGGCTGTCAGATGAACGTGCTCGATGGGCAACGCATGGCCGGCCAGCTGGAAGCCCTCGGGTTGACGCGCGCGGCGGAAGGAGAGCGTCCCGGGGTCGTGGTGCTCAATACCTGCGCGGTCCGAGAAAAGGCGGAGGCCAAGGTCTTCAGCGAGCTGGGAACCCTTGCCCGGCGGAAACAAGAAGACCCCGGCCTCATCGTTGGCGTTACGGGATGCGTCGCTCAGGTCTCCGGCGATGAGATTCTGGAGCGCGCCCCGTGGGTCGACTTCGTCGCCGGCACGGGGCAGGTCGAGAGAATCGGGGAGCTCGTCGACGAGGTCCGAAGGGAGCGCCAGCGCGCAATCCGATTGGACTTTCCCGAGGAGGATCCCGTCTATCAGTTTCGCAAGATCTCCCGCGAGTCCGCCTTCCAGGCCTACGTCACCGTCATCGAGGGCTGTGACCAGTTCTGCACCTTCTGCATCGTCCCCTTCACGCGCGGACGGGAGCGCTGCCGGTCAGCCGCCGAGATCGTGGACGAGGTCCGGCACCTCGCCTCCTGCGGCTTTACCGAGGTCACGCTTCTCGGGCAGACTGTCAACGCCTACCGGGATCCCACAGCGGGCTTTGGTCTCGGAGAGATGCTGCGCCGCGCCTCTGGCGTCCAGGGCATTCGGCGGCTGCGGTTCCTGACCTCCCATCCCGGGCTCGTGGACTCCGACCTGATCGCCGCCCTCGCCGAGGGGGGGACGATCGCTCCTTATCTCCACCTGCCGGCTCAGTCGGGCTCGGACCGGATTCTGAACCGGATGAAGCGCCGTTACACCGCGGCGCAGTACCGCGAAACGGTCGCTCGCATTCGGCGGGCCGTTCCCCGGCTCGCGATGTCCTCGGACTTCATCGTGGGTTTCCCGGGCGAGACCGAGGAGGATTTCGAGGCGACCCTGGACCTCGTTCGCCAGACGGGCTTCGCAAGCCTCTTCGCGTTTCGCTACTCGCCGCGGCCCGGCACGGCCTCGGCGCGATGGGGCAGGGGCTCCGAGGTCTCGGAGCAAATCGCAGCCGATCGGTTGAGGCGCCTGCTGGGTCTCCAGGCGGATCTGCAGAGGGAACTCAACCGAAGCCTAGTCGGCAGCGAGTTCGAAGTGCTGATCGAAGGATGGGACCGCCGCGGCCAGAGCACGGGCCGCACGGCGTGTAACCGAATCGTGCACCTGGAAAGAGAGGGCGCCGGCGCGGCGCCCGGGCAGTACCTCCGCGTGCGGATCACGCGGGGTCTTCCCAACTCGTTGATTGGCACGCCGGCGGCATAAGGAAAGGACGGGGCGCGATGGTCAAGATGGAAATCAAAGGCTTGCTGATGGACCCGGTATCCAACATGCCGGTCGTCATCCTGCGGGACACCACCGAAAAGGGCCTCTTTCTGCCGATCTGGGTCGGCGTCTTCGAGGCCAACGCGATCGCTCTCGAAATGGAGAAGGTGTCGACCCCCCGGCCGATGACCCACGATCTCTTGAAGAACCTGCTGACGGAGCTCGAGGCCCGGGTCGAGCGGATCGTTATCAATGACCTCCGTGAGAACACCTTTTTTGCCCAGATCCACTTGACGCGGGGGGACTCGAGCCTGTCGGTCGATAGCCGACCGAGCGACGCCATCGCGCTGGCGCTGCGCTCGCACGCCGACATCTTCGTCGAGGAAGACGTGCTCGAGAAAAGCCGCAGCCTTCGGTCGGAAGGCTCCGAGCAGGATCCCGACCGCCTCCGCAAATGGCTCGAGGAAGCCAGCCCGGACGAGCTCGGAAAGTATCGAATGTAGCGATTACGAATGTAGCGATCACTCGGTCCCGCTCTTCCGATCTCTCTTCTCGCCCGCCGCTCCTCCGAAAAAACTTCTGCGTTGTACACTGCGATTCGTGATCATCTCGATTACGAATCAGAAGGGGGGAGTCGGCAAGACGACGACCGCCATCAATCTTGCGGCGGCCATGGCCCAGAAAGGGATGAGGACGCTTCTTATAGATCTCGACCCCCAGGCCAACAGCACGATGTCCTACGTCGATCGGCGCTCAGTGGAGAAGTCCATGTTCGACGTCATGGTGGACTCCAACACGCCTCTGTCGGACGTCATTCGCCCGTCGGGCTTGAACAACCTCGACATCGCGCCGGCGCGGATCTCGCTGGCCAAGATCGAGTCCAAGCTCCTCGGCGAGCTCGACGGCCATTTCCGTCTCCGAGACAAGCTCGATCCCTCACGGCAGGCCTACGACGTGATCTTGATCGACACGCCCCCTACGCTCGGGATGATCACCGTCAACGCGATGGTCGCCTCTACCCACATTCTGATCCCGATTCAGTCCTCGTACTTTGCCCTCGAAGGAACCGACGACCTTCTCGAGACGATCGACAAGATCAAGGCTCGGCCGAATCCCAATCTCCGGATCCTCGGGGTCGTGATCACCCTCCACGACAAACGAACCGTAATTGGCAAGGACGTCTCCGAGCAGATCGTCTCGGTCTTTGGCGACAAGGTCTTCAAGACGACGATCTCAAAGAGCGTGCGGCTGGAGGAGAGCCCGGCCCACCGCGAGTCTATCTTTACCTTCGCGCCGCGCTCGAGCGGCGCGGCCGAGTACTACTCGCTTTCCGAGGAGGTACTATCCCGTGTCTAAGCGCCGTGGCCTTCCGTTGGAATCCCGGATGCGGCACGACTCGCACTTCGTCGAGTCCCTCTCGGAGCGCTTCGGCGCTTCGCTCGGCCGCCTGATCGCGATCGAGGAGATCGAGACCAATCCCGAACAGCCGAGACGAAGCGTCGGCGATCTCTCGGAGCTGCGGGCGTCGATCGAATCCAAGGGGGTCCTCGAGCCGCTTCTGGTCCGACCTCTTCCCGACGGACGTTTCCGGATCATCGCGGGGGAGCGCCGTTTTCGGGCCGCGATGGAGGCCGGGTTGGCGGAGGTTCCCTGCATCGAGCTCGATGTGCCGGACAACGAGGTGATGGAAATCGCGCTCATCGAGAACCTCCACCGGCGCGACCTGCATCCTTTCGAGGAGGCTACCGGATACGCATCGCTCGCCGACCGCCACGGTTATACACAGCAGCAGATCGCCGACGCGGTCGGAAAGTCCCGCGTCTCCATTACCGAGGCGATGTCGCTTCTGGAGATTCCGGAGGATCTCCGCGAGAGATGTCGGCGCGCCGACATCGATGCGCGTTCGGTCCTGCTGGAGATCGCGCGCCTCGGCGACCGCGAGAAGATGGTCGATGCGATAGCCCTGGTAGCCGGCGGGTCGACCCGCGACGACCTGCGCGACCGAAAGAAGCAGGTTTCCGCCTCGGGAAAAAAGAAGGCGGGCGCCTACAGTTTCGTCTACAAGGCGAAGGACAGTCCCTTTCGTCTGAACATCTCCTTCGAGAGGTCGCGGGTCGGCCGCGCCGATCTGATCGACGCGCTCCGCACGGTGCTGCGCCAGCTCGAGTCGGGAAGCCTTCCGGTCTCCAAGACGAAGTAGCGGCTGGCCTCCCGGCGGCCTCCGAGGCGACAAAGATATGAAGCTGTCGGTCGGGCTCGGCGTCCGATAATATATATTATGTTAAATAAGGTCGGTTATGTAAAGCGCCCTGCTCTCTCTCCGCGACAGTCTCAGCCGGGCGCGCTTTACATAGCCCTTTCTGCTCGGCAGTATCGAGTCTGTGCGTCTCATCTCCCGGTCGGTCCTTCGTGAGATCTGGCCTCCGTTCCTTCTGGGCTTCGCGGCATATACGTTCGTCCTGCTGATCCGGACGGTTCTCTTCCTCGCGGACTTCGCCGTAAGGCGGAGTGCCCCGATCCTCGAGGTAGCGAATCTGGTCGTCCTGTCGCTGCCTTGGATCGTAGTCCTGACGCTGCCGATGGCCTTTCTGCTCGGGGTGTTGATCGGCCTCGGCCGCCTGGGGGTCGACTCGGAGCTGACCGCTCTTCGTTCCTGCGGCGCGGGCCCCGCGGCCCTGTACCGGCCGGTCCTCGGCGCCGCTGCGGCGCTCTCGGTATTCGTCCTGGCCCTTTACAATCTGGTGCTGCCGCCGGCCAACGCCGCGTTGGAACGATCGATGGCTCGCGCCGCCGCAACTTCCATCGTCAACGTCGTTGCCCCGCGGACTTTTCGCGAGCCTCGTCCCGGAATTACGTTCTTCTTTGACCGCGTGGCCGCCGACGGCCGTTCCTTCGAGGGGGTCTTCTTAAAGTTAGGGGACGAGAGCGAGCCGCCGAAGCGAGTCATCGTCGCGCGACGCGGCGGGCTGACCCTGGAGGGAGACCATCTTTGGCTGGATCTCTATGGCTCGACGGTCCACGAGGTCGACCCCGCAGACCCATCACGCTACCGCACCAGCCGTAACGCATCACAGCGCCTCCTGCTCGCCGGCGATCTCGCCAACAGTCCGGGCGCGCGCGTCACGTCCGAACGGGGGTTGCGTTCCCAGTCCTTGTCGGAGCTCTGGCGGTCGGCCCATCGCAAAGAGACTTCGGATGTCGGGCGTCGGCTCGCGTGGGTCGAGATCCACAAGAAGTTCGCGATCCCCTTCGCCTGTTTCGCCTTCGCTCTCGTCGGCATTCCGCTCGCCGAGTCCTTTCGGCGCGGTGGCCGCGGTGGCGGTTTTGCGCTTTCGCTTCTGGTCATCATCGTTTACTACGTGCTGCTGACGAGCGGCGAGACATGGGCCCAGGAGGGCCGGCTGTCTTCAGGCCTCGCGATGTGGCTTCCCAACATCTTGCTGCTCCTCCTCGGCGCCGCCGCAGCCTTCGGAAAAGCGACGGCTCGGCCGCCCCATCCCCCACGCCCTCTCCCCGAACCTTCCCCGGCGGCCAGCGCCCGGTCTCTCCATCCCGGCCCCAGACCGCGAAGCGCTCCGGCGAGAATGCTCTCGCTCCTGGATCGCAACGTTCTGAAGCGCTTCTTCTTCGCTCTGGCTCTCGTGCTGGCGTCGGCAATTCTTCTCGCGGTGGTGGTCGACTATGCGGACAAGATCGACGAGGTCGCCGAGCACCATCCTCCGGCGAGCGCGATCGCCGGTTACTACCGCTACTTTCTCATCTCGATCACTTTGCAGATTGCCCCCTTCGCCGTCCTCTTTTCGACCCTCGTGGGTCTCGGCATTCTCTCGAAGAACAATGAGGACACGGCCTTCAAGGCATCGGGAGTGTCCCTGTGGCGCCTGGCGGCGCCGGTGCTCGTGCTGGCCTGTCTCGGCGCGGCCGTGTGTTTCGCCGTTGGCGAGTACATCCTTCCCTTCGCCGAACAGCGCGAGGCCCGGTACCGCAACGTGATTTACGGGCGGCCCCCGGACTTCGGAACGAAAAGCGAGGGCTCGCGCAACTGGTATCTCGCGGGCAATGGAGAGATCTGGCACCGGGAGGAAGCCGACCCCGCGCGCGATGTCCTCTATGCCGTGTCGATCTTCGACTTCGACCCGGATTTTCAGCTCGTTCAACGAACGGCCGCCCGCGAGGCGGTCTGGAAAGATGGAGGCTGGCTTCTGCGTCAGGGGTGGACGCGGGAATTCGCCGCCTCCGCACCGACGCCCTATCGGACCTTTCTCGAGGAAAGAGTCGCCGGAGATGCCCCCCAAGCGTTCGCAGCCACCCGGCGCCGTCCCGAAGAGATGCGGTTTCGCGAGCTCGAGAGGCTCATTCGACGCCTGCGCCGGAGCGGTTACGCGACGGCGAGCCTGGAGACGGCGCTTCAGACCAAGCTTGCTCAGCCCGCGCTGCTACCCGTCATGGCTCTTCTGGCCGTTCCCTTCGCCTTCCGCATCGGACGACGCGGGGCTCTGGCTGGAATCGGTGTCGGCGTCGCTCTCGGAATCCTGGCCTTGATCGCGGCCGCATTTCTCACAAAGCTCGGCGAGGTGGGGGCGCTTCCTCCGATCCTGGCCGCCTGGTCTCCGAATATTCTTTTCGGTCTGGCGGCGACCTTTCTCGTGCTCCGCATGTCGACCTGATGAAAATTCTCACGGTTCTCCCCCCGATCGCCAGCCTCCTTTTCGCGGCCACGATGTGCCAAGCGCAGACGGCTCCGGGGGCGGAGGCCGACGGGTGCGCCCCAAACGACGCCCCCTTCCCTTTCGTCGAATCGAGTCCGGAGTCTCGAGGGTTCCCGGCCGTCGCCGTGCGGGATGTTTTCGAGGAGGCGAAGCGCTACATTGGCGACGCCGGCGCGCTGATCACGAACCCCATCCATTGGGATTCATCGGATCTGAAAAAGGCGGCGGTCTTCGGAGCCTCGCTCGGGATCCTGTTTCTGGCCGACGAGAGCATCGCCGCGGCGTCGCAGCGCACGCGCTCCCACTTTACCGACGAGGTGTCCCGGGCGACGAGCGACTTCGGCGCGTCCTACGCCTGGTACATTTCCGGCGCGCTCTTCGTCGGCGGCCTCGTCGCGAGGGAGCCCGGATTGCGCGACACCGGGCGGGAGGCCGTCGAGGCGGCCGTGTTCGCCGGGCTCATTACCGACGGCTTGAAGTCCGCCCTCGGCCGCGAGCGGCCGAACTCGGGCAACGACGAAACGGTTTTCCACCCGTTCTCGGGCAACAAGTCGTTTCCCTCGGGGCATGCGACGACCGCCTTCGCCGTCGCCTCCGTCATCGCGATGCGGACCGATGGTTGGATCATCCCAACGCTCGCGTACGCGACCGCATTCACCGTCGCGATGGACCGCATCAACGATCGGGCTCATTTCGCGAGCGACGTTTTCACGGGGGCGGCGATCGGGTTGACGACGGGGCGATTTCTCGTCAACCGGCATCGGGCGGCGGACGACGAGACGCCGCGGGTCCGGGTCGACCTTTTCCCCATCCGCGACGGGCTCTCGGCCTATGTCACGTTCTGACAGCGGGAGCCAGCGGAATCCCGGCCAGCCTCTCGAGGATCGCCACGGGCGCCTTCTCCGGAGCGGTCAGGGCCTCCCGTCCCACGATCACCGTCTGCTCGAGGGCGTACTGCCCCGCCAGGACGGCATGGCTGACCATGTCGGTCAAGACGATCCAGCTCGACCCCGGTGGAAAGGAGAACCGCTCGACGGGCGAAGCCTGGACTTCCGAGCTCTGCTTGAGAAAGTCGTGAAACCGGAGCATGAAGAGGTCGTAAGGAGATGGGACCGACCGCCGCAGGCCGACCGCTCGGAGGGCCCGGGCGGTGAAGCCGGGCGCCCCGCGCCGCGCGGCATCGGAAAGAAGCCCGGAGGAGACGGCATAGCGCTCGGCGAGACGATCGAAGGTCCCTCCGGAAATCCATTCCCGGGGGCGCTTCCGGTGAATGTTCGTGAAGAAGCGGAGGATTCGCGCGCCGTTGCTCGGGCGCGTGGGAAAGGCGTCGACGTGGATCAAGTCGTTGCGCGCTTTAAGCGGAAGCGGTCGCCGCTCCTCTTCGATCGGACGAAAGCTCGCGTAGTCGACCTGCCAGGAGCGCGCGTAAGTCGGGAAAATGCGGGCGAGCGCATCGAGGGCCGAGCGCGAATAATCGCGGAGGATTCGCCGCAGCCGCTCGCCATCGGCGCCGGGGCCCGAAAACCCGGTCACCCGATCGCTCGCCGGGCGGTACGCGATGTTCTTGTGGAATGGCCCGCGGCTTTGCCGCTGCGCGAGGAGGAAATCACGGTCCGCCTCGGGAATGGAAAAGGAGGTCTCCCGGAGGAGCAGAATGTTCCCCTCCTCGAGCAGCCGCGCGAGCCATTCACGGCGGACGGGCTCGCTTACGATGTCAACATCGACCAGAGGCATGGCCGCCCTCCTCCGGCGACAGTGTACGACGGGCGCTCTCGGGCTTTCCCCGGACCGAGGTCAGAAGGCCTGGCCACTCGAGAAGGACACCAGCCAGCCCTTCTTGCCGAGCGGATCGGAGTCGAACGCGTAGGCGCAATCCAGGCGCAGAATCGTGCTGTGCGCGGCGCGTGCGATGCCGATACGCAGGCCCACGCCCGCGTCCGTCTTGAGCGACGCGAAACGAAGCGGCGCGCCGGCTGGCACCGCCGTCCCCGTGTCGAGAAACGCCGCTCCCCCGAAGGAGAAGAGCTGCAGAACTTCGAAGCCGGAGAAGACACGGTGCTCGACGTTGAGGACGAGCCGACGGTTGCCCTCGAACGCATAGAGACGATAGCCGCGCAGACCGTGATCGCCGTCCGCGAAGAACTGGACGTCGCGGTCGAGATTCCACCCCTGCTGGAACTGGATCTGCGCCACCGTCGTCTGGCGTAGGACCGTCGAATGCGGCACGACCACGAGGCCCGTTGCCGAGAGAATGGCGTTCTGCACTCCTCCGTTGAGCCGCGTCTCGAAGGCGACGAGGGCGCGGGCGAAAGAGCTTCGGCCGAGTCGCCACCCCCGTTCTGCGGACCCGCGCACCGCGACCGAGGTGACGGGCGCCCCAAACGCCCGAGGCGAGAGCGCCACCGTCGCCGTAAAGCGCGGACCCAGATTGAAGTCTTCGAAGCGCAGATCCTGATTGACATACTGCAGCGTGACATAGTCGCTGACGAAGTCCTCATAGCCGACGAAGACGTAGCGGAAGTCGCGTTCCTCCGGAAGCACAGCGTCGGTTCGGCCGGAGAGGTTGTGAAACTCATCGCGGAAGAAATGGATCCCCGCCAGGACGCGACGCGCCCGCAGCGACTCCGCCTCCAGGGGCGTTCCTCCCGCCAGGCGCAGGCCCCTGTGACGCAGACCGTACTCCGAGGCCACCTCTCCGTCCGCGTAGAATCGATCTTCCTGACGCCGGCTGTCCCAGAGCGCACCCACGGTAAGGCGGTCGAGCGGGGAGGAGAAGGGCTTGTCGATCCGCACCTGGCGCTCTCCCCCGTCGGAGTTGTCCGCGTAGCGAAGCGCGGTCGACCAGTAGCCCCCAAAGAGGGCGGTATCCTTGAACTCGATCAAGCGATTCGTTCGCTGGACCCCCTCGTCGTAGGAGAGGCCGATCTCCTTCCCGGCGCCGAGGAAGTTGCGTTCCGTCAGACCCGTCGCCCACCGCGTCTCTCCGCCGCTTGAGCCGAGGTTCACGGAGATCTCGGTCGTCCAGGCGTCCTGGGTGACGACATCCACGTCGACGATTCCATCGTGCGGCGCCGAGGGAATCACGCGGGCTGATTTCAGGAAGGGTAAGGCGCGAAGGTTCCTTTCGGTCTGTGCCAGAAGCGCCTCGTCGTATGGGTCCCCCTCGTCGAATAGCAGGAACTTGCGGATCGTGTCGGGGCGCGTCGTGACGTGCAGCAGGTCGGCCGCCCGATAGATCCAGCCCCGTTCGGCTTCCTCCGGAGCGAAGACGTCGAGGCTCCGCACCGCGACGGTGCCGACCCGAAGCGGCATCTCCTGGGCCCCCGCGAGGGAAGCCGCCAGGATCCCGGCCAGGACGACCGGCGACGGCCGCGTCATTCCGGGAACTCTACGCCGGTTCCGTACCGGCGGGAACAGCCGACACGGCGCCGGAGGTCTAGGTGCCTTCCTCCCATGAGGACATGTACCGCTGCTGCTCGGTCGTCGCCGCATCGATCGTGATCCCCATGGAGGCGAGCTTCAACCGCGCGATCTCCTCGTCGATGTCTTCGGGTACGGCGTAGACCTTTCTCTCGAGCTTAGCGTGATTGCGGACCATGAATTCGGCGGCCAGGGCCTGGTTCGCGAAAGACATGTCCATCACGGAGGCCGGATGCCCTTCCGCCGCGGCGAGGTTGATGAGGCGTCCCTCGGCGAGCAGATGGATCTTTCGGCCGCTCTGCAGCGTGAACTCTTCGACCGAATCGCGGAGGAAGCGGCGTTGCTTGGAGAGCTTCTCCAGCGCGGGAATATCGATCTCGACGTTGAAATGGCCGGAGTTACACACGACGGCTCCGTCCTTCATTGCGCGGAAGTGCTCGTCACGGAGGACGCCCTTATTCCCGGTGACGGTCACGAAGATGTCTCCTTGGGACGCCGCCTCCGCCATGGTCATGACGCGGTATCCGTCGAGCACCGCTTCGATCGCCTTCGTCGGGTCGATCTCCGTCACGATGACCTGTGCCCCCAGGCCCCGCGCCCGCATCGCGACGCCCCGGCCGCACCAGCCGTACCCGGCGACGACGACGTGGAGCCCCGCAATGAGGAGGTTTGTCGCACGTACGATGCCGTCGATGGTGGACTGGCCCGTGCCGTAACGGTTGTCGAAGAAATGCTTGGTCTTTGCCTCGTTCACCGCCAGAACCGGGAAGCGCAGGAGGCCCGCTTTTTCCATCGCCTTCAGCCGGATGACGCCGGTCGTCGTTTCTTCGGTGCCCCCGATCACGCCGTCGAAGAGGGCCTTGCGTTCCTCCGCGGATAAACCCTTCGCCCACTGTCGGACGACGGGGTCAACCTCGGCGTCGCGGCCGAGCGCCAGGAAGAGCAAGGAGGAGACCAGGTCGGCGCCGTCGTCCATGGTCAGATTCGGTCGATGAGCCAGCGCCACCCGGATATGGTCGTAGTAGGTGGCATGATCTTCCCCCTTGATCGCGTACACGGCGACGCCGTAGTCGGTCACGAGCGATGCCGCGACGTCGTCCTGGGTCGAGAGGGGATTCGAGGCGCATAGAACCAGGTCCGCGCCCCCTTCGGAAAGCGCTCGAGCGAGGTTCGCCGTCTCGCTCGTCACGTGAAGGCACGCGGATAGCCGAAGCCCTTGCAGCGGCTTCTCCTTGGCGAAACGCTCGCGGATCTGCCGGAGGACGGGCATGCTCGCGTCGGCCCAGTCGATCCGCGTCTTGCCCCGCGGCGCGAGGCCGACGTCGCGGACATCATGTTTGGCGCGAGACGAAACCGCCATCGCCATCCTAACCTCCAACCGGCGCCGCGACTTCGACGCCGGCGGCCCGGGCGAGGTCTTCCGCCCGATCCGTCTTTTCCCAGGTGAACTCGGGAAGCCGCCGCCCGAAGTGGCCAAACGCAGCGGTCGTCTTGTAAATCGGTCGGCGCAGATTCAGCGTCTCGATGATGCCTCTCGGCGTGAGAGCGAAGTGCTCCCGGATGAGCGCGACTATCCGGTCCTCGGGGACCTTGCCTGTGCCGAACGTCTCGACGTGCACGGACACCGGATCCGCAACGCCGATGGCGTACGCGAGCTGGATCAGCGCGCGTTGCGCCATTCCCGCCGCGACGATGTTCTTGGCCACGTACCGCGCCATGTAGGCGGCCGAACGATCCACCTTCGTGGGGTCCTTGCCCGAAAACGCCCCACCCCCGTGGGGCGCACTGCCTCCATAGGTGTCGACGATGATCTTTCGGCCGGTCAATCCCGTATCCCCCTGCGGCCCTCCGATCACGAAACGGCCCGTGGGGTTGATGTGAAACTTCGTATCGGAGGAAAGCAGCGCGGCGGGAATCACCGGACGGATGACCTCCTCGATGATCGCTTCCCTCAACGCCGGATGCTTGATCGCCTCGGCGTGCTGAGTGGAGACGACGACCGTCTCCACGCGGAGCGCCCGGCTCCCCTCGTACTCCACGGTGACCTGCGATTTCCCGTCGGGGCGCAGGAAATCGAGCTCCCCTTTCCGGCGCGCTTCCGAGAGTCGTTGGACCAGCCGATGCGCGAGAGTGAGAGGCAACGGCATCAGCTCTTCGGTCTCTAAGACGGCGTATCCGAACATCATTCCCTGATCCCCGGCTCCGCCCGTGTCGACGCCCTGGGCGATGTCGGGCGACTGAGGGTCGATCGAAGAGACGACCGCACACGTCTCGTAGTCGAAGCCGAACTTCGCGCGCGTGTAGCCGATCTCTTTGATCGTCTGCCGTACGATCGAAGGGAGGTCGACGTAGGTCTTCGTCGAGATCTCGCCGGCGATGAAGGCCAGACCCGTCGTCACGAGCGTTTCGCATGCCACGCGGCCCATCGGATCGTCGCGGAGCACCGCGTCGAGCACGGCGTCCGAGATCTGGTCCGCGATCTTGTCGGGATGGCCCTCGGTCACCGACTCCGAGGTAAAGAAGTGCCTACCGTTTTGGAGCATGGATCGAACTCCTTCAATGGCGTTGGGAATTCCGTCAGAACCGCGAAGGCTAGCATTTCTCAGCCGCCCCGTCAAAGCATCCCGAAGAAATAGAAGACGTTACGCCCGTATTCACGATGCCGCAAGAGCCGGAGGCCCGCCACCTCGGGCGGGGCCTCCGTTGTGCCGTCTCGCTGAAAGACGAAGATCCCTTCCGGAGTCATCAGCCGTGCCACACGGCCGACGCCGGCGTCTTTCGGAGACAGATCATAGGGCGGATCGGCAAACACGATGTCGAATCCCTCGCCTTCTCGTATCAGATCGTCGATCGCGGCCGCCGCGCCGCGCTCGATGACACGAACCTCTTCACCGGAGGCTCCGACTCGGGCGACCGTCCGTCGCAGAGCCGCCGCCTCGGACTCTACGAGGACGGCCCGGGATGCGCCGCGCGAGACGGCCTCCAGACCCACCGCCCCGCTGCCCGCGTAGAGATCGAGCACTCTGGAGCCTTCGATACGGTTGCCCAGAAGATCGAAGAGAGCCTCGCGCGCTCGTGCGGACGTGGGTCGGGAGGCCGGCGGCGCATCCAGTCTCCGTCCTTTCCATCGCCCCGCCAGAATCCGAACGCCGGAATTCCCTCCGCGACGCGAGCTCACGGAGCTTTCTCGGGCGGAGAGAACTGGAACCGCAGCTCGTCGATCCTCAAGAACTGCGCATAGGGCTGGGTCACCCCCACGATCTCGACGAAACCCGTCTCCTTCTCCAGGCGACGCACGCGGAAGACTGCTCCGTCGAAGCGTTTCAGCAGCGTACCCGGCGTTAGGACGTCGGGCGTGAACCGGGAAGCGGGTGCCAGCGGGTTCACGAACAGGCCCTTCAACCCCTCCAACGCGGATCGAAGGGCCGCAGACTCCGCCGTGTTCGTCGAGAGATCGTCGAAGCGGATCGTCTTGCGGGTGCCGTCCGGCCGCGCCAGCGTCACCGCGGATTGGGAGGTGAACTCCCCGGCGAGCCCGGTTCGAAGGTCGGGGCGAAGCGACCAGAAATCGTCGCGCGCGAAAAAGGCGCAGTAGTACTGGAGTTCGGACGCGTCGAGCGTCTTGCGCCGCACCTCGTCCTGGGCGCCGAAGTGCGTCTTCCAGACGAGAGCCCGATCTCGAAAGAGCGTGAGGCGGTCATAGCCTTCGCTCGACTGGCGGACCCACTCCGCGCAGAATGTCGGATCGCGCGCACCCGGAGTCGCCATCGAGGCCGAGGCGAGCGCCGCCACGAGAGTGAGGAGCTTCATCATTCTCTGGCGCCCTCGGCCGCGGCGCGCACGGCGAAGGACAGCTCCTCCCGGCGCGTAATTCTTCCGTCCTCCCGGGCGGCCAGCGTGCGGGCGAGGGCCGCGCCGATCGCTTCGCCGGCCGGGATACCGGCTTGCAGAAGATCGGCGCCTCGGATGGCGAGTGAGACTCGCCGGCCGGCATGGCGGAGAAGAGCGCGACGGTCCGCCGGAGGGAGTGCCGCCGCGGCGGCGACGATCTCGTCCTCCGAGAGGCCGCGCATTCGAAGGCTGACCTCCGAGGGGGGCCGTTTCGCGAGGCCGGGAGCCAATCGCCGAAGCGTCCGCGGCCAGGCCTCGATCCGCCCGCGCTCCCGCCCCGAAATCGCGAGGCGGCTCGTGACGCGATGCAGCTCGCCTGTTCCCGCCGGCGCCATCCACGCGAGTAAGCCGCAGAGCCAGCTGGTTCGCGCTCCGTGATGCCTCGCGAGCTCTTCGGCGGTCCGGACGCGCCGGGCGGCGCTCGGGACAACGAGCGCGGGCTCGATCGCGGCGTCCAGACCCAGCCGATGCATTCTCCTCACGGCCGCGCCACGGTTCTCCTCGGTCAGAACGGAGGCCAGCTCCCGGCGAAGCCGGTCCCCCGACACCGCGTCGAAGGCCTTTGCCTGGATCGCGCGCCGGATTGCCTTCCGCGATGGCCGGGCGATGCGGAATCCGAGCCGATGGGCATAGCGGACGGCGCGAAAGGCACGTGTCGGATCGTCCAGAGCGGAATCTTCATGAAGCATTCGGATCACGCCACGCGAGAGATCCGACCGGCCCCCGAACGGATCGATGATTCGCGCGCGATACGTGATCTCGATCGCCATCGCATTGACCGTGAAGTCGCGCCTCCGGAGATCCTCCTCGATCGAGGCTCCGAGGGTTACCGTCGGAAGAGCGCCGGGCCGATCGTAGGTCTCGCGGCGCGTCGCGGCCACATCGAGCCGGGTGCCATCGGGCAGCAGAACGGTCGCGGTGCCGAATCGTCCGTGCGACCGAACCTGACCGCCGAGCAGATCCGCGAGGCGTCGGACGAATCGGGCCGCATCGGCCTCGACGACGAAGTCCAGGTCCTTGACCGGTCGCTGGAGCAACAGGTCTCGCACCACCCCCCCCGCGAGATACGCCCGGGCATCCTGTTCCGCGGCCACCTTGCGCGCCGCGCGGACCGGCCGGTGAAGCCGGCGCGGAAGGCGCGCCAGCATGGAGCCCACGCTTCGCGTCGCGCGCGCCGAAGAGCTAGAAGACGTACTCGACCGACCCCTCCCCCGCCAGGGCCTGGATCTCGCTCGTGAGCCGCGGCGAGGGCGCGATCCGCATCGAATCGGCGGCCTTCAGCGTGGCTTCGAACTCGCCCGGCCGCACCAGCCGGATGGAGACGGGGGTCGTCCCCGGATGGGAGCGGAGCCGCTCCTGGAGGCGCGCGAGCACGCTTTCATCGGCATAGGCGAGGTTGACCCGAATCGCGAGCTCACGGGCGCGCCGCTCGCGAATGCCCTCGAGCGGCGTGATGTCCTGCACCGTCAGCTCCAGCGCGCCCCCCGATTCCCGGACGGTCGCGGTCACCAGAACGGGCAGGTCGTCGCGCACCCAGGCCTGCACCTTCTCGTAGAGACTCGCGAAGACCGCCGCGGGAATGCTGCCGCTCGTGTCCTCCAGGCAGGCCTTGAGCATCGTCTTGCCTTCGTTGACCCCCTTCTTGATCTTCTGCTTCTTCAGGTTGGCGAGCACTCCGGCGATCCGGACCGATTGCTCGACGCGGCTTCCCAGATCCGCGACGCGCGCCTCGGCGAAGCGTTCGATCTCCTCGGAAAAACGCGCCAGCGGATGACCCGTCACGTAGAAGCCGAGCGTGTCCTTCTCCCCCTTGAGTCTCTCGTCGAGGGCCCATTCGGGCTGTTCCGGAAAGTCGTCAGCCGGCGCGCCCTCATCGGCGGAGCCGCCTCCGAAGAGGCTCGACTGGCCGAGCGCCGTCTCGTCGCGCAGGCGGGCGGCGGTGGCGAGAACCCTTTCCGACGCCGCGGCCAGCGTCGCCCGGTTCTTCCCGAGCGAGTCGAAGGCTCCGGCGGCGATCAGCGTGTCGAGCGTGCGCTTGTTCACCAGCCGCGAGTCGAGCCTCAAAGCGAAGTCGGAAAAGGAGGTAAAGGGCTTCTTCCGGCGTTCTTCCAGAATGGCCTGCGCCGCCGCCTCACCGACCCCCTTGATCGCCGCCAGTCCGAAGCGGATCGACCCGCCGACGGCCGCGAAGGAGGTTCCCGACTCGTTAATGTCCGGCGGAAGCACGGAGATTCCGGACTCCTGGCAATCGCCCAGCACCTTCACGATGCCATCGGTCGAACCGATCTCGGCGGAAAGGTTGGCCGCGAAGAAGTCGACCGGGTAGTGAGCCTTCAGGTACGCCGTCTTGTAGGCGAGCAGGGCGTAGGCGACCGCGTGGGACTTGTTGAAACCGTACCGTGCAAAAGGCTCGATTAAGGACCAGAGCTCCTGCGCCTTCTTCTTCGGCGTACCATGCTCGACGCTGCGCCGAATGAACTTCTCCCCTTCGGCGACCATGATCTCGCGCTTCTTCTTTCCGATCGCCTTTCGGAGCAGATCGGCCTCGGCGAGCGAATAGCCCGCGACCGCCTGTGCGATCCGCATGACCTGCTCCTGGTAGACCAGGATGCCGAGCGTCTCGGAGAGAATTCCCTCGAGCTCCGCCAGAGGGTAGCTCACCTTGCTCGTGCCGCTGCGCCGCCGGACGTAGTCTTCGACCGTCCCCGCGTCGAGAGCGCCGGGGCGGTAGAGCGCGTTCAAGGCCGCGAGGTCGGCGAAGACGCGTGGCTTGGCGCGACGCAGCAGGTCCCGCATCCCCCCCGAGTCGAACTGGAATACGCACGCGGTGCGCCCGGAACGGAAGAGCTCGAAGGTGGGTTCGTCGTCCAGGGGCAAATGGTCGAGATCGAGCGTCACGCCTTCCCGCTCGCGAATCGCGTCGCGCGTCGCCTCGATGACATCGAGCGTGATGAGCCCGAGAAAATCGATCTTCAAGAGGCCCATCTTTTCGACGGCGTTCATGTCGAACTGTGTGGTGATTTCGTCTTTGTTCGTTCGGTAGAGCGGCAGGAACTCGGTGATCGGGCGGGGCGCAATCACCACGCCCGCCGCGTGCATCCCCGCGTGACGCGAGAGCCCCTCGAGACGTTCGGCGATCTTGACGACCCTCGAGACCATCTCGTCGGATTCGATCGCCTCCTTGAGTCCCGGAGAGTCGCGAAATGCCCGCTCGAAGTTGACATCGGGGCCGTCGGGCACGAGCTTGGCGATCCGATCCCCCAACGCGACCGGAAGCGAAAGCACGCGCGCGACGTCGCGCACCGCGAGCTTGGGCTTCAATTGCGAGAAGGTCACGATCTGCGCCACGTTCTCCCGGCCATACTTCTTGGTGACGTACTCGATGACCTCTCCCCGGCGGGCCTGGCAGAAGTCGATGTCGATGTCCGGCATCGAGATTCGTTCCGGGTTCAGGAATCGCTCGAAGAGAAGGTCGTAGCGCAGGGGATCGATCTCCGTGATGCGCAATGCCCAGGAGACGATCGAGCCCGCCGCACTCCCCCGGCCCGGGCCGACGGCGATCCCCTTCTCGCGGGCGTGACGAATGAAATCGGAGACGATCAGGAAGTAGGAGGGGAACCCCATCTTTTCGATGACGCCGATCTCGTAGTCGAGGCGCTCCCAGTACTTCTCCGGCGCGATGCGGGCAACCCCCGCCCGCGTGTCGATTTGGATCTCGGACAAGCGGCGCTCGAGGCCCTCCCGCGCCAGCTCGCGGAAGTAGTCGGCGGGAAGCCGACCGTCGGGCACCGTGAAGGTCGGCAGGTGCAGCCCGTCGGTGTCGAAGGAAACGGAACAGCGTTCGGCGATCGCGACCGTGTTGGAAACCGCCTCGCCGCTCCAGGAACGGAAGCGTGCCTTCATCTCGTCGGCATCCTTGACGTAGAACTCGTCGTTGTAGAACCGCATCCGGCGCTCGTCCTCGAGCGTCTTGCCCATGCCGATGCAAAGGAGCACTTCGTGCGGGAAGGCGTCGTCGCGCCGGAGGTAGTGGCTGTCGTTGGTGGCCACGGCGGGCGCCCCGGTCTCCTTCGAGAGGCGGAGTAGGTCGGGAAGGATCGCGGTCTGCTGGGGCAGGCCATGGTCCATTAACTCGACGTAGAAATTCCCCTTGCCGAAGATCTCCTCGTACTCGAGGAAGGCCTTCCGGGCCTCCGCGAAGTTCCCGCGCGAGAGCGCCCCGGCCACTTCTCCCTTCAGACAGCCGGACAAGCCGATCAAGCCCTCCGCGTGCTCGCGCAGGAGCTGCTTGTCCATGCGCGGCCGGTGGTAGAAGCCCGTGAGGTAGGCCTCCGACACCAGCCGGACGAGGTTCCGATAGCCCTTCTGGTTCGCCGCCAGAATCGTCAGATGGTAGGCATACCCCTCGCCCGACTCGCTCGACGCCTGGGCTTCTCTGTCCCGGCGGTCCGCCGGTGCGATGTAGGCCTCCACGCCGATGATCGGACGGATGCCGTGCTGGAGCGCCTCGTGAAAGAAGTGGAAGGCGCCGAACATGTTGCCGTGATCGGTGACGGCGACGGCGGACATGCCGAGCTCCGACACGCGCTTGCAGAGTTCGGGAAGCTTGTTGGCGCCGTCGAGAAGCGAATACTGGCTGTGGAGGTGAAGGTGGACGAACTCACCGGCCATCGAAGAACGATTCTAACAGGCTGACGAAAAATGAACGAATGCATTGCTCGGAGGTTGACGCGAGCGATTCCAGCTGCGACTTCGGGGCGCCAGGCAAAGGTGATAGAAGAGAGATCAGTGACCCTTCCCCTCGCGATTCTCCTCCTCATCATGAGCGGGCCTCTGCTCTCCGCGCCCCGGCGTTCTTCCGGAGTCTCCGAGCCGTCACGGATCGGCCCCGACGCGGTGTGGAGGCCGGACGCGGCGTTTCTGAAGAGGTTTCACCAATCCTGTGACGCGCTGTCGGGGCCGCAATTCGGCGAGTGCTTCGTGCGCGAGATGCAGAAGTCGGGCGCCTCTCCGGCGGCTGTCACCTTCGCGCGCTACACCGAGAACCAGGGATACCTGACCGCCTTTCGAGAGACGGGGCGGGTCGATGTTGCGTGGGCCGAGTACCCGTACCGCGCCAACGAGAGCCAGCTTTGTTTTCTGGTCAACGGGTCACCCCCCATGATCGACGTGGACGACCCGAGGATTCTCGAACGCCGCGAGCTCGCCTCCCGTCCCGTCTATGCGGGCATCGCCGGGAAGTACCCGAATGTAGCGATCTTTCCGGGTCCTCGCACCGGCGCCGACTCCGTTCGAGTGATGAGCCGACCCCACGGAGGGCTGCGCTTCGAGGTCTCCTATTCTCTCCACGACGGCTGCCATGCCTGCGCCACGGTCGGCTCCGCGCGTTTCGGGTTCGACTTCGACGCCGACGGGAGGTTCGTTAAGACGCATGTCGTCGCCGTCGAGGCGACGTCGCCGTAGCCCCGGCGGAACCCCTCCGACGATGGCCCTCCGCCGCGCCCTGGGGACCTTCGATGCCACCATGGTGGTCGTCGGGGGGATCATCGGCGCCGGCATCTTCATCAACCCTTACCTCGTCGCCCAGCGGCTCCCTTCGGCCGGGTGGGTGCTCGGGGCGTGGATCGCGGGAGGCGGGATCGCTCTGGCCGGCGCGCTCGCCTTCGCCGAGCTGGCCTCGCTCTTCCCGAGGGCCGGGGGCGAGTACGTCTACCTGCGCGAGGCTTACCATCCGCTCGTCGGGTATCTATTCGGCTGGGCGTCGCTCGTGATGATCCAGGGAGGCGGGATCGCGGCCGTCGCGATCACGTTCGCGCAGTACACTCTGCGCCTCCTCGGCGCTCCGTCGCGAGAACCGACCCCCCTTGCGGTTCTCGCGCTCATCGTCGTCGCCCTGGTCAACTATGCGGGGGTCAAGCCCGGCAGCCGTCTGCTCAACGCTCTCGTCGTCCTCAAGATCGCGGCGCTTACGACCCTGATCCTGGGAGGCCTCTGGCTGGTCCGTGCGATTCCCGCCGCAGCCCCTGCTCCTCCGGCCTCCCGGCCGACCGCGACGCTCCTCGCCTTTGGAGCGGCGCTCGTTCCGATTCTCTTCTCCTACGGCGGCTGGCAGAGCGTCAACATCGTGGCCGAGGAGATCCACGATCCCCGGCGTACCGTGCCGCGCGCTCTCGTTGCCGGCACGATCCTCGTGCTGGTCGTCTACCTGCTCGTCAACCTCGTCTATCTGCTGACGCTCACCCGCGACGGGCTCGCCGCCACGGCGACCCCGGCCGCCGACGCGGTGCGGCGGATCTTTGGCTCCGGCGCAGACCGCTGGATCGCGGCTGCGATCGCCGTCTCGACGTTTGGCTTCCTGGACCTAACCCTTCTCGCCCCGACCCGCATCTACTACGCGATGGCGCACGATGGCGTCTTCTTTTCCGGGCTGTCGCGCCTTCATCCGCGCTTCCAGACGCCGCATCGGGCGATCGTGCTTCAAGCCGCCTGGGGGATCCTTCTCGTCGTGACCGGGACGTACGGCGGTCTGGTCGATTCGGTCGTCTTCGGCGACTGGATTTTCTTCGGTCTGACCGTCGCCGCCGTGATTCGGTTCCGACGTCGAATTCCTCCGGCCGCGCGCGGCGCCGACGCGTTTCTGACGCCCGGGTATCCGGTGCTGCCGATACTCTTCGTCGCCGCATCCGCGCTCGTCGTGGCCGGAGCGATCCGTTCGAATCCTGTCCGCTCCGCCATCGGCGCCGCCCTGCTCGGCGCCGGAATCCCGATCTATTTGTTTTGCCGGCGACGCGTGAAGGCGCCGGGCCGCGCGCCATGAGCCGAACGGGCGCGCCATACATGGAGTGGGCCAAGTCACGGCCGAAGCCGGCGATCGATCTGGCAGGCAGCAATCTGCTCGCCTGTTCGATCGATGATCTTCCCGGAGCGCGAGAGGCCGTCGATGTCGCCGGCGAGAGCCCCGACGGCTACCCCCCCTTGATCGAGGCGATTGCGCAGCGATATGGCACGGCGCCCGAGTGCGTGGCCACCGCATCGGGATGCTCCGGCGCGAATTTCCTGGCTTGCGCCGCGATCCTCGAGACCGACGACGAAGTCTTGGTCGAGACCCCGTTCTACGATCCGCTGCCCGCGGCCGCACGCATGCTCGGCGCTCGCGTGGCGACTTTCGAGCGGCGATTCGAAACTGGTTATGACATCGACCCCGGCGTCGTCGCCGCTGCCATGACGCCGAAGACGCGTCTGATCATCCTCTCCAACCCGCACAACCCCTCGGGGGCGCTGGCCGCTCCAGAGAGTCTGCGGGCGATCGGACGGCTCGCCGAGAAGCACGGTTGCCGAATCCTGGTCGACGAGGTCTATCTCGACACGGTTTTCGACCCTTCCGCGACCTCCGTGTCGAGACTCTCCCCGGTCTTCATCGGTTCCAACAGCCTCACGAAGTCCTATGGTCTGGCGTCCCTGCGCTGCGGATGGACCCTGGCCTCGCCCGAGATCACGACGCGGATTCGACGCGCCCGCGACATCGTCGACGTGTGGGCTCCGATGCCGGCGGACCGCCTCGCGGTCGTCGCGTTCCGGAACATGAAGCACCTCGCTCGCCGCGCGCGTCGGATCGTGGAAATCAACCGACGCCGCGTCGCCGACTGGATCGGGAATCGAAGCGATCTCGAATGGGTCGAGAGCCGGGCCACGATCGCCTTTCCGCGGCTGACGGGGGTCGCCGATGCGGGCCCGTTTGTCGAACGGCTCTTCCGAGACACGGGGACGGCCGTTGCCCCCGGGTATTTCTTCGGAGCGCCGGCGCATTTCCGGCTCGCGTTCGGGGGCGATCCGCTTCTCGTGGAACGAGGCCTGGCAGCCATCGCCGGCTGCCTGGACTCTCCCCTCCTTCCGGCGCGGTCATGACGGCGAGGCGGCATCCTCCCCGGTTCCGAGTGCTGACGCGCGTTCTCCGCGCTCTCCACCTGAGGTTCCCGGCTCTCTTCGTCATCCTCTTCGTCTTGACGGTCGCCGACTGGATCGTTCCCGACCCCCTCCCATTTCTCGATGAGATCGTGCTGGCCGTGCTCACGGCAATCTTCGGCCTCTGGAAAGATCGCCGGGCAATGCGGCGCGGCGTCGATGGCGAGACTTCCCGGTGACGATCGAGCTGTGCCCGACTCACTCCCACTCGATGGTGGCCGGAGGCTTGGACGTGATGTCGTAGACGACGCGGTTGATGCCGCGGACGCTTCCGACGACCCGGCTGGCGATCGCATCGAGGACGTCGTGCGGCATCCGGAACCAGTCGGCCGTCATGAAGTCGCTGGTCTGCACCGCGCGCACCGCCAGCACGAAGTCGTGGGTCCTGCCGTCTCCCATCACGCCGACCGACCGCACGGGCAAGAGCACCGCAAACGCCTGCGAGATCGCGCCGTAGAGGCCGGCGCGGCGGATCTCGTCGAGAACGATCTCGTCGGCCTTCTGCAAGAGCACGACCTTCTCCCGAGTCACTTCACCGGGGATGCGCACCGCGAGCCCCGGTCCCGGGAACGGGTGGCGCGCCAGAAATTCGCGCGGCAACCCCAGCTCCGCTCCGAGGAGCCGCACCTCGTCCTTGAAGAGCTCGCGCACCGGTTCGATCAACTCGAACCCGAGCTTCTCGGGTAAGCCGCCGACGTTGTGATGCGTCTTGATGACCGCCGACGGACCCTTGATGGAGATCGATTCGATGACGTCCGGATAGAGAGTGCCCTGCGCCAGATAGCGCGCGTCGGGGATGCTCCGGGCCTCCTTCTCGAAGACCTCGATGAACGTCCGGCCGATGATACGGCGCTTCTCTTCCGGATCCGTGACGCCGGCGAGGCGCGAAAAGAAGAGGTCCGACGCGTCCACCGCGTGCACGTGAATGCCCAGATGCCCAAAAGCCTCGACGACCTGCTGTCGCTCGTGTCGGCGCATCAGGCCGTGGTCGACGAAGATGGGATGGACCCGCTCTCCCAGCGCCTCGCGCAGCAGAATCGCCGTCACGGAGGAATCCACACCGCCCGAGAGCGCGCAGATCACGGACCCGGCCGGGGCCTGCCGGCGAATCGCGGCGATCCTCTCTTCACGGAACGACGCCATCGTCCAATCGGGCCGCACACCGCAGATGCGGAACAGGAAGTTCTCGACGATCTCGGTCCCGTGGACCGTGTGGCGCACCTCGGGGTGGAACTGCAGCCCGTACAGTCTCCGCTGCGCGTCCTCGAAGGCCGCGATGGGCGTCCGCGCCGTGGATGCGATGACCCGGAAACCCGGAGGCGGCGCGACGACCGAGTCGCCATGGCTCATCCAGACCGTCTGTTCCTCCTCGAGGCCCGTGAAGATCTCGGCGTCGGGAGAGAGCCTCGCGACGGCGCGTCCGAATTCCCGTCCCTCGGCTCCCGCGACCTTCCCGCCGGCCGCGTGCGCCATCCATTGCATCCCGTAACAGAGTCCCAGGGTCGGAACGCCCATCGCCATCGGGTCCGCCGAAGGTACGGGCGCGTCTCTTTCGTAAACACTCTGGGGCCCACCCGAGAGGATGATGCCCGCCGGATTCCACCGCCGGATTTCCTCGGCGTCGGCCCCGGGAGGAAGAACGACCGAGAATACGCGCGCCTCCCGGATCCGCCTCGCGATCAACTGCGTGTACTGACCGCCGAAATCGAGGATGACGATCGAGCGCGACGCGCTCATGCCGGGCCTGCCTTCAGGAGCAGCGCGACCGGGCCCGCCACGAGAGCCGCCGGACCGAGAGCCACGACCGCCGCTCCGAAAGGGGCCGCGGCGGCGAGAAGCGGTGCGACCAGCGCGCCCGGCGCCTGTCTCGCCGCGAGCCGTTCGCCCAACCACATGAGCATGACGCTCGCGACGAGAAACAGGATCGGAAAAGCCGCGCCGAAGGCCCGGCCGTAGGCGGAAGTGGATCGCGGGGGCCGGCGTCCGAACAGCGCCCGCTCCGCGACGGCCATGCTCAGGATGAACAGGAGCGCCACCACGAAGGCGGGGAAGAAGAAGACGAGGGCCTGCGCGAGGAAGCGGGTCTCCGGCGCCGCGGTGGTGATCGAGTCCCCCCGCCACTCCTGGAAAAAGGGATACGTTCCGAAGCCCGGATCCCTGCGCCCGTGTGTGAGAAGGAAGACTAAGACGTCGAGAAGGAAGGCCGATGGGAGAAGGAGAGCCGCGTGCCGCAGGAACCTCACGTCCCAACCGATTGTAGCCGATGTGAGCCGGCGTCCGCTCGTTAGAATACCGCCGCCGTGCCGCTTCGAAAGTCCACGCGGATCTGGCTGATCATCTTCGCCGCCGCCCTTCTCTTGTCGCTCGTCATCGAGCGCACGGAGCGCGACAGCGGCTGCCTGGGACTTTTCGTCAAGTCGGTCGCGATCACCGCCGGGTTCGTCCTTGCCTGGAGGGTGATCGCCGCCGCGTTCCGGGTCATCGTCCGCCGCCTCACCCTCCGGCTCGCGTTCTCCTATTTTCTGATCGGAATCGTCCCGATTCCGCTGCTCGCGGCCCTCCTCTCTCTCGTCGCATACCTGGTGGCGCACCAGTACATGGCGAATCGGCTGCGCCGCGAGGTCACCGCGGTCGGGGAAGAGGCCGTGCGGTCCGACCCGACCCTGCCGGTCGTCCGCGCCGATGGTACGGGCAAGATCGCGCGATCGCCGGTTCCCTGGCTGAATGTCGGAGAGCCCGCGCCCTGGCTCGAGGATCTGGAACGCCCCGGTTTTCTCGTCTCGGACTCCGACGTCTGGCTCGCCGTGCGAAGAGGGGCCGAGCCCGCGGCCGCGCTCCTGCTTCTGACGGATCCCGCCACCCCCTGGCTGCAGGAGCTGGCCGACCGGACCGGTTACACGGTGAGTGCCCAGCGCGGCGAGAGAGACGCCAAGGGACCTTCGATCCGCATCGAGCCGGGTCCCCGCAAGAAGCTTCCGGGCGGCGCCGGTGTTCCCGACGTGCATCCTCGTGCACGGCCCGTGCCCGGAAAGGGCTTCAAGGATTCGGAGTGGGTCCACGCGTTCTATCTGGAGACCGCGGTGAACGCCGTCGGAGAGAAGGCCGAGACGGGAGAGAACGTCGCGGTGCTTGCGGCGAATACTTCCCCGCGCGTTCTGTTCGACCAGCTCTTCTTCCAGGGTGTGGCCGAGATCGGCCGGATCTTCTGGGCGGTGCTCCTGGCGGTGGCTGGCGCCCTACTGATCGTCTATCTCGTGGCGCTGGCCATCGCATTCGTCCTCGTCGGATCGATCGCCCGAAACGTGAACCGCTTGACGCGCGCGGCCGAAGCCATCGCCAGGGGAGACTTCTCGGTCCGCGTCAACTCCAAGTCACGGGACCAGATCGGCGACCTCGCCCGCTCTTTCGATGGAATGGCCGCCTCCATCCAGCGACTCCTCGTCGAGACCGCCCTCAAGGAGCGGCTCGAGAGCGAGATCGCCATGGCACGCACGATTCAGCACAAGCTGCTCCCGCCGGCCGAGGCGCGGTTTCCCGGGTTCTCGGTCCACGCGCACTTCGAGCCCGTCGCGGAGATCGGCGGCGACTACTATGACTACCTTCCGATCGCGGAGGGGCGAACGGCCGTGGCGCTGGGGGACGTCTCCGGGCATGGCCTTCCGACCGGCCTCCTCGTCGCCATGGCCAAGGCGGCCCTCTCGACACTCCTCGAAGCGGGACACCGAGGGGGTGAGCTCTTCGGGCGGTTGAACGAGCTGATCCACCGCTCGACGGAGCCGCGTCACTACATGACTCTCGCCCTGCTCGACTACGACGCCGCGACGCGCAAAGGCGTTCTCACCAACGCCGGCCAGCTCGCCCCGTACCGTGTTTCGGGGAAAACGGTCGAGGCTCTGTCTCTTCCCTCCCTGCCGCTCGGACTCTTCCCGGCGAAGACGTTTCCGACGCGCGAGTTTCCGTTCGCGAGCGGCGACATTCTCGTTTTCTTGACCGACGGCTTCGTGGAGGCCGTCGATGCCCACGATGAGGCCTTCGGCTTCGACCGGCTCGAGGAGCTCCTCCAAACACACGCGTCTTCGGGAGCGGCCGCCGTGCGCGATGCGCTGCTCGCGGCGGTCCGCGAGCACACCGGCGCAAGTCCGCCCGACGACGATCGCACGCTCGTTCTGCTGACGCTCGACTGAGCGCTTTCGAGTGCATTTCTGAATCAATTTGAGTCAGACGCCGCGAAACGGCGGACGCCGCCGTGCTCGAGCCCTCCAGCGTCCGGCGAAAGGATGGTCTGAGGAGCGGCGAGGTCTTGTAGAGAACAGGGACGCGCTTCTACCGCCAGCGCCCCTCGACCCAGTACCACCCGCTTCGGTGATGTCTCCAGCGTCCTGGGATCCAGACCGCGCCCACCCGCGGCCGCCGCTCCCACCGCCCGGGCACCCAGACGTAGGCGGCGCCGTCCCAGCGGTGGTAGCCGCCAATCCAGACGAAATCGGGTCCGGGGGCCACTCCGATCGTCTCGACGAGGATGGGCGGGGGGCCTACCCTCACGTAGACCGCTCCCGCGGGAGGGGGCGGAGGACAGGCCGAAGTCGCGACAACCACGAATGCAAGCAACAGCGCCAAACGAGCCATCCGATTCATAAACTCTCCAAGCGACGGCCTCGAGGCCCGTCAACGCAGTTCGTGCACGCCCCGTGCCACCGGATGGCGATCCCGCCTCTCGCGCGCTCCTTATCGCCAGTGCCCCTCGACCCAGTGCCAGCCGCGGTGTGCATGGCGCCAGTGTCCAGGGACCCATAGGGCGTGCGGACGCGGCGGGAGCACCCAGCGTCCGGGCACCCAGAT
Organism: Thermoanaerobaculia bacterium; assembly: GCA_036505535.1. Lineage (GTDB taxonomy): Bacteria > Acidobacteriota > Thermoanaerobaculia > UBA5066 > Gp7-AA6 > DAHUXD01. The sequence goes on from DASXTI010000062.1 coordinate 114,266, forward strand.
ATACGCCCGGCCGTCCCAGCGGTGGTATCCCCCGATCCAAACATGGCCCGGACCGGGAGCCACGACGCGCACCTCCGCGGGAGGAGTGGGCGGGGCGATCCGAACGTAGATTCGCGGTAGGGCGCCTGCCGGGATGGCGCAGAAACTCGCGGCGAGGACGATTGCCGAGATCAGCGGTAAACGGAGAATTTTCTTCCTCATCGATTTGCCTCCAGGGCGTTCTGCCCAACCTTACGATCAGACGATCCTTGCCGTTTGGCGGTTGACCGGTCAGATCTCCCGGTTCACGACACGGCGCAGCGTCGCCGCGTCGATGTTTCCACCCGAAATGATAATCCCGACCCGTTGTCCCGCAAGCGCGCCTCTCAAGAGGAACAGACCGGCCAGACCGGCGGCGCCGGCTCCTTCGGCGAGGTTATGCGTCGTCGCGAGCAGGATCCGGAGCGCCTCCGCGATCTGCGCTTCGGTGGCGACCACGAAGCCCGCGAGCCCCCGACGCAGCGGCTCGAAGGTCATCGCGTAAACGCTTCGCGTCGCCAGCCCGTCGGCGAAGGTGTCGGCGGATGTCCTCGTGACGGCGCGGCCGGCATGCCATGAATCGTGCGCGGCCGACGCTCGCGTCGCCTGAACCGCATAGATGCGCAGGCTCGGCTTCAAGGTTTGCGCGACGGTGATCGCTCCGACGGCCTGGGACCCGCCCCCGACGCTGACCACGAGAGCGTCGAGCTCGGGCCTCTCGCGCAGAATCTCCAATGTCAACGTCGCCGCGCCCGCGATCACGTCGCGGTCATTGGTGGAGTGGATGAGTCGGACGCCGCGCTCGTAGACCAACCGCTCGGCGACGGCCAGCGATTCGTCGTAGTCGCTTCCCTCTTCGACGAGCGTCGCGCCGTACCCGCGCATTCCCTCGTTCTTGTCGGGATTGTTTCCGAGAGGAACACAGATGGTGACCGGAACATTCAGCAGCTGGCCGGTGTATGCGACGCCGAGGCCGTGGTTGCCGCGCGTGGCGGCGACGACGCCGCGCCGGCGATCTTCCGCAGGCAGGCGCGCCATGACGGAAAGCGCGTTGCGGATCTTGAAGGAGTTCGTCGGGTTTTGGTTCTCGTGCTTGACCCAAACTTCGATGCCGCCACCGACGGCGGCGTTGAGAGGCGCGTAACGACGCAGCGGAGTCGGCGACACGTGGGCGCGGATCCCCCGCTCGGCGGTGAGCACATCGGCGAAGGAAATCGGCCATCCTTCGAGAGTGCCTTGTGGCGGAGGCGACTCAACCTGCGGCATCAACCGTGAAAATATCCGCTCTCGCCATGCCGCGGAAGAAGAAAGGCCGTGTGGATCCCCAATCCCGCGGCCTCACCCCGGGCGAGATAACTTCCGGATCTCCCTCCCCCGCCGTCGACCTCCTCCGTGAGGCCGTCGAGAAGGATGGTGGCACCGTGCTGTCCCTCTTCCGCGACCCTCTGGGCGGCCACTGGCAGCTGCTGGCGGCCCTGCCCATCGACCGCGTGGAGCCGACCCCCTTCCAGCGAGACTTGTCGGAGGCCCACGTGGCGAGGCTCTCCGGAGTGCTCGGAGCGCTCGACCGCTTTCTCGATCCGATCATCGTCGTCCGCAGCGGTGACGGGCGCTACTGGACTCCCAACGGCAACCACCGGCTGGCGGCGCTGCGGTCTCTCGGCGCCCGATCCATCGTGGCGCTCGTGCTGGCGGAGCCGGAGGTCGCCTACAAGATCCTCGCCTTGAACACCGAGAAGGCGCACAACCTCCGGGAGAAGTCGCTTGAGGTCATTCGGATGGCGCGGGATCTCGCGGGGAAAGACTCCCGCTCCGAGAAGGACTACGCGCTCGAGTTCGAAGAGGCGGCATTCTTGACCCTCGGCGTCTGTTACGAGAAGAACGGCCGCTTCGCGGGAGGCGCCTACCATCCGCTCTTGAGGCGCATCGACTCCTTTTTCGGCCAGCCCCTGGCGCGCGCCTTGGAAGAGCGCGGTATTCGCGCCGACCGCTTGCTGGAGCTGGAAGGGGCGGTCGCGGGCGCGATGAAGGCGCTCAAGGAGCGGGGGTTCGAGAGCCCCTATCTGCGAGCCTTCGTCGTGGCGCGAATCAACCCGATCCGCTTCCAGCGCAGCGCGAAGGCCGACTTCGATGAGACCATGGAAAAGATGCTCGCATCGGCGAAGAAGTTCAAGGCAGACTCGGTGAAACCGGAGCAGCTGGCGCGCGCCGGCGGCGGCGCCGAGGAGTAGCCGGTAGGGAGGCTCGTCATGTCCGTCGTCCTGCGCCCCTGGATCGCGCTGGCGGGGCTCGCTCTGCTGCTCTCCCCTTCGTGCGCCGAGGAGAAGGCGCCTCCCGGTTTGGCGACGGCACGAGTCGTCGACTTGACCTATGCATTCGATGAGAAAACGATCTACTGGCCGACTTCCCCGTCTGCTTTCGAGCTCAAACAACTCTCCTACGGCGTGGTGCCGGGCGGCTGGTTCTATGCGTCGAACGCCTTCTGCACGCCGGAACACGGCGGCACGCACCTCGATGCGCCGATCCACTTCGCCAAGAACGGGCGTACGGCCGATCAGATCCCCGTCCGTCAGCTGATCGCTCCCGCCGCCGTCATCGACGTGCGACAGAAGACGGCGAGTGACGCCGACTACCGCCTCTCTCTCCCGGACGTGCGCGAGTGGGAGAAGCGCAATGGAAGAATCGCCTCCGGCACGATCGTCCTGCTGCACACGGGTTGGGGCGCGCGCTGGCCGGACCGAAAGGCCTATCTCGGCGACGACACTCCGGGGGACGCTTCGAAACTGCACTTTCCCTCCTATGGCAAGGAGGCTGCGGAGTATCTCGTCTCCGATCGGCGCGTCGGCGCCCTCGGGGTAGACACGGCCTCGATCGATTACGGCGCCTCGAAGGACTTCATCGTTCATCGGATCGCCAACGGCGCGAACGTGCCGGGACTGGAGAACATCGCGCGCTTGGGCGAGCTGCCCGAAACCGGCGCGTGGGTGATTGCCCTTCCGATGAAGATCGCCGGCGGCTCGGGCGGCCCGCTGCGCATCGTGGCGATCCTTCCGTAGCCGCGCCCCTTGACCGCCGAACCGGTCATCGAAGTCCGCGACCTGACCAAACGCTTCGGCCGCGTGACCGCGGTCGACGGCCTGTCCTTCGGCGTCGAGCGCGGCCAGATCTTCGGTCTTCTCGGACCCAACGGCGCCGGCAAGACCACCACGATCCAGCTCCTGCTAGGCTTGACGACTCCGACCTCCGGGAGAATCCGCGTCCTGGGGCTGGACGTCGCACGGCATCGCCGCGCCATCCTTCAACGCTCGAACTTCTCCTCCGCGTACGTGTCCTTGCCCTCGAATCTCACGGTTGCCGAGAACCTCACGGTCTTTGCCCGGCTCTACGGCATGCGGCGGCCGAGGCACCGCATCGGAGAGCTCCTCGGACTCTTCGAGATTCCCGGAGTCGAGCGGAGCCTGACGGGAGCGCTGTCGTCGGGCCAGATGACGCGCCTGAACCTCTGCAAGGCTTTCTTGAACGATCCGGAGGTCCTCTTTCTCGACGAGCCGACGGCGAGTCTCGACCCAGACATCGCCGACAAGGTCCGCACCGTCCTGCGGCGGATCCAGCGCGAGCGCGGCGTCACGATCCTCTACACGTCTCACAACATGCGAGAGGTCGAGATCCTCTGCGACCGTGTGCTCTTCCTGTCGAAGGGTCGTGCGGTGCGGGAAGGAACGCCCGGCGATGTCGTCGCGCAGTCCCAGGCCGGATCGCTCGAGGAGCTCTTCATCGCCATCGCCCGCGACGGCGATCTGCGCAGCGTCGAGGAGAGCTCCTGATGGGGATGCGAGTGACGGCGCTTCTGATGCGCTATCTCTATCTCTACCGCAGAAGCGTCGCGCGCGCGATGGCCATCGTGTTCTGGCCCGTGGTGGACCTGCTCGTCTGGGGATTCGTGACCGCCTACTTGCAACGGATTGCGGTGCCGGAGCCGATTCTCTTTCTCCTTGGCGGCGTGATCTTCTGGGACGTCTTCTACAGCTCCGCGCAGGCCATCACGCTCTCGGTCACCGAGGAGATCTGGGGGCGCAACATCCTGAACATCTTCGTCGCTCCGGTCCGGGTTTCGGAGCTCATGCTCGCCACGTGCCTCTTGGGAGGTCTCCGAGCCCTGGCGAGCACCACGCTTCTCTCCATCCTCGCCTGGATCCTGTACGCCTTCCACGTCACGGCGGTGGGCTTCGTTCTGGCGCCCTTCCTCGCATCCCTGCTGCTCTTCGGCTGGGCAATGGGAATCTTCACGATGGCCTTGATCCTGCGGTACGGCCAGGCGGCCGAGGCGCTGATCTGGGGCATGCCCTTTCTGATTCAGCCCCTGTCCGCCGTCTTCTATCCGCTGAGCGTCCTGCCGGCCTGGCTTCAACCGATCGCGCGGGGGATTCCCTCGACCTACGTGTTCGAAGGAATGCGGTCGGCCCTGCGCCAAGGAACCGTCGATCCGCGACTGCTCTTCGGCGCTTTCGCGCTCGACCTCGCCTATCTCGCCGCGGCGGCGGTCTTCTTCGCCTGGATGCTCGAAAAGGTCCGCGAGCGCGGTTATCTCGGACGCCTCGGCCTGGAATGAGTGGCGCTTGGATCCCTGTGAAATAATTTTCGGGTGGGAACCGCCCCCCATCCTTTCGGGCTCCACCGTTCCATCGATCCCCGCGGCGTCTTGCCGCAGGTGGCTCGCCGCCTCGATGCCACGCCGCGTGCCCTGGAGAATGAGATCGCGGTCGCGGTGCGGGCGCTGTCGATCGACTCGGCCTCCTTCCGCCAGCTCCGCGAGACCGAGGCGTCGACCGGCGAGCCGATCGCCGATCAGATCGTGCGTATCGTGCGGGAGCGCGGAAAAATGCAGAATCCGGTGACCGGCTCCGGAGGAATGCTCTCCGGCGAGGTGGCCGAGGTGGGCGCGTACCACCCGGCAGCTCATGCCCTCGCGCGAGGAGACCGGATCGCCTCTCTCGTATCTCTGACTCTGACGCCCCTTTCCCTCGAATCGGTCGGCGACATCTACGCCGAGACCGAGCGTGTGGAGGTGAAAGGAACCGCGATCCTGTTCGAGCGCACGCTGCTGGCCCGACTGCCGGAAGATTTTCCGGAGCCGGTGGCGCTCGCGGCGTTCGACGTGGCCGGAGCCCCCGCCTGCGTCCTGCGGGACGCTAAGCCGGGAGAAACGCTCCTCATCGTAGGGACGGGGAAGGCCGGCCTCCTCTGCCTCGCCGCGGCCCGCGAGGCCGTCGGCGCGGATGGGAAGGTGCTCGCGGTCGAGCCGTCGTCTCTGGCGGCGGAAAGGGCCCGGTCCCTGGATCTGGCCGATGAAGTCTTCGTCATCGACGCGCGGGATCCGGTCGCGATGCTCTCGGCCGTCGAATCGGCCACGGCCGGCGGTCTCGCGCATCTCGTCGTCAACGTCGCCAACGCCTCGGGCACCGAGGCGGCCAGCGTTCTCTGCGCCCGAGACGACGGCGCCGTGCTCTTCTTCGGGATGGCGACCTCCTTCTCTGCCGCGGCGCTCAATGCGGAGGGTCTGGCGAAGCCGACGGCGCTCCGGATCGGGAACGGCTTCGTCCCCGGCCACGACGAGGCGGCGCTGGGTCTGCTGCGCCGGCACCCGGCGCTTCGGACGGCCTTCGTTTCGCTCGCCGGAGGGGCCGTTCGGTGAGCGGGGCGGCCGCCGCGCTGGCGGAGAGGATCCGCGAGTCGGGAGCGCTCCGGGTCGCGTTCCTCGGTCTCGCGAAGAACGTCGGCAAGACCACGGCGCTTCTTTCCGTGCTGGAAGAGATGCACCGCCGGGGCATCGTCGCCGGCACGACGTCCGCGGGCCGGGATGGCGAGCCGTTCGACGCCATCACGGGAGAGCCCAAGCCGCGTTTCCGCGTCTGGCCGAAGCAGCTCATCGCGTCCGCCTCCTCGACCTTCGAATCGGCCGACGTCGAGACAGTGGAAATCGCGACGCTGCCGTTTTCGACCCGGTTCGGCCTGGTGCAGTTGCGTCGCGTCGAAGGCCCCGGCGAGATCGAAGTGATCGGGCCCTCGACCGTCTCTCAGATCGGCGATGTGGCACTCGGGCTGGAAGCCGCCGGAGCCGCGATTCTTCTCCTCGACGGCGCCGTTGGCCGCAGGGCCTTCGCATGCGCGCGGATCGCCGACGGGATCGTTCTCTCCGTGGGGCTGGCCGCGGGCGCATCCCTCGAAGGCACGCTCGCCGCAGCTCGCGCTGCCGTCGAGCTCATTCGCCTGCCCGCCGCCACGCCCGGCGCATCCTGCCGGAGCTACGACGGCGCGCTGACCGAGGCGGTACTCGCCGAAAATCCGCCTCGCCGGGACGAGACCCTGGTCTGCGAGGACTTCGCCGCGATCTTCCTCTCCCCGGCGGCTCGACGGCGTCTCTCCGACCAGGGGGTTTCGCTGGCTGTCCGTCATCCCGCCCGGCTTCTGGCGATGACCGCCAACCCCCGCGCGCCGGCGCGTCCTCCCTTTCCGGCCGCGATGTTCTTCGAAGCCTTGCGCGGCGAGTTCCGGCAGACGCCGGTCTTCGATCTCGTGGCCGACCTGCGGTCAGGTTAGAGATCAGTCGACAGTCGACAGTCCACAGTTCCAGAATCGGGCGTCCACAGAAGACGCTTCTCCGCTGTCGACGGTCGACGGTGAACTGTCGACCACCGTTATACTTTCCGCACCCATGTCTTCCAAGCTGGGCCTCTCTCCGGTAGGAATCGAACGCTGTCGACGTCTGGCCTGCCGGGTCGCCGAGGGCGTCCGCTTCGAAACGGAGTCGTTCACGACGGTCTCGACCGAGCGCACCGTGCTGCGGCTGCTCGGCGTGGACGGTGTCGATCCGAACGAAGTCCCCATTCCCAACCGGATCGTCTCGAACCTGTCGTCCACCGGCCGGCTGCCGCGTGGGGCGGCCGTCTGGATCGGAAGCGCGCTGGCGCACGGGGCACCGGACGCCGCGGCCGCGGCCGCAATCCTGAGTGACCCCGCGAAGGCCTTGGCCCTGCCCGAGCATCCGCGCTGGCGCGAGGCCGTCGCGCCGCACGTGGAAGCCGGGCTCGCTCGCATTCGAAGCCGTCGGGCGGAGCGCGAGCGGCGCCTCCGCTCGCATCCGCCCGATGAGCTACCGCTGCTCTACGCCATCGTGGCGACCGGGAACATTTATGAAGACATCGTCCAGGCCGAGGCGGCCGCGCGGGCCGGCGCGCAGTGCATCGCCGTCATCCGGTCGACGGCCCAGTCTCTGCTGGACCACGTCCCCTACGGCGCCACGACGAGCGGATTTGGCGGCACCTACGCGACGCAGGAAAACTTCCGCCTGATGCGAGTCGCGCTCGATCGCCTCGAGCCCGAGCTCGACCGCTACGTCCGTCTCGTCAACTACTGCTCGGGACTCTGCATGCCCGAGATCGCCGCCATGGGGGCCTTCGAGCGTCTCGACATGATGTTGAACGACGCCCTCTACGGCGTCATCTTCCGCGACATCAATCCGCTCCGCACCTTGATCGACCAGAACTTCTCCCGGAGCATCAACGCGGCCGCCGGCGTGGTCATCAACACGGGCGAGGACAATTACTTGACGACGGCCGACGCGGTCGAGCAGGCGCCGGCGGTTCTGGCCTCGCAATTCATCAACGAGCGCTTAGCGAAGGACGCCGGGCTCGAGGATTGGCAGATCGGCCTCGGCCACGCCTTCGAGATCGACCCTTCGCTCGAGGATGGGCTGCTCTTCGAGATTGCGCAGGCACTGGCCGCCCGCGAGATCTTTCCGAACGCTCCGTTGAAGTACATGCCGCCCACCAAGCACATGACGGGCAACGTCTTCCGCGGTTATCAGCAGAACGCCCTCTTCGTGCTGACCTCGGTCGCGACTCGCCAGTCGATCCATCTTCTGGGCATGTTGACCGAGGCGCTTCACACGCCCTTTCTTCACGACCGGTGGCTCGCGATCGATCAAGCGAAGACGATCCGGAAGAACGCGCGGCACCTCGCCGACGAGATGACGTTCGCTCCGGAAGGCCGGATCGTCCGCCGGGCCCGCGAAGTCCTCTCGGGCGCCGAACGAGTTCTCGAGCGAGTCGCCGAGAACGGACTCTTTGCGGCGCTCTCCGAGGGGATCTTCGCCGACACGCGGCGGGAAATCGACGGCGGCCGTGGTTTCGAGGGCGTCATCCGGCGCGATCCCGCCTATGCTAACCCCTTCATGGAAGCCTGGGCGCAGACGCCGGCTCAAGCCCGCGCATGAGCTCCTCCGCCAGCGTGCGCCCCTACGGGGACAAGAGGAACGACGGAGCCGTTCAGATCTCCTTTACGCTTCCGATCGCGAATTCGCCGATCGCCGCCGAGGCCGCCAAGCGCTACGTCGCCAAACTCGGAATCCGGGACCCCTACGTGACCCTCGCTGAGGCCATCGCGCCCGACTTCACCTTTTTCATCGTCTACGGCCGCGCTTCTCACGACGTGGACGTCACGGCGATCACGGCCGCGGAAGCACCCTCGGCTGCTTTCGACCGCGATCGGGTCGACGCCGAGATCGCACGCCGCTTCGGGCGGCGGCTGGTCGTGATCGGCTGCGCGCTGGAGTCCGACGCGCACACCGTCGGGCTCGACGCGATATTCAACATGAAGGGGTTCGCCGGCGACTACGGCCTCGAGCGGTATCACGGCTTCGACGCGCGCAATCTCGGCGCCCAGGTGCCGGTCGCGACCGTCGTCCGTCAGGTGCGGGAAGCGAAGGCGGACGCGGTGCTCGTGTCGGCCACGGTCACACAGAACGACATCCACATCCGACACATGACCGAGCTCGTCGACATGCTGGAAGCGGAACGTCTGCGCGACGGCGTCGTTCTAATCGCCGGCGGAGCGCGCGTGGAAGATGCGCTCGCCAAGGAGCTCGGCTACGATGCCGGCTTCGGGCCGGGCACGACGGCTTCGCGCGTGGCGGTCTTCTTACTCGAAGAGATCTCGCGCCGCCGCGGGTTCTCCGGAAGGCCGGAATGAGCGATCGCGTCCTGCTGCGACTGCGCGTGGGAGCCGGGCAGGCGCACTACGGCGGCGGCTTGGTCGACGGCGCATTCGTCCTGAGGCTCTTCGGTGACGCCGCCACCGAGCTCTTGATTCGCCATGACGGGGACGAGGGGCTCCTGCGCGCCTATTCGTCGGTCGATTTTCTCGCCCCGGTCCGCGGCGGCGACTATCTCGAGGTCGAAGCCGAGATCACGCGGATCGGAAACACCTCTCGCGAGATGCGGTTCGAGGCCCGCAAGTTCATCGCTCCTTCGGGCCGGGGGGACTCCTCGGCGCGCCTGCTGGAGCCCCCGACGATCGTCGCGCGCGCCGTCGGCATCTGCGTCGTTCCGGTCGAGAGGCAGCGAGAGCGCGTGTGAGCGACGCTCTTCTGATCACCATCGCCGGCATCGGCGCCGAGGTGACGCGCGACCAGCAGCCGCACCTCCCGCTCTCACCCGAGGAGGTCGGCGAGGAGTATCACCGCGCCTTCGAGGCGGGCGCGACGATCGGCCACATCCACGGACGCCGACCCGACGGCAGCCCGGCGCAGGACATCGAGACGTTCCGGGCCTACTCCCGTGCGATCCGGGCGCGCTGCCCGATCATCCAGCAGTTCTCGACCGGAGGGGCCGTGGGCATGACCGTCGAGGAGCGGATCGACGCACTGGAGCTGGCGCCTGACATGGCCACGCTGACCCTGGGCACGTGCAACTTCGGCGAGGATGTGTTCGAGAACTCGCTCCCGACGATCCGAACCATCCTCGAGCGCATCCGAAAGTTCGGCATCACGCCCGAGCTCGAGATCTTCGACGACGGCATGCTCTCGACGGCCGACTTTCTGTTCGCGAAGGGGCTTCTGGAAGCGCCCGCGCACTTCGATTTCGTGCTCGGTGTTCCCGGTAGTTCCGCCGCCACCCCCGAAAACTTGATCCACTTCGCCCGGTCGATACCGGCCGGTAGCACCTGGACGGTCGCCGGCATCGGCCGTCGCCAGACCGCGATGGCCACGCTGGCAATCGCGATGGGGGGTCACGTTCGCGTTGGTTTCGAGGACAACATCTATTACCGCAAGGGTGAGCTAGCGGATTCCAATGCCCGTTTCGTCGAGCGCGTCGTCCGGATCGCCCGCGAGGTGGGACGCGAGCCCGCCTCGATAGGAGAAGCCCGCCAGGTTCTTCGCCTTCCCGCCGCCGCGTGAGCGCCGCGAACGAGGCCGCTCCGCGAGAGCTCCCGCGCGGCCTGAACCTCTGGGACACGACCCTTCTCGTTCTCGGCCTCGTCATCGGCGGGGGCATCTTTCTCACGCCGACCTCCATCGCTAAAGCTCTCCCCACCGAGGGCGCCATCCTGGCGGTCTGGGTGATCGGAGGGCTTCTGACGGTGTGGGGCGGATTCGTCTACGCGGAAATGGGAGCGATGCTCCCGAAAGCCGGCGGGATGTACGTCTACTTCCGGGAGGCCTTCGGCGCGCTTCCCGCGTTCCTGTATGCCTGGGTCGCGTACTGGATCATCATCACGGGCGCCGACGCCGCCGTCGCGGTGGGCGCCGCCGAGTACCTCTCGGTCTTCTTCCCGGCGCTCTCGACCACACGCGTCGTTCTCGTTCTCGGTCCGTTCTCGATCTCGGCGGGGCAGTTGGTCGCCGTGGCTCTGACGCTCGTCCTCTCGGCGACGCACTACGTCGGCGTGCGCCAGGGGGCGCGAATCCAGGGGGTCTTCACCTCCTTGATCGTGCTCGCCCTCCTGTGGCTCGCGGTCGGGGGACTGATCGTGCGCGCGCCGCCCGCCGTCGCGCCCGCAGCCGCGATGTCTCCGCCGGTCGGAATCGCCGGGTTCGGCACGGCGATGGTCGCCGTGTTCTGGTGCTTCTACGGCTGGAACGAGATCGTCGCCGTCTCGGAAGAAGTCGCTCGTCCTGCTCGGAACCTGCCGCTGGCCCTGCTCGTCGGGACGGGGCTCGTGACGCTCCTCTACGTCCTGGTCAACGTCGCATTCCTCCGGGCGATCCCGGCGACGGAAATGGTCACGGTCGCTCATCCCGCCGAGGTCGCCTCGACCCGGCTCTTCGGAGGCCCGGCCGCTGTCTTCGTCTCGCTCGCCGTCACCGCCGCCGCCGTGGGGTGCACGTCCGCGGGCCTCGTTCCGGCCCCCCGCATCGCCTTCGCTCTGGCCAGAGACGGGCTCTTTCCGAAGGCTTTCGCGAGAACACATCCCCGCTTCCGAACGCCTTCCTTCGCGATCGTGGTCCAGGCGATCTGGATGTCGCTGCTGTGCCTGTCGGGACGGTACGATCAGCTCTACACGTATGCGACGTTCGCCGTCGTGCTGGCATACGCCGGAACGGGGATCGCGCTCTTTCTCTTCCGCCGCCGGCGGCCGGAGCTTCCCCGGCCCTACCGCTGCTGGGGCTATCCGGTCGTCCCGTTTCTGTTCGTTGTGACGTCCATCCTGCTCGCCGTGAACACGGTGCGCGAGCAGCCTCGCGAGACGCTGGCCGGTCTGGCGATTCTGGTGCTCGGTCTGCCGTTCTACCTCTCGATGCGGCGAAGGAATCCGGAGATGGTCCGATGAGGGTCTTCCCGATCGCCCTTGCCCTCCTTTTCGTCGCCGGGCCACCGATCCCGGAGGCGAAGGGGCCGCTGACCGGCTTCACGCCGCAGCGCACGGCATGGGAGAGGCAGTACGAAGAGAAGCTCCTTGCGATCCCGCAACCTCAGGAGTGCGGCGAGATCCTCCGAGAGCTGACGAAGACCCCGCACTTGGCTGGAACCGAGGGCAACGCGCGCGTCGCCGACTTCCTCGCCGAGGAGTATCGGAAGGCCGGCTTCGAGGTTCGCACACCGGCGTATGATGTCCTGCTCTCTTATCCCCGCGCCGCCAGGATCGAGATCGTCGGCGAGCCGAACGTGCGCCTCGGCCGCGGCGAACCGCCGATCGACTCGGATCCCGATACCTCGACTCCGGAGGCCGCGATTCCCTGGAATGCCTACGCTCCGTCGGCGGAGGTCGTCGGCGAGGTCGTCTACGTCAATCGAGGGGCCGCCGAGGATTACGACCGTCTCGCGAAGATGGGGCTGGACGTCCGCGGCAAGATTGCGCTGGCGCGGTATTACGGCGGTTATCGCGGGGGCAAGTCGCTCGAGGCCGAGAAGCGAGGCGTCCTGGCCGTTCTGGTCTATTCCGATCCTATCGACGACGGATGGTTCAAGGGACGCGTCTATCCGGACGGTCCCTGGGGGCCTGCCTCCCATTTCCAGCGCGGCGCGAACGTTTACGATTTCATCGTACCGGGCGATCCGTTGACACCCGGCTGGGCCTCGACGGCGGGAGCAGAGCGGATCTCCATCGCGGACTCCGAGATTCTGCCGAAGATGCCGATGATGCCTTTGTCGGGCGCCGACGCGGCCGAGATTCTCAAGCGGCTCGGAGGCGCCGCCGTCCCGGAGGAGTCCTGGCAGGGGGTCGCATCGAGCGACACCTATCGCGTCGGGCCGGGACCCGTGCGCCTTCATCTGAAGATCGACAACAGCCGCGAGATACGCACCATCCGCAACGTCGTCGCCACGCTGCGGGGCACCGACGAGCCCGAGAAGAAGGTCCTGCTTTCGAATCACTACGACGCCTGGGTCTACGGCGCCGTGGATCCCTCCTCGGGAACGGCGGCGATGCTCGCGCTCGCGCGGGCGCTCGGGCGGCTGGCCCGCGAAGGATGGAGGCCGCGCCGGACCATCGTGATGGCGGCCTGGGACGCCGAGGAGTACACCCTGACCGGGTCGACGGAATGGGGGGAAGAGAACGAGACGGATCTTCGGCGAAACGCGGTCATTTGCATCAACGTCGACGAGGCGACGCACGGGCGACAGTTTTCCCCCTCCGCCTCCCCGCTGCTCTTCACGGCGATCCGGGAGGCGGCGCGAGACCTGGCCGATCCCGAAAAGGCGGGCCGGAGCCTGGCGGACGCGTGGCGAGAAAACGCCGGGTTCATCGGCGTCCAGAGCTACGCGACGGCTTCCGGCGGACACGAGGAGCTGCCCGTCGCCATCCTGGGGAGCGGCTCGGACTACACGGTCTTCTTCAACCGCCTCGGGGTCTCATCGGCGGATCTGGTCTTCGACGGACCTTACGGCGTCTATCACTCCGCGTACGACACCTACACCTGGATGGCGACGCAGGGAGACCCCGGCTTCCGCTATCACGCGACGATGGCGCGCGTTGCTGGACTTCTCGCCCTGCGTTTCGCCAACGCCGACACGCTCCCCTTCGATGCACCCGCATACGGCCGCGAGATCGCCCGATACGTCGAGGAGCTCCGCTCGGTGCCGGCTGCGGCGCCAACCCTGATACCGCGCTTAGAAGGTCTGGCCGCGCGCGCGCGGTCCTGGAGCACCGCCGCCGAAGCGGCGCAGGGCTCGATTTCCGCGAGAGTGAGGTCGGGCACCGCGGACGCCGCGTTCCTCGCCTCCGCCAACGGCTGGCTTCTGTCGCTGGAGCGGTCCGTCTGCGACGGCGCGGGGCTGCCGGGCCGCCCCTGGTTCCGGCACCTGATCTATGCGCCTCTCCCTTCCTATCGGGCCGAGACCCTCCCGGCGATTCGCGAGGCGCTCATGGCCGGCTCCATCCCGATCGCCGAGCGGCAGGTCGAGCGCTTGGGGGAAAGGTTGGACGCGGCAGTCGCGGCGGCGCGAAGGATCAGCGGCGTGCCCCCGCCCCGGCCACGTCCGACACCACGGCGTAGGTGACCTCGAGGCCGAAGCGGACATTCTCGAGGGAGACGCGCTCGTCGTCGCCATGGCTGCGGTCCTCTTCATCCGAGAGGTGGAACGGCTCGAAGCCGTAGACGACCATTCCGATCTGCCGCAGCCGTGTCGCGTCGGTCGACGAGGTCAGCGGCGGAGTGAGCACGGGCACTCCCGGCTCGAATTGGTCGCGTGCCTTGACGATAGCGCGGAACAGATCCGTGTCGATCGAAGACTCGGTCGCCTTCTCGACGCTTCCCTGCAGCTCGAAATGGACCGACGGGTCGTCGACGACCCTCTGGAGTCGCGCCACGAATTCGTCGGGATCGTCGCCCGGCAATAGGCGGCAGTCGAGGGCGGCGGAGGCCTCGGCCGGGACGACGTTGATCTTGTCGCTCCCCTTCAAGCCGGTCACGGAGATCGTGGCTCGAAGGCATGCGTTGCGGAAGGGATCGTCGAGGAGAACTCGGCGTCTCTCCGGTTCTCGGAGCGCGGTGTCCGGGTCCTCCAGCGCCGTTCGGAGCGGCTCCCTCTCGGTCTTCGCGAGCTCCTGGAAGTAGTTTCGAACTGCCGGAATCAGTCGCACGGGCGTTTGGTAGTCGAGGATGCGGGAGAGGGCGCGAACCAACCGCGGGACGGCCCCTGCCGACTCCGGAATCGAGGCATGGCCGGCTCTGCCGGTCGCAACCAGGTGGAGCCAGAGGGCCGACTTCTCCGTCACGTCGACGTCCCAGGAGACGGTTCTCCCGTTCTCGACGAAGAGCGTGTTTCCCTCGGTCAGGACGAACTCGGCGTCCCGCAAATCCCCACGGTACTGCTCGACCATGGCCTTCACGCCGTTGTCCTCCCCCTCCTCTTCGTCGGCTGTACCGAGGAAGATGACGTCGCGCTCCAACGGGACGGCGCGCCTCTTCAAGAGCAGGATCGTGACGAGCTGGCAGATCGCCGTTCCTTTCATGTCGGTGGCGCCGCGGCCCCAGACGTATCGGTCGCGGATCTCCCCCGAAAACGGCGGCACCGTCCATCGGGCCGGCTCGGCGGGCACGACATCCATGTGGTTCAAGAGAATGAGCGGCCGTTTCGCGCCGCTACCCGGCAATCGGGCGAGAATGTTGGCGCGTCCCCTTCCGAGGTCGTAGATTCGGTTTTCGATTCCTTCCTTTTCGAAAATGTCATGAAAGAAATCGGCGGCGAGGCGCTCCCGGCCGGGAGGATTCGTCGTGTCGATGCGAAGGTAGGCCTGCAGAAGACCGATCGCCTCTCTCTCGGCGGCGTCGAAGTCGGGCTTTCGGGAGGGGGAGGCAGAAACCGTCAGCGCGATGGCCAGAATCGGGAGAAGCCGGTGATGGCGCGTCTTCATGGTCTCACCTCCGTCTCCCGGCCGATATATAAGCATTTACTTATATATCATCGGCGGCCGGGGCCTGTCGATTCTCGCACCGTGGCAGGGAGGCTTACGGGCGGGCGCCGGCGGCCACCGCCGACTCGCCCACCGGCGCCGCCTTCTCGGGAGGGGACGGGCGCCACCAGGCCATGATCCGGTTCACGTAGGAAACCGTCTCCCGGTAGGGAGGGACGCCGCCGTATGCCTCGACCGCCTGCTCGCCCGCGTTGTACGCGGCGAGGACCAGCTCGGGGTGAGGGCCGAAGCGCTCGACGAGCTCGCGGAGATACTGGACGCCGCCGCGCACGTTCGACGCCGGGTCGAAGAGTCTTCGTACGGACAAGCGCCGGGCCGTCGCGGGCATCAACTGCATGAGGCCGCGGGCGCCCTTGCGGGACACGGCGTGAGTTTCATAGTTCGACTCGGCCCGGACCAGCGCCGAGACGAGGGAGGCATCGAGGTTCTGCTTCTTCGCCTCTCGGTCGATCAAGTCGTCGTAGGGAGACCCGAAAAGGGGTCGTCGCTCGGCCTGATACGAGAGGTCGTAGGCCGTCGTGAGCCGGGCGGGATCCTCCTGCACGATCACGGCCTCCAGGACGACCTCGTCGTCCACGATACGGTCCACACGAGAAAGGTCGACCCGGTAACTGCCGCCGCCCGGGAGGCTGATCTCGAGCTCCTCCGCGAGGAGGCGGTAACCGGCGGCCTTCACGACGCGGCCGTCTTCGAAAACGATGAGCTCCGCATGGGCCGCGCGAACGCCGAGCGCGCCGGCGACGGCGAGGCTGGCGAGGAGGGAAAAACGGCGCATGCGAGAGGGCAAATCTACCGTTGCCGGCGCGCATTCCGCCGCTCGAGGGTTCACTTCTCTATTTTCCCACGGCCGGGCCGGCGCGCGCGGGGGTGAAATTGGTCGTAGACCTTCCGGAGCCGGGATCGGGAGACCTGGGTATAGACCTGAGTGGTCGAGATATCGGCGTGACCGAGCATCATCTGGAGCGCTCTCAGGTCCGCCCCGTGCTCGAGCAGGTGCGTCGCGAAGGAGTGGCGTAAGGCATGCGGCGTGAGAGGCTTCCGGATGCCGGCGGCGCGGCCGTACCCCTGGATGAGCTGCCAGAAGCGCTGGCGGGTCATCGCGGCCCCCCGGACGGAGAGAAAGAGGTGAGGCGCCCGCTTCGAGTCGAACCGCGGCCGGGCGGAGTCGAGATACCGCACGAGCCACCGCGCGGCCGAAGAGCCGAACGGAACGAGACGCTCCTTTCCCCCCTTCCCCTTCACGCGCAGGATGCCGGCCTCCAGATCCACCGCGTCGCGCGGCAGACCGACGATCTCCGATACTCGCAGTCCCGAGGCGTAGAGCAACTCCAGCATCGCGCGGTCGCGCAGGCCCAGAGGTTGAGTCGTGTCGGGAGCCTCCAGCAGGGCCTCCACCTCCCGCTCGCCGAGGCTCTTCGGCAGGGAGAGCCCGACCTTGGGATTGGCGATCTCGGCGGTCGGATCCTCGGAGAAGTTGAGGTGCGCCGCCGCGAAGCCATAGAAGCCCCGAACGGCGGATAAGGCCCGCGCGGCCGATCGCGAGGACAGCCCCCGCCCTCGCAGGGTTGTCATGTAGCGTCCGAGCTCGCCACGCCCGACGCGCGCCGCGTCGAGACGTCGCTCCGCGAGAAACCGGCCGAACGCCTCGAGATCGCTCCGGTATGCCGCGACACTCGCGCGCGCGAGCCCGCGCTCGACGGCCAAGTGATCCAGGTACGTCGGGAGCTCTCGCCGCAGGAACTCGCTGTCGGCACCGGCCTTCCTCCAGACTGTCACGTTCCGGCCCGACGACTTTTGCAATGCGCCGTCCGCTTCCGTGCTAGAGTTCTCGCCCATCGGAGGAGAGCAGGTGCCCCGATTCGTCATCGAGCGCGACGTCGCGAACGTCGGCGACCTTTCCAACGCAGAATTGGAAGCGATCTCTCGAAAATCGCTCGACGTCCTCAAGGAGATGGGACCCGCAATCCAGTGGCTTCACAGTTACGTCATCGACGACAAGATTTACTGCGTGTACATGGCCCCGGACGAAAACACCCTTCGCGAACACGCTAAGCGCGCAGGCATCCCCGCCAACCGGGTGTCCGCGGTCCGCCACATGCTCGATCCGACGAACTACCAATAAGGCCGGCTTTCAGCAAGAGGAATCCTCTTCCGCTCTGAGCGCCGACTCGATCGCCCGCTCCGGGGGCATGCTCCATCCATCGAGCCACGCCGCGGACGCCGTCTCGTGCGGGAGCGCCCGCCGCGCCGGATCGAGGCTCGTCTCGAGCCTCGCCTGTTCGGTCGGCGGGAGGGGGGCGCCGATCGCCTGGCGGAGAGCCGCCGCGGCGCCCGCCAGACGCAGAGCGCGCGCCGGCTTACCCTGGGCGGCGGCCGAGCCGGCGAATCCCTCGAGCGCTCGGGCCACGCCTCGGTTCTGGTCGAGCTCCTGGAAGAGCCGGAGGCTCTCGCTGTAGGAGTGGGCGGCACCCGCATGGTTCCCCTCGTCGCGCGCCAGGTTTCCGAGGTCGGTGAGCGTGCCCGCCTCGCCCCAGACATCTCCGATCGCCCGGAAAGCGCCGAGACTCTCCTCGTAGAGAGCGCGCGCGCCCCCGAAATCGGACCGGTCGCGGGCGACGTCTCCCAGATGGTTCAACGACGCGGCCACCCCGCGGCGGTCTCCCAACTGGCGTGAGATCTCGAGGCTTTGCCGGTGGAGGGACTCCGCCTCGGTGAGGTTGCCCTCTCCCCTCGCCACGTTCGCCAGATTGG
This sequence comes from Thermoanaerobaculia bacterium, assembly GCA_036505535.1. Classification (GTDB taxonomy): domain Bacteria; phylum Acidobacteriota; class Thermoanaerobaculia; order UBA5066; family Gp7-AA6; genus DAHUXD01. The sequence continues at coordinate 132,227 of DASXTI010000062.1, forward strand.
CGTAGGCGAACGCCACGGCCTCCCTGTTTCCGAGCTCCTGCCAGACGCCCAGGCTCTCCTCCAGGAACGAGCGGGCCGCTCCGTACTCCCTTTTGCGATAAGCCTGGACGCCGAGGCTGTTCAAGCTCGTCGCGACGGCCCAACGATTCTCGAGTTCGCGGGCGATCTCGAGGTGCTCCGTAAAAAGCGAGCGCGATGCGGCCCAGTCGCTCTGATTCTCGGCCAGAACCCCCGCGCCGAAGACGACCTTGGCGCGCAGCTCCCGCAGCGAAGTGCCTGCCGCCATCCGCAGAAGGCCTTGGAGCCACTGGCGCCCTTCGGTCGAATGCTCCCGAAGCTCCCAGAAGCGCCATAGCGCACCTCCGAGGCGCAGTCCCCAGTCGGCGTTCCCGCTCTCAATCAGCCAGTGGAGCGCGGTTCGGAAGTTGTTCTGCTCCGCCTCGAACCGTCGGATCCAGGCGTCCCGCTCTCCGGAAGCGAGCTTCGCGTCCCCCTCCTCGGCGAGAACGACGCAGTAGGCGGCATGGGCCCGCCGCGTGGATTCTTCGTCCCCGCTCTCCGCAAGCCGCTCTAAGGCGTACTCGCGGATCGTCTCCAGCATCTGGAAGCGCCATTCGTCCCCGGAGCCGTGCTGTTGGAGCAGACTCTTGTCCACGAGCGACGCGACGACGTCGAGAACGTCGAGGGGAAGATCCTCTCGCGCGTTGGCGACCGCCTCCGCAGCCTCCAGCGTGAAGCCGCCGGCGAAGACGGCGAGCCGCCGGAAGAGCGTCCGCTCGGCACTTCCGAGAAGGTTCTCGCTCCATTCGATCGCGCCGCGCAGCGTCTGCTGGCGCGCCGGGAGGTCTCGCGATCCGCCCGTCAGTAGCCGCAGACGATGCTCCAGCCGCAGAAGTATCTCCCCGGGGGGCAGCATCTTGATTCGGGCGGCGGCCAGCTCCAGTGCCAGCGGGAGGCCGTCCAGCCGCACGCAGATCTCGGCAACGGCCCTCGCGTTCTCGCGCGTCAACGCAAAATCGGGCCGGACCGCGGCCGCACGCTCCAGGAAGAGCGCGACGGACGGACACCGAGTCAGCCGTTCCGGGTCGGATGACCCGAACGCATCGGGTAGGGCAAGGGGAGGAACCGGAAACTCGTGCTCACCATAGACGTGAATGGCCGACCGGCTCGTCGCGAGCAGTTTCATGTTTTGCGTCGAGGCGAGCAGCTCCGCGAGGGCCGCCGAACCTCCGGAGAGGTGCTCCAAATTGTCGAGCAGCACGAGCAGCGGCGCCCTCACGGCGTCGGCGAAGTGCCGCCGAAGAGCTTCCAGAGGAGACTCGCCGGTGGTCTCCCGAATGCCCAGGGCCTGGGCGACGCAGCCCGGGATCTGCCTCGCGTCGCCGATCGCGGCCAGCGGGACGAAGAAGGCGCCGCCGGCAAAGTGAGCCGCCGTGTCCCGAGCGACCTGGATCGCCAGCCGGCTCTTGCCTACTCCGGCCGGCCCGGTCAAAGTCACCAGGCGCACTCCCTCGCGCAGGAGAAGCTCCCCCGCCGCCACGGCTTCGCCGGACCGCCCGATCAAGGGGGTCCGCGGCTCCGGCAGGTTCGATCGAGGCTCGACGATCGCGCGAGGCCGATCGGTCAGGCGGTCCCGAACCGCCGCGAGATCGCGCGCGAGATCGCGGCTGGAGGCATACCGCTCCCCGGGATCCTTCGCGAGGCAACGCTGGATGACCCACTGCAGAGGGGCCGGCGTTTCGGGGGCGTACTGGCCAATCGGCTCCGGTTCGTCCCGAATGATCGCGGAAAGCGTCTCCACCGCGGTATCGCGCTGGAACGCGCGGCGCCCGGTGGCCATCTCGTAGAGGATCGCGCCGAGCGCGAATTGATCGGACCGAAAGTCTACCTCGCGTCCCGTCGCCTGCTCGGGCGACATGTAGCTGACCGTGCCGAGGATCGTTCCCGGAGTGGTCTCGCGCGTCAAGGTGACGATCTGGGAAGGACCCCCGGAGAACGGAGCGAGCTTCGCGAGTCCAAAGTCGAGAATCTTGACGGCGCCGTCCCGTGTCAGCATGAGGTTGTCGGGCTTCAAGTCCCGATGAACGATGCCGACCTCGTGGGCGCGGGCCAATCCGTCCCCGATTTGACTCGCGATCGAGAGGAGCCTGCGACCTCCCAGCGGCCCGGCGGCGAGCACCTCGGAGAGCGTCGGGCCCTCGACCAGCTCCATGGCGATGTAGCCGGGCGCTTCGCTCAACTCGACGTCATAGATGGAAACGATGTTGGGGTGACTCAGAGAGGATGCCGCGCGCGCCTCGTTGGTGAAGCGGCGAAGCCTCTCGCTGTCGCAAGCAGGATCGCCCGCCAGCACTTTCAATGCCACCGGACGCCCGAGCCGGGTGTCCCTGGCGCGATACACCTGGCCCATTCCTCCGGAGCCGAGCAGGGCAAGAACCTCGTAGGGCCCGAGCCGGACGCCCGGCGAAAGCGTCAGGCTCTCAGGAAGTTCGCCAGCCACATTGCCCGCCAAGCGAGCGCTATAGATGACCCGCCGTCGCCGGCGTGAAGCGCTGCACCACCTCCAGGATTTCGGCGTCCGAGAGGACGTGGTCGCTGTCCTTTGCCCGGCGGAAGATCGTATCGACCAAATCGGGACGTGGTTCCAGCCCGTGGTTCTCGAGCCAGCACTGGACGTTGGAGAGGCCACTCATGGGCCCCACCTCGATGATCTGGTGCCGCCCGACCATGCTCGCCGGAACGCCCGAGTAGACGCGGTCGGAGAGCCACTCATCCCCCTTCTTGCGCGCCTTGATGATGGCCGCGGCGTGAACGCCCGTTCCCGTCCGAAAGGCATCCCTCCCCACGATCGGGTAATTGTCGGGGATCCGCACGCCCGTCGCGTCGGAGACCGTGGCGCAGTACTCATGGAGCTTCGTCAGATCGCGGTTTATCCAGCCGAGGAGCTGCAGGTTGACGAGCAGCTGATCCATCGGCGTATTGCCGACCCGCTCTCCGATGCCCAGAGCACAGGCGTGAACGCGATGCGCTCCGGCTTCCAGCGCCCACAGGGCATTCGTAATGCCCAGCCCGCGGTCCTGGTGGCCATGCCAGTCGACCTTCACTTCCGGGTCGACGTCGGCGACGAGATCGCAGACGAACTTGACCAGATTGCGGACGCCGTTGGGGGTCGCGTGGCCCACCGTGTCGCACACGCAGACACGGCGGGCGCCGGCGCGAATCGCGGTCGTGTACATGCGCCGGATGTGATCGGGATGCGCGCGCGTCGTGTCTTCGGTCACGTACATGACCGGAAGACCTTCCTTGATTGCCAGCGCGACGGCGTCTTCCGACAGGCGCAGCATCCGATCGAAGTCCCAGTCTTCGGTGTACTGACGGATGGGTGAGGAGCCGATGAAGCAGGAGACCTCGATCGGAATGCCGACCTTCTGCGAGATCTCGATGATCGGAACGATGTCCGCCGCCACGGTGCGTGCGGCGCAGTTGGGTCGGATCCGCATCTTCGCGCGCACGATCTCCTGCGCGATGCGGGTCACCGTGTCGACGACGTGGGGCCCCGCGCCCGGAAGGCCGATGTCGGCGGAGTCGATTCCGAGCGCCTCCATCAGGTGAAGGATGCGGATCTTCTGCTCGGTCGAGGGACTCTTGACCGACGGAGACTGGAGTCCGTCGCGCAGCGTCTCGTCGTCGAGCTCGACGCTGCCCCGGGCCGGAACGGCGGCCCCGCCAGCGCGGTTCCAGTCGTAGATGAGCTCGGAGTCCGGCGGGTGCAAAGCTGTCTTCTTCCAGAGAGAGTCTAATGCGGGGCGCCGGTCAGATCAACAAGGGCGGCGCCATTGCCCGCTTTATCGCGCCGGCGCTCCGATCGAAAAGTCGGCCCCGATGAAGAGCGTCGGCTCCGGCGAGCCGATCGAGCCGCTCAGCCCGGCGCCGAAGACCCCCCTCCGCGCCACGTCCAGGCGCCGAGAAGGGGCCACGCCCGCCGAGTCCGTCAGCGTCACGGTCTCATCCCCCCACGCCAGGCGCAGGGAGACGCGCACGCGGACCGACGGAGTGAATGCGTGCCGGGCCTCCAGGTCCCAGAAGTATTCATGCATGCGCGAGTCCGGATCGAAACCGCTGTCGAACGCCAAGGTCTCGGTTCCCAGAACGGCGAGCGAAACGAAGGGGAGCCGCTCTGAATCGTACGTCGCTGACAGAAAAAAGTCGGTGCGAGGCCACGCGTATCCGACTCCCAGGCGCACGGCCGAAAGGCTAGCCGGCTCGCGACTGTCGCGGTTCGCAAAGGAGGGCGCGCTCTCCCGGTGAACATCGAGCGAGCCGGCCATCCGCTCGCCATGGAGCAAGAGCGTCCAGGCGCCGCGGCGAAAACGCACCTCCGCATCCCCCCCGAAGAACGCGCCGGAGACGTCGTGAAAGGCGTTGGCCGTCGCGTTGAACCCTCCGGGCTTGACCCATCGAAGAGCCGCGGCCGCCTCCAGGTCGGTCCACCGGTGACGCCAGCCCGCCGCGGCATCGATCCGCTCCGCCGAGTAGGTTCGTTGCTCGCTGAAGACGTGGTTTTCTTCCCCGATGTTCACGAGCTGGCTCGCCTGATGGAAGCGGCGGTCGATCGCGAGCTCGACAGAGTCGCGGGCCCCGAGAGGCAAGCGTCCGAGCACGGCGAAGTTCTCGTAACGTCCGTCCCCGGTCGCCGCGACGCGCGCAAGATCCGGCGAGGCCTTGAGCTCCTGCTCGGCGTGCGGGGCCGCGAAGGCGACTCGGATCCTCCACTCGAGCTGGGGCGTTCCCGCTCCCAGAAGCTCGGAGGCCGCGCGGGCCCCTCCGAGGCCGATCAAGACGAACTTCGGCGTCGTGTCCGACGAGTCGACCCGCTCGGGCGTGGCCTGATACCGCCTCGCCAGCGTGGCGTAGGAGAATCCGATGTCGGCGCCGAGGCCCGTCCGCGGCGGCAGGTCCATGCCCAGCAACATTCCGGCGCAGAAGACACAGGCGCTGACCAAGTCGCTGCCCATCGCCCGCCGTCCTGCTCAGCGGCCCGTGAACCGCGCCGACCGCTTCTCCAGGAAGGCCGCCATCCCTTCCTTCATGTCGGAAGTCGCGGCACAGAGACCGAAGAGCGTCGCTTCCAAAAGCTGACTCCCCGAGAGCGTCATCTCCAGGCCGCGGCGAATCGCCTCCATGGCGTATCGACACGCAACCGGGCCGTTGGCCGCGATTCGCTTGGCAATCTGGAGCGCGCCCGAAAGCGCCTGGCCCGCGGGAACGACGCGGTTCACCAACCCGATCCGCTCGGCATCGGCCGCGGTCAAGCCCTTCTCGGCCGTGAGCACCAGCTCGAAGGCGCGCGCCGGCCCCACCAGTCGCGCGAGCCGTTGCGTGCCGCCATATCCCGGAATGATGCCGAGCGAGGTTTCGGGCAGCCCCATTCGGGCGTTTTCGGAGGCGACGCGAAGCGTGCAGGCCATCGCCAGCTCCAAGCCGCCGCCATAGGCGAATCCGTTGATCGCCGCGATGGTCGGGACGGGAAGACCCGAAAGGCGGTCGAGAAGCGCCTGGCCTTTGCGGGCGTGCTCGCGGCCCTGGAGCGGCGAGAGCGTCGCCAGCTCGGAGATGTCGGCCCCGGCAATGAAGGCCTTCTCCCCCATCCCCGTGACGATCAGACCGCGAAGGCTCTCGTCCGCCTCCGCCTCCACGAGGGCTTCGGCCAGCTCCCCGAGCACTGCCGCATTCAACGCGTTCAACTTTTCCGGCCGCGTCACGGTCAGGACGCGAAGGGAGTCGGAGGTCTCGACGCGGACGAGCTCGCTCATGCGCCTACCCTCCGTACTCGTAGAAACCCCGCCCCGATTTCTTCCCGTAACGTCCGGCCAGCACCATCCGCTTCAGCAGAGGAGGGGGAGCGAAACGATTCTCCCGGTACTCGCCGTACATGATCTCCGCGATCGCATAGGTCGTGTCGAGGCCCACGAAATCGAGGAGCTTGAGAGGCCCCATCGGATGGCCGCAGCCGAGCTCCATCCCCTTGTCGATGTCTTCCTTGGTCCCGACGCCGGCCTCGAGAGCCCGCACGGCGTCGAGCAGATATGGGACGAGCAGCCGGTTCACGATGAAGCCGGAGTTGTCCTGCGTGCGGATCGGCTCCTTGCCGAGCGACTTCGCGAACTCGAGGACGGCCGTCGCCGTCTCCTCGGAGGTCGCGATGGTGCGGACGACCTCCACGAGCTTCATGACCGGAACGGGATTGAAGAAGTGGAGTCCCGCGAACCGGTCGGGGCGCTGCGTCACGGCCGACATCTCCATGATCGTCAGCGACGAGGTGTTCGAGCAGAAAATCGTCGACGCCTTGCAGAGTAAGTCGAGCGCTTTGTACGTCTCCTTCTTCGCGTCCAGGTTCTCGACGATCGCTTCGATGACCAGATCGCAGTCGGCGACCTCTTCGAGACGCGCCGTGGACGAGATGCGGCGCCACGCCGCGTCGCGATCCGCCGCCGTCAGTTTCCCCTTCTCCACGGCCTTGCCGAGCGAGCTCTCGATCCGACTCATCCCCTTCCGGGCCAGCTCCTCGGTGATCTCACGGACCACCGTGTCGTAACCCGCCCTGGCGCACACCTCGGCGATACCAGACCCCATGAGGCCCGCCCCCAGAATGCTCACCTTACGAATGGCCATGATCTTTCGACTCCTCCGCGCCGGCCGGGTTCTCCCTGGACGCGTCCATCTCGGGGCCCGGCTCCGCCGGCGCGCCACAGAAAAGCCGCAGCGTCAGATCCCGGCGGAACCCCGGACCGGCAAGCGCTACGATCGGAGATTCGGGAGCCAGGACGATCCAGCCGTTCGCCGTCCAGTAGTCCACGGCCTCGCGGCAGAGGCCTCCCTCGTTGAGCGTCGTTAAGACCGCGTTCAAGTCGCCGGTCCCCTTCGCTTTGAGGTCGCGCAGGAAGTCATCCACTGCCGCGGCTCGCACCGGAAAGTCGAGGATCCTCTCCGTCCAGTTCAAAGGCGGGCCGCTCTCGATCGAAGCCTAACCGATCGACTCGAGGACCACTGCGATGCCCTGGCCTCCGCCGATGCAGGCACCGGCCAAGCCGTAGCGGGTGCCGCGACGCCGCATCTCCTTCAGCAGGGTCAGCGTGCAGCGCGTCCCGGTCGCCGCGAGAGGATGGCCGAGCGCGATCGCGCCGCCGTTGACGTTCAACTTCTCCAAGTCGAGGTCTAGCTCCCGCACGACGCCCAGGATCTGCCCCGCGAACGCCTCGTTGATCTCCCAGAGACCGATCTCCGCCGCGCGCAGACCAGCGCGGGCGATGGCCGAGCGCGCCGCGGGCGCCGGTCCGAGTCCCATCAGCTCGGGTTCGACGCCGACGACGGCCCACGAGACGAGACGACCGAGCGGCTTGCGGCCTTTCGCCTTCGCTTGCTCGGCCGACGTCACGACGACGGCGGCCGCTCCATCCACGATCCCCGACGCGTTGCCCGCCGTGACGGAGCCGTCGGTTCCGAAGGAAGGGGGCAGACTCGCGAGGCCTTCGAGCGTCGAGTCGGGGCGCAAGTGGTCGTCTTTCTCGACCCGGACCGTCTTCCAACCCGTCTGCACCTCGATGGGCACGACTTCTTCGGAAAGGCGGCAGGACGTCCATGCCGCGGCCGCCCGCTGCTGCGAAGAAAGCGCGTAGGCGTCCTGCTCGGCGCGCGAGATGCCATACTTCGCGGCAACCCGGTCGGAGGTCTGGGCCATGTAGAGCCCGCAGTAAGAGTCGAGAAGGGCCACCATGAGCGAGTCCTCGAGCTGTCCTCCTCCGAGGCGAAAGCCGCGCCGCGCGCCCCGGATCACGTGCGGAGCCTGCGACAAGTTCTCCATGCCGCCGGCGAGAACCGTTCTGGCCTCGCCCAGAAGGATCCGGTGGGCCCCCTGCACGATCGACTCGAAGCCCGAACCGCACAGCCGATTGACCGTCAGAGCGGGGACCTCTTTGGGAACGCCCGCCTTCAGGGCGACGTGGCGCGCTCCATAGATCGCGTCGCCGGACGTCTGCAGGGCGTTACCGAAGATGGCGTGGTCGATCTCGGCGGGTTCCACCCCGCTGCGGAGCAACGCCTCCCGCGCCGCATGGACCCCGAGATCGATGGCCGATACCTCGGCGAAGGCGCCGTTGTATTCGGCCATGGGGGTGCGCGCGCCCTCCAGAATGACGATGTCGGAACCGTTTGCAGCCATCGAGAGCGGGAGTCTACCTCAGCCAAACGCGGTGTAGACGGCCGAGTGAAAGCGCTGGCGAACCTCGTTGAACGGAACTTCTTTGACCTCCGGGTGGATCCGGTTGGTCAACAGGACCGCGATGCGGTCGCCGTCGGGGTCGATCCAGACGGAGGTTCCCGTGAAACCCGTATGCCCGAAGGAGCGGGGAGACATTTCCGGAACCGAGGAGCCGGCGCCGCGATGACCCTGCCAGGCGAGACCGCGCGCCTCCGAGAGCCCCGGCGTCGAGTCCGCGCCGTATCCGATTCGATCCGGCGCGAGCCAGTGTCTTGCGAGAGCCCACACGTCGCGCGCCGTCCCGAAAAGGCCCGCGTTGCCCGCGACCCCTCCGCGCCGATACGCGTTGCCGTCGTGCACCTCGCCCCAGACGACGCCCGTGCGGAAGCGCGGATACGCGAGACCCCGCGCCTCCGTCATGGCGCGCTCGACCCTGTCATCCTTCTCCGTCGCCGCCGTGGTCGAGGCGAGCTTCGGGAGAAAATGTGCCCCGGAACCGGTCGGCGAAGCCACGAGGTCCGTGAAGACGCGGTCGATCGGGGCCGAGAAGAAGACCTCAAGAATATCGGTCAGAAGCAGAAAATTCAGGTCGCTGTAGATGACGCGCTTCCCGGGCGACGCCTCGGGCTCCATCGAAGAAAGCGTTTTTCGGTAGGACGCCGCCCCCTCGCCGCGGGCGTACAGCGGATACCACGCGGCGAGTCCGGAAGTGTGCGTCAGGAGATGTTCTAAAGTAATTCCATCGAACCTCGTCTTCTTCCACTCCGGGAGAAATCGCCCTGGCTCGGCATCGATCGGCAGGCGCGTTCCCGCGGCGGCGACGAGCGCCCCCGTGCAGAGCGGTTTCGTTAAGCTAGCGAGGTCAAACAGCGTGTCGCCGGTGATCTGCCGCTTCTCCGGCTCGATGGCGGCATCGCCGGCCCACGCGATCTCGGCGATCGCCTCGGAGGAGCCCACGAGCCCCGCGGCGCCCGGAAATGACCCGGCCACGATTTCGTGGCGGAGAAAGTCCGCGACGGCCGTCACGGGCCGAGAGACTCGATCTCGGCGCGTCGCGGCGCCACGCGAGCGGCGTTGCGCACCATCTGCGGCGTGGGGCCCTCCCCCTTTCGGAGCGTCGAGCGTTCTCGCTCCAGACCGGCGATCTCCCCGTCGAGCCGCGCCGCCGTCTGCGCATCGCGGGCGGAGCGCCGGGCTTCGCGGACGGTCGCAATCGCTCGGGCATAGGACTCCAGTGCCGCTTCGGCGACCTGCCGGGAATCGAGCGCGACGATCGCCTCGACGATGCGTGCGCGGACCCAGACGAACTCGAACGGATCGATCCCGAGCTGCAGCGCGGTCTCCGCGTCGGAACCGCTGCCCGCCGCCCGTCTTACCCTCAGATACATATCGAGTTGCGCGTTCGTCAGCAGACCGTCGGCGGGTGGCTGAAAGCGCAGCTCGACGTGGCTGCGGATGGCGGAAACCGGATCGAGCTTGCGCGGCTCGAGCCGCTTGCAGCCGGCGGAGGCAAGAGTGGCCATCGTCAGAGCAAGAGAGAGAGCGAGCCGGACCACGACGCCAGTCTACTCATCCAAGCCGCCGAGAGTGAATGGTTTCCGACACGTTCCCGTTCGTTTACACTTAGAGGGTTCCATGGCAGGCAGGATGCTAGAAAAAATCGGCAAGTATGAGGTCTCCGAGCAGATCGGCGTCGGAGGTTTTGGCGCCGTCTACCGGGGCCGCGACCCGTTCATCAAACGTACGGTCGCCATCAAGACCTGTCAGGTCAACGACGAAGAGATCAAGCACCGGTTCTTTCGGGAGGCGGAGCTTGCGGGCAACCTCCACCATCGCAACATCACCACGATCTACGACTTCGGGGTGGAGAACGGCATTCCCTACATCGTCCAGGAGTTCTTGACCGGAGAGGATCTCGACAAGAAGATCAAGCGGGCCGAGCCCATTCCAATGGCCCGCAAGGTCGAGATTCTCATGGCCATCGCCGACGGCCTCGGATATGCCCACAGCGCGAGCATCGTCCATCGCGACGTTAAGCCGGCCAACGTGCGCATCCTCGAGGACGGCACCGTCAAGATGATGGATTTCGGAATCGCCAAATCGCTGCAGACCGAGTCGAACTTGACGCAGACAGGAACCACGCTCGGGACTTCCGCCTACCTCGCTCCCGAGCAGATCCGCGGCGAGCCACTCGACGGCCGGACCGACATCTTCGCCATGGGGGTCCTGGCCTACGAGCTTCTGACCCATCGCAAACCGTTTCGGGGCGAGCACCTCTCGACGGTTCTCTACAAGATCTTGAACGAGACGCCCGAGCCGATCGGCAGTCTCAGTCCGGACGCGCCGCCCGCTCTGGTCGCCGCTGTCAACCGCGCGATGGCAAAGACGCCCGCCGAGCGGTACCCCACGATGGAGGCGTTCCGAAGGGACCTTCAGGCCGTTTACCGCGAGCTCCTCGGGAGTTCCGGCAAGTATCCGACGGCATTCGCGGACACCGGTCGAACGATCCGCACGGAGAGCTCCGAGGACCTCGAGACGACGCTGGCAACGCCGTCGAGCGGCGTCGCGCCGTCGAACATCACTCCCCCTTCGGGCGCACTGGCGCGGTCGCGCGCTCCCTCGGAGGCGACGCCGACTTCCGCCGGCATCGGGATCGGGGCTCGGCCTCCGCTCGAGCTCGTCAACTTCCGGGATCCCGGCGCGGACGCCGTCGCCGAAGAAGCGCCCCCCGGTTTGCGCCGGACCGCCGATACGCAGGTTGGAGTCAAGAAGACCCGTCTTGGGATCTTCGCCGCGATCCTGGTGCTCATCGCCGGTGCGGCGACCCTCCTGCTGAATCGTCCTCGCGAGGTCGCGCCGAAGCCGCCATCTCCGGCGCCCGTGCCCGCCGCGCCGACGGCCGCCCTGGAGTTCCCCGTGCCCAAGCTCGGTCAAGGCGAGCGGCCGGCGGCAAAGCCGCTTCCCGCCGAGGCGCCCCCGGCGACGGCACCTCTCCCGACGGCGGCCGCCGCGGCCCCCGCTCCCCCGCTCGAGAAACCGGTCGCGGTGGCCACCGCCAAGAAATACAAGGTTCAATTCAGCTCCGTGCCGATTGCGACCGTGTCGGTCGACGGGAAGCCGATCGGGCCCTCCATCCCCGCGCGCACTTTGCAGCTCGACGAGGGGGACCACAAGGTCCGCTTCGCGGCAAAAGGATTCCCCGCCTACGAGAAGGAATTTCACGTCAGCGGAAAGTCCGAGAACCGCATCCATTACCAGTTCCCCGTGACGATGCTCGTCATCGAGGCGCCGGGCTGGGCGGGCGCGCGCGTCCTCGTCGACGGTAAGTACAAAGGAATCCTCCCGGATGCTTCGCGCTTGAGACTCTCCGCCGGCTCCTACAACGTCACACTGTCGCGGGACGGCGCCAATCCCGTCACCCAGAAGCTCACGCTATCGGAGGGAGCTCCGAAGACCTGGAATCCCCCACCGCCTTCTCCCGCGGGCCCGGGAGGCACCTGATGAGACGAGCGCTTGCGCTCATGCTCGGTTTCATCCTCGCCGCCGCGGCGGCGAGCGCCCAGGATGTGGCAAAACTCGAGACCGAAGCTAAGCGCGCCTTCGATTCGGGCCGCTTCAGGGAAGCCGGCGAGAAGTACGCGAAGGCCGCCGAGACGACCGGATTACCCGCCGATCGGAAAGCCGATCTCCACCTGCAGAGCGCCTGGTCCTATTACATCGCGGGCAACTCGAAGAGCGCGCGCGAGGGATTGAAGTCCGCGCTGACCGCGAGGCCGGACCTGCAGGTCATTCCCGACTTCTACAGTCCGGACTTCGCCAATCTCGCGGCGGCCGTGCGGGCCGAGGTCGCGGGAGCCAACCTGCCGTCGATCGACCTCGAGGAGCTAAAACGATCCGCGAAAGCCAAGCTCGCCGACGGCAAGACCGAGGAGGCCATCTACGATTTGAAACGGGCATCCGGCTCGACGGATCCCGAGGTGTTCCGGATCATGGCCGAGGCCAACGACCGTCTGGGCCGCGCCACGGAGGCGGACGCCGCCCGGCGGCGCGCTTCGGACCTCGAAAGGGGTCTCGTCAGCTCGGTGCCGATCGGCGTTCCTCCCGAGGGGACCGGCGCCGGTGCGCCGACAGGAGCCATCGCGGCGGTGGGTCCCCTGCTCGAGGCCGCGGAGAAGGCTCTCGCGGCCGGAGATTTTCGCGCGGCAGGCTTCTCCGCGCGACAGGCGTCAGAGGCCGAACCTCGAAATGCCGAGGCGCATCGCATTCTCGGGGACGCGGCGCTCGCCGCCGGCCAGGACGCTGACGCCGAGCGCGAGTTCACGGCGTCCATCGTGTTGGAATCGAGCAACCCAAAGGCCGAGCTGGGTCTTGCCGCCGTGGCCGAGCGTCAGAAGAAGTGGAACACCGCGGCGAGTCATTACCGAAGGGCGTTGGACCTGAATCCCAAGAGCGTGGCCGCCGCGCGCGGCCTCGGCCGTTCCATGACCGAGCTCGGGGATCGGAGCGCCGCCCGAATCGCGTTCGGCCGCGCCATCGAGATCGATCCGGCCTCCGCCGAGGCGCGCAACGATTTCGGCGTCTTTCTGTTTCGCGCCGACGAGCCGGACCGGGCGGTCGAGGAATTGATCGAAGCCGTGCGCCTCGATCCGTCTCGACCCGTCTATCACGAGAACCTCGGCCGCGCGTTCCGCAAGAAGGCCATGTGGAAAGAAGCCGAGCGCGAGCTCGTCGAGACGACGCGTTTGACTCCCAACGAGACGGCGGCCTGGATCGCGCTCGGACGGGTCCGCGCCGAGCAGAAGAAACTCGACGACGCGGCGACGGCGTTCTCCACGGCGCTGACGCTCGATCCTCTGAGCGAAGACGCGGCCACCGGCTTAGGCAGCGTCCTCGGGGCGGCCGGAAGGCTTCCGGAGGCCGAGACGGCGCTCACGAGGGCGATCGAGAGCAACGCGAAATCGCCCGCGCTCTGGAACAACCTCGGAGTCGTGCGGACGCAGCGCGGCGACTACGCCTCCGCCGTGGAGGCGTTTCGCAAGGCGCTCGCCCTCGACGGAGGGTTCGATGCCGCCAAGTCGAATCTGGCGCGCGCCACGGAGCTGGCGGCGCTGGATAAGGCCGCGTCCTGACAAGAGGGTCTCTCGTTTCGGGCCTCTGGTTCCTGGTTCTTCCTCTCATGACGACTCCTCCACCAGAAACCAGGGACCAGAAACCAGGAACCTCCATCTCTCGCGCATATATCGCCGAGATCGAGGCATGGCGCGCGAAACGCCTGGAGCGACTGCGCGCCGAAGACGGCTGGCCAACCGTCGTCGGTCTCTTCTGGCTGGAGGAGGGGGAAAACCCGGTCGGCAGCGCCTCCGGCAATCGAATCGTTCTGCCCGCGGGGAAGGCGCCTCCCGTCCTGGGCTCGATCGATCTCTCGCATGGTCGGGTGAGCCTTCGTGTCCGTCCCGGCGCGGACGTGCACGTAGATGGCAAGAGGGTCAAACAGGCGACGCTCTCCTCCGACGCGGACGGCCAACCGACGGTCGTGACCTATGGAACGCTTCGCTTCTATCTGATCGAGCGCGTGGGCCGTCTGGCCGTGCGCGTCAAGGACAGCGCGAGCGAGGCGCGGCGCCGGTTCCACGGCCTCGACTCCTTTCCGATCGACCCGGCCTGGCGCCTCGAGGCGCGGTTCGAGCCCTACGATCCGCCGAATTCGATAGCTGTCCCCAACGTGCTCGGCGCCGTCGACTCGGAGAGATCGCCTGGGGCGATCGTCTTCGAGTACGGCGGCAAAGCGTACCGGCTCGACTCCGTGCTGGAGAAAGGCGAGATCGACTATTTCGTCATCTTCGGCGACCGCACGAATGGCGCGGAGACCTATGGAGCGGGACGCTTTCTCTACGTCTCCCCGCCCGCCGGCGGAAAGACCGTCATCGACTTCAACAAGGCCTACAACCCTCCCTGCGTCTTCACGCCCTATGCGACATGCCCGCTGCCGCCTCTGCAGAACAAACTGCCGATTCGGGTCGAGGCCGGAGAGAAGGCGTATGAGCATTAGTCGACAGTCGACAGTCGACAGTCGACAGTTGGGAGACGCAAGGCGGGCGAAACATATAAGTAACTACTTATATGTTAGGCACCTCCGGCTATCGACTGTTGACTCTAGACTGTTGACTCTTGCCTCCCAACTCACTTCAGCGCGTCCAGCAGCTCTTTCAAGATCTTTGCGGTCGCTCCCCAGATGACGTAGGGGCCGTAATGGTAGAAGAGCGTCAGCTCTTCCCGATCGGGGAGGCACCGGCGCTCGAGCGCCTTTGGATCGAGCAGCGATGGAATTGGAACCTCGATCACCTCCGCAATTTCCGCCTCTGCCGGGCGGAAGGAGTACGGATGGGGGATCGCGGCCACGAAAGGCTCGACGTAAAAGTCGGTCACGGTGGTCAGCGGGGAGAGCGCTCCCAGCAACCGCACGTCGCCCGGCGTGAGGCCGAGCTCTTCTTCGGCTTCCCGCAATGCGGTCGACAGCAACGTGTCGTCCCCCTCCTCCTCGCCCCCTCCGGGGAAAGAGATCTGGCCTCTGTGGTGCTCGACCGTCTCCGTTCGGCGCGTCAGCAGGACGCGAAGGACGGTGTCGCGCACGAAGAGCGGTACGAGGACGCCGGCCCGGCGCTCCCCCTGCGCCCGCACGGGATTGCCCAAGTCCCGCGCCTCCAGTCGTGCGCGAATCTCCTCCATCCAGGAAATGGCCAGTGGTTCCGCGTCAAGAGGCACGGGCGCGGCTTCCCTCAGCGGCGGACCGCAGAAACGCCTCGATGAAGGGGGTTAGATCCCCGTCGAGGACGCGATCGGTGTCGCCGGTCTCGAACCCCGTGCGGTGATCTTTTACCATCCGATAGGGATGGAGAACATACGAGCGGATCTGGCTTCCCCACTCGATCGACTTCTTGTCGCCGACGCGTTTCTCCTCCTCGGCCCGCCGCTCATCGAGAGCGCGCTGGTAGAGGCGAGCTCTCAGAACGCGCATCGCCATCTCGCGGTTGCGGCCCTGACTCCGTTCGTTCTGGCACGTCACGACGATTCCGGTGGGCAGGTGCGTCAAGCGAACCGCGGAATCGGTCACATTCACGTGCTGACCGCCGGCCCCGCTGGATCGGTACGTGTCGACGCGAAGGTCCTTGTCGTCGATCTCGATCTCGATGTCCTCGTCGATTTCGGGAGACACGAACACCGATGCGAACGAGGTATGGCGCCGCTGGGCGGAGTCGAAGGGCGATATCCGGACGAGCCGGTGGACCCCCATTTCCCCCTTCAAATACCCGTAGGCGTGGTCGCCGACGACGTGGAGAGTGGCGCTCTTCAACCCCGCTTCTTCGCCGTCCTGCCGCTCGATCAATTCGGCCTTCCAGCCGCGGGACTCCGCAAAGCGCATATACATGCGGAGCAACATCTCAGCCCAGTCCTGCGACTCCGTTCCACCGGCGCCCGCGTGAATCATCAGCCATGTGTTCTTGGCATCGTCGGGAGACCCCATCTTGACGGCGAGCTCGAGCTCGTCGGCGAAGGTTCCGGCCGCGGCCAGCGTGGCGCGGGCATCGCCTTCCGCCGGCTCCCCTTCTCGAAGAAGTTCGGAAAGAGCTTCGAGCTCGCTGAGGAGCTCGTCGACGCGACCGGCGGTCTCGAACTTCCTCTCGACGCCGCGCGTCTCGCGCAGAACCTCCTGCGCTTCCTCCGGACGGGACCAGAAATCGGCCGCGGAGGCCTTTTCCTTCAGAAGCGAGAGCGCGCTCCGCGCCGCATCCAGATCAAAGGTAGCCCCGAAGCGCGGTCAGGCGCTCCGAGGCGGCCTTCAGGGAGGCGAGAAGATCGTCGCGTTCGGTCATGAGAAGTCTTGAGTCATGAGCCGAGATTCATGAGTCGACTGGCGGCCGCGCCGCCAGCGGGCGAGCCCGAAGAGTAACACGGCGGCGGCGGCGAGGTCCGCCGCGCGCGGGATCCAGAACCCCCACCGGACCCACACCGTCCGCTCGTCGCGCAACCTCACGGTGCCGGTGACCGTCGTCTTCTCGTTCGGGCGAGACTCGGACAGGATTTTCCCCCTCGAGTCGGCGATGCCCGAGATGCCGGTGATGGCGGCGCGGAGAAGGTAGCGTCCATTCTCGACGGAGCGGAGCACCGCGCCGGCGAAGTGCTGCTTCTGAGCCCCGGCGCGGCCGTACCAGGAGTCGTTCGAGATCGTAGCCAGGAGGTTGGCGCCGTTGGATACCTCGCGCCGCGCGAGCGACGGATACAGGATCTCGTAACAGACCCCGACGCCGACCGCTACCGGCCCCGATCGGGTGACCGCCGGTTCCGTCGCCGCGGAGAACTCGCCGATCTCCGTCGAGATCTGCCGCACGAAGAAAAAGATCCTCGGCAAGGGAACGTATTCCCCGAAGGGGACGAGGTGGACCTTTCGGTAGATCGGATCTCCCATGCCCTCGGCCGAGAGCAGCCTCGCGACGTTGTAATAACGACCGTCGGGCTCCTCCTTGACGTCGTTGAAGAGAATCCGCGGTCCGAGACGGGCGATCTCGGCCAGGTCCCGGCGCAGCGTCTCGCTTCGTTCCCAGTAGACGGGTAACGCCGACTCGGGAATGACGATGAGCGCCGGCAACTGATTGGCCGCCTCGCGCGCCTGTCCGAGAACGACGCGGTACGCCTGCGCGGCCCCCTCGGGCGTGGCGCGCATCTCTTCGGTCAGGTTGGGCTGAAGGAGGATGACGGACAGCTCTTCCCGATACGAAGCCGGAAGGGCCAGGCATCCGGCGCCCCACGATCCGGCGGCAAGAACGACCAGGGCGGCGAAGAGAAGGGGCCGAAGCCGCCGCGCGACCGCACCCGCCGCGAGCAAGGCCGCCACGCCGGCCACGAGTGCCCCGACGCCGTGGACACCCCAGATCGAGGCGGTCTGCAGCCACATAGGGTGTCGATAGAGGGCGTGCCCGGTCAAGTTCCACGGGAACCCTCCGTAGACGAACGAGCGCGCGTGCTCGGAAGCCGTCCACAGAAGAGGAAAGACGGCCAACCGAAGAGGCGATCCGGGTTGCGCGCACGCGACGGTTCCCCACGCAACGATCGCCGGCCATTCCGCGAGGATCGACGCCAGAATGATCAGGCTCACGACTCCCAGCGGCCCGCTTTGTCCGCCGTAGTGCGTCACGACGTAAACGATCCATGGAATCGACGCGCACCAGTAGGCCAGGCCAAAGAGGAACCCCGAAAGGAGCGCGCGGCTGAGGCTCTTCTCCGAGCACAGGAAGACGAGCCACGGGACGAGCGCCAGCGGAAGCAGCAACACCCACTCGACGGGCGGAAAGGCGAGAGCGAGGAGAAGACCCGAGAGAACGCCCGCCGCCGGCGTGCGCCATCCCCCCGTTCCCCCTCTCACGCCTTACGTCTGGCGCGCGGCCACGGCGGCGAGGGCTTCCTCCGCACGGTACGACGACCTCACGAACGGACCGGAGAAGACCTGCCGGAAGCCCAGTCTCTCCCCGTACTCCCGATGCCGATCGAACACCTCCGGCGCCACGTATTCGGAGACCGGCAGATTCTCGCGCGAGGGGCGAAGGTACTGGCCGATCGTGACGATGTCCACCCCAGACTCCCGCAACCGACCGAGCAGCTCGCGGACCTCCTCATCGCGTTCGCCGAGTCCGAGCATGAAGCCCGACTTCGTCGTGAGATTCGGGTCGAGAATCTTGGCCGCCGACAGTAAGCCGAGCGAGCGGTCGAGCCGGGCGCCGCGGCGCACCCGAGTGTAGAGTCGCGGCACGGTTTCGACGTTGTGATTGAAGACGTCGGGCTTCGCCTCCACGACGACCCGCAGAGAATCGAAGCGACCCAGAAAGTCGGGTGTCAGAACCTCGATCGAGGGGGGCGGCTCGAGGGATCGAACAGCCCGCATCGTCTCCACGAAGTGGGCCGCTCCTCCGTCGGGCAGATCGTCCCTGTTGACCGACGTCAGAACGACGAACCGCAGCCCCATCTCCGCGACAGCCGCTCTGACGCGCCACGGCTCCATGGGATCCACCGGCCGGGGTACTCCGTTGGCGATGTCGCAGAATCCGCAGGCCCGCGTGCAGACGTCACCGAGTAAGAGGAACGTCGCGGTTCCGCGCGAGAAGCATTCCCCCCGATTGGGGCAGCGCGCCTCTTCGCACACGGTATGCAGCGAATGGGAGCGCATGACGCTCTTGATTACGTGAAGATCGGAGAGCCGGAGCTTGCGTTCGCGGATCCAGCCCGGTGCGCGGAGGGGCGGTGGCGCGCTCACTTGCCTTCCGGCACGACCCAGGGCTGCTTGATCTTCTCCTGCCGGGAGAGCCAGCTGGCGGCGCGGCTCGCCTCTTCTTCCGAGCGATAGGGGCCTGTGCGGATCCGGAAGAGCCTTCCCTTCGGGCCGCTCGCCGTGACGACCTGAGTGTGAAACCCATGCTTGGAGAGGCGCCGACTGATCGCGTTGGCCTCCTCGTGCGAGGCGAGTGACGCTACTTGCACCCAGTACGCCCCCCCTCCTGAGACCGGGCCCTTCCCCTTCGGCATGGGCGTTAAGGCGAGCGCCTCCTCGGTCGTCCCATCCTCGAAGGGACGAAGCGCCGACGGAATCGTCGCTTCGGTGGAGGCGGACATGGCCGGTGTTCGGCCCGCCGCGAGCTCCGTTCGGGAAGGCCCGGATGAGGCCGCCGTCGGCACGGCGGTCTCGACCGGCGGCATCCCTTCGACGGAGGACGACTTCTCGGCGACGGCGGCGACCTGCGCCGCGCGAGGCGGCCTTTCCCGCCCGGCGAATCCCGCCATCAGGCCGAAGAAGAACGCCAATCCGAGAGAGAGCAGCAGGCCGACGAAGAGACCGACCGCCTGTCGGGCGGTGAGCGAGATCTGATAATGCGTGCGCGGCTCACTCACGGCGCAAGTGTAGCAGTCTGTCCTCTCCGCGAAGCCGACTACGTCTTGCCGCGGTTCAGAAACGAGCTGATCAAGTCGATCGGCAGCGGAAAGACGATCGTCGAGTTCTTCTCGTTGGCGATCTCCGTGAGCGTCTGGAGGTATCGCAACTGAAGCGTGGCGGGTTGGCGCCCGATGATCTCCGCCGCGGCGGAAAGTTGGGTGGCGGCCTGGTACTCCCCTTCCGCATGGATGATCTTGGCTCGCTTCTCGCGCTCCGCCTCCGCCTGCTTGGCCATCGCGCGTTGCATCTCGGGGGGCAGGTCGACCTGTTTGACTTCGACGAGCGACACCTTGACTCCCCAGGGCTGCGTGTGCTCGTCGATCACCTTCTGCAGGTCGAGATTCAGCTTCTCTCGCTCGGAGAGGAGCTCGTCGAGCAAGGCCTGTCCCAGAATGCTTCGGAGCGTCGTCTGCGCGAGCTGTGAGGTCGCGTAGAGGAAGTTCTCGACCTGAACGACGGCCTTCTCCGGCTCGACCACTCGGAAGTAGACGACCGCGTTGACCTTCACCGACACGTTGTCCCGGGTGATGATGTCCTGGGGAGGCACGTCGTGCACGACGGTCCGGAGCGACATCCGAACCATCCGCTCGAAGGGCCAGAAGATCAGCACCAGTCCGGGTCCTTTCGGCTGTTTTCCGAGCCGGCCCAGCCAGAAGGTGACCCCTCGCTCGTACTCGTTCAAGACGTTGATCCACTTGAAGAGGAAGAGCAGCAGGATGAAGCCCGCCACCAGGACACCCGGGATCGACAGCACCTCTCTCATGCGTTCCTCCGTTCGACTCGAAGGGTTCGCCCGTCCACACCGGCGATGCGAACGATCTCTCCGGAAGCAAGATCCGCGGGGCCGACGGCGTCCCAGTACTCGCCATAGACGTGAACCGTGCCCGGGCGCCCCGGCTCGCCAAACCCGCTCACCACGCGGGCCGATTCGCCCACCATCGCGTGCAGGCCGGTCCGGGCGGGGATCCGGCGCAGTTGCACCGTCTTCCACGTCAGCAGGCTCACGATGCCGAGCGTCACGAGAAGGCCGGGCACGATGATCGAGAGATCCACGCTATAGGAACCTTCTTTTCCCGATCCGGAAAAGAGCAGCAGGGATCCCGCCACGAGCGCGATCGCTCCTCCGAGCGCGAGCAGGCCGTGGCTGGCGACCTTGATCTCGGCGACGAAGAGAAGAATCGCAAAGAGAATCAGAGCGAGCCCCGCCAGGTTCACCGGGAGGACCGAAAACGCGTAGAACGCCAGCAGCAGCGAGATCCCGCCCACCACGCCGGGCAGAATCGCTCCGGGTGTCGAGAGCTCGAAGTAGAGTCCCACCAGTCCGAGAAGGAAGAGCACGTAGGCGACGTTGGGGTGGGAGACGACGCCGAGGAGCTTTTCCATCTCCCCCATGTCGTGGTTCTCGATTCGAAACCCCTTCAGTGCGAGAGTCGATCCGGCGCCGCTCACGCGCTGGACTCGCCGACCTTCGAGCTGATTGACCAGGTCGGGCACGTCCCGGCAGATCAGCTCGATGAGCCCGCCTTCCTTCGCCTCGGTCTCGGTATAGGAGATACTCTTGGCGACCGCGGCCTCGGCCTTCTCGACATTACGCCCCCGTTGACGGGCGAGGGTCCTCACGAAGGCGCGGGCGTCCTGCTCCGCTTTCTCGTTCATCCTCTTCGGCAAGTCTTCTCCCTCGCCCCCCACCGGATGCGCCGCTCCCGTGTTCGTCCCGGGTGCCATCGCCGCGACGTCCCCGGAGAGCAGCAGAAAGAATCCGGCCGAGGCCGCCTGAGCGCCCGCCGGCGAAACGTACGTCGCGACCGGGACTTTCGAGAGCAGGACCGCGGTGCTCATCTCGCGCGTCGATGTCAAGAGGCCTCCGGGTGTCGAGAGCGTGAGAATGACGAGCGCCGCGTTCTCCTTCTCCGCCTCGGATAAGACCCTTTTCAGGTAGTTCGCCGAAGCCGGATGAATCGGGGTATCGATCCGTCCCACGATGACGAGAGGCGTCGCCGCCACAAGGAAAGCCGCCGCCGCAAGGAGGAGTGAGGCCGCAAGCAACGCCCGCGTTCTCATCGAGGTTCCGAGCATACCGCAACCGGCGCGGAGAAGCCGCTCACGGGCCGGGTTATAAAGTCCCGTGCGCATCCGACCGACAGAAGCGATCCATTTCGCGGCCCTGGGAGTTCTGACGACGCTGGCGGTCCTCGTGCGCGGCCGGCTCGCCGATCCCTCGGGACTGCTCCGCCGCTATGGCGCTCTGGCCGTCTGCCTTCTGGTCATCGCAGCGCTCGCGCGCCGCATCGACCGCCTCCCCGCCGCGCTTCAGATTCTGGTCGACTTCTACCCTGCCGCGCTTCTGCCTATCCTGTTCAACACACTCGAGCCGTTGATCGAAGCGTCGCGCGGAGACGCGCGCGACCGGATACTGATTGCCGCCGACCGAGCCATCTTCGGCGTCGACGTCACCGTCTGGCTACAGCGGCTGGCACACCCGTGGTTGAGCGACCTGATGTTCGTCTTCTACGCGACCTACTACTTCATCGCGCTCACGCTCGGCGCGATCCTCTGGGCGCGGAACCGGGCAACCGCCCGCCGCTTCATCTTCACGCTCATGGTCGTCTATTACGTCTCGTACGCCGGTTATTTCACGATTCCCGCGCACGGGCCCCGGTCGGCGCAGTCCTCCGAGTACACCGTGTCGCTCACGACGACGCCCGTCTCGAATGCGATCTCCGAAACGATCGACAGCCTGGAGAAGACGAAGTTCGACGTCTTTCCTTCGGGTCACACGATGGTGGCCGTGGCCGTGCTCCTGGTGGCCTGGAGGCAGGCACGCCGCGCTTTCTGGCTCCTGCTGCCGGTCGCCTCCGGCCTCGTCATATCGACGGTTTACTGCCGGTATCACTATGCCGTCGACGTGATCGCCGGGACGCTGCTGGCGTTCGTGACGGTACCCATCGGAGACTGGGTCTACGACAAACTCGCGGGGAGGTTTGATTTCGTAGGGGCGGGGGTGAACGCCGGCCGTTGGCCGGCGTAGCCTACTGTCGTGGGCCTGCCGCTGGTGGTCGGCTTGTCCCCGCTCGCGGGCGGCCGCGAGCCGACCGCCGGAGTTAAACCCTCAGCAGTAGGCAACGCCGGCGTTAGCCGGCGGTCACGGCCGCCCCTCCAGCGGTAGGAGCCTACAGCGCCTTTTCGTAGATCCGGTAGGTCTTGTAGAGCCGCCCTCCCCACAGCTTGACGGCTCCGATGACGGGTTCGTTGTCCTCCAGGAGCCATGAGACCTCGGCGCCCGTGTAGCCTTTCTTGAGCAGGAATCGGAGCGAGTCGGCCATCATGATCGACTGGATGCCCCGCAGCCGGTAGGGGCGCTTGATCCCGAGCGTCACCACCCTCACCGTCTTGATCTTCCGGACCGCGAGGATGAACTTCAGCCAGCCGAATGGGAGGAGCCGGCCGCCGGTGGGAGCGATCGCCCGGTTGTAGTCCGGCAACATGAGCATGAAGGCGATAGGCTCGAAGGAGCCGTCGGAGCGCTTCGCCTCGGCCAACCAGAGCAATTCCTCAACGAGGAGGGGCTTCAAACGCTTAGCCATGAAATCCATCTCTTCGGAAGTCATCGGAACGAAGCCCCAGTTCTTCTCCCATGCTTCGTTGTAAACCTCCCGGATCTTGGGGAGGTCCGTCGCGAGACCTCCCTTGGAAACGTTGCGCACGAGGATCTCCGTCTCGCGCTTGCGGAATCGTTCGGCGACCCGCGATAGCCGATCGAGCGGTTTCTCCTCGAGCGGGAACCAGTAGGCGAGCAGGTCCTTGGCCTTCCGAAGGCCCTGCCCCTCGATCAAGGGGATGTAGTACCGCGGGTTGTAGGTCGTCATCAGGACGGGCGGGGAATCGAAGCCATCCACGAGCAGGCCGGCCTCGTCGTTCAAAGTCGGGTTGGTCGGCCCTCGAAGAACCTTCATCTTCCGCTCGCGCCCCCAGACCGACGCGGCGTCGAACAATTTGGCCGCGACATCGGGATCGTCGGCCGACTCGAAGAATCCGAAAAACGCGGTCTTCTCGGCGTGAAAGGAATTGTGGCTGCGATCCAGGATCGCCGCGATACGGCCGACGTCTTTCCCGCCGCGGCGCGACGCGAACAGTTGCATCTCACCATGCCGGAAGAACGGATTCTCGTCCTGGAAGACCTTGGCGACGTCCGATCGCAGAGGCGGGATCCAGTTCGGATCTCCCGCGTAGATGCCTTCGGCCACGTCGAAGAATCGCGAGAGGTCAGCCCGTCGGCGGCCGAGCCGCTCGATGACGACAGGCTCTCCGGCCGGGCTCATCGCTCCTCCGCCGATTCGCCGCGGGCCTTTACGCCTGGCCGGTCCGGACGAGGCCGACCTCCCGGCCGACCTTCTCGAAGGCATCGAGCGCCCGCGTCAACTGCTCGCTCGTGTGCGTCGCCATCAGCGAGGTCCGGATGAGAGCCCGGCCCGGGGGCGTGGCGGGAGAAAGGACGCAGTTGACGAAGACGCCTTCTTCCTGCAGCCGATGCACCAGCCGGAGCGCCGTCAGATCTTCTCCGACGACGACAGGGACGACCGGTGTGCGCGATTCACCCGTGTCGAGCCCCAGAGAACGCAAACCCTCCGAGAAGAACCGGGTGTTCTCCCAGAGCTTCTCGCGGCGTTGCGGCTCTTTGTCCATGATCTCGATGGTGGCCAGCGCGGCGGCCGCGGACGCCGGCGGCGGCGCCGCCGAAAAGATGAGCGTTCTCGCGCGGTGTTTGATGTAGTCGATGACCGTCGAGTTGCCGGCGATGAAACCGCCGACCGAGGCCATCGATTTCGAAAACGTTCCCATGATCAGGTCGATCTCGTGCTCGAGGCCGAAGTGCTCGGCCGTCCCGCGACCCGTCCTGCCGAGGACGCCGATGCCGTGGGCGTCGTCGACCATGAGTCCGGCTGAGAACTCGCGGGCGGCGGAGAGGATTTCCGGAAGCGGTGCGACGTCTCCCTCCATCGAGAAGACGCCGTCGATGACGACGAGCCGGCCCTTGGCTTCGATATCGTTTCGCATCTGGCGGCGCAGATCCGCCGGATCGTTGTGCTTGAATTTCTTGACGACGCCGAAGGACAGCCGCGCGCCGTCGATGATGCAGGCGTGATCCTGTTTGTCCAGGTAGACGGTGTCTCCCTTGCCCGCCAGACAAGAGATCGCGCCGAGATTGACCTGGAAGCCCGTGGAAAACGTTACGGCCGCCTCCTGCCGCATGAACTCGGCCAGTCGCTCCTCCAACCTCACATGGAGGTCGAGGGTGCCGTTGAGAAAGCGGCTTCCAGCGCAGCCGGATCCATATTTCCGAATCGCCTCGATGGCCGCTTCCTTTACACGGGGATCGTTGGTCAAGCCGAGGTAGTTGTTCGATCCGAGCATGATCATCCGCCGGCCGCCGAGGATGACCTCCGGATCCTGGGCCGAATCGATGACGCGGAAGAATGAATAGAAACCGGTCTGCCGCACGCGCGTGGGTTCCTGGTACCGGTAACATTTTTCGAAGACCGGAGGGGTTCCCACCGCCTCCGCCTTCAGCGCCCGGGCGACCTTACTCATCCGTTCTCCCGCCTGTGGTGCCAAACCCGCGGGATCTTAGCAAATTTTACAAAACAGCGCCGGGCAGCCATCCGGCGCGGCGGTACCAATCCCAAGTGGACCGAAGGCCCGACTCGAGTGGCGTCGAGGGAGGAAGACCCAGGGCGTCGCGGATGGGAGCGGGGTCGCACAGCCAGTCTCCCGCGAGGATCTCTCTGGCCTTGTCGGCATTGAATGGCTGGGAGCGGCGCGTGATCGCCTCGACAGCCGTCTGGGCGAGACCAAGGAGGCGCACCGCCCCGGAAGGCACACCGATGAGACGGGCGCCGCGGGCCGGCAGCCTGGCGATCGCCTCGGCCAATTCCCTGAGGCTCACGGGCTCCGGATCGCACAGAAAGCCCGTCCTCCCCGCGAGGTCCGCCCGTGAGGCCGCCTTTGCGATGGCGCGCGCCGCCTGATCGACACCGATGACCTGGATGCGCGTGCTCCCCGCGGGAACAGGTACCCATCCCGCCGCGGCCATCCGGAAGTAAACGAAGAGGCCGCGGTCGCCGGGCCCGTAAATGACCCCCGGTCGAAGAACGATCCATGGGCCCCTCCACGCGCGCTCGACCGCCTCCTCCCCTTCCCGCTTCGAGCGGCCATACCAGGAAACCGGCCTCGCCGGATCGCCCTCGGATACCGGTTTACCGTTCCGCGCGGGGCCCGCGGCCGCCTGACTGGAGACGAGGAGAAACAGAGAATCGGGAGCCGTCTCGCCGGCCGCGGCCAAGAGGCGCTCCGTGCCGCGCGCATTGACCTCGCGGTACTCCCGGAGCGTTCGGGCCTTGACCAAGCCGGCGGCATGAACGATCGCGTCCGCGCCGGCGACGGCAGAGGCGAGCCGACTCGCCGTGGTCAGGTCACCCTCGATCACCTCTGCCGGCAGATCCTCGAGCAACCCGGCGCGCGCACGGG
This sequence comes from Thermoanaerobaculia bacterium, assembly GCA_036505535.1. Classification (GTDB taxonomy): domain Bacteria; phylum Acidobacteriota; class Thermoanaerobaculia; order UBA5066; family Gp7-AA6; genus DAHUXD01. Next base: position 157,987 of record DASXTI010000062.1, read on the forward strand.
CTGTATCTCGCGCCAGCAACCGCACCGTCCAGCCTTCTTCGACGAGCGCCCGCGCGACATGGCCGCCGACGAAACCCGTGCCGCCGGTCAGAAAGGCGATCGGCATCTCGAAGCCCGAATTCTATTGACTCCGATCCTTCCAGAAGAGAGCATTCCGCGACTTTATGGCAACTTCTCCGAAACTTGCCGGGGCTCCGGCACGTTTCGCCTTCCCGCTCCTTCTTCTGGCAAGTTCGCTGACGGCCGCGAGTCCGATCTCCCCTCCGGTCGTGGACTACACGATCGAAGTCAGCCTCGATCCGAAGGAGAAGATCCTCGACGGCCGGGAGCGTCTGATCTGGAGGAATCCCTCCGGCGATCCGGTTCGGGAGCTTCAGTTTCATCTGTACTTGAACGCATTCAAGAACAACCGATCGACGTTCATGCGTGAATCGGGGGGCCGGCTTCGCGGCGAGCGGGCGGGCCACGAGGAGGCGGACTGGGGCTGGATCGACGTGACGTCGCTGAAGACCGCCTCGGGGACGGAGCTGAAGGCCGGCGCCCGCTTCATTCAGCCCGACGGGAATGATTTAGACGACGAGACCGTGCTTTCCGTGCCTCTTCGCTCGCCCGTCGGGCCGCACGGAGAGATCACGCTCGAGATCGCCTTCCGATCGAAGCTGCCCAAGATCTTCGCTCGGACCGGCGTCGTCCGTGACTACTTTCTCGTCGGCCAGTGGTTTCCGAAGATCGGCGTGTATGAGCCCGCCGGGATGCGGGAGCGAAAGACCGGCGGCTGGAACTGCCACGCCTTCCACGCTAACTCCGAGTTCTATGCCGATTACGGCAACTTCGACGTCACCCTGACGGTCCCGTCGAGGTTCATCGTCGGAGCGACCGGGAAGCGCGTCTCCGAGGAGAAGAAGGGGGATCAGACCGCCTACCGCTACGTCCAGAAGGACGTCCACGACTTCGCCTGGACCGCGGATCCGCGATGGCTCGTGACCGAGTTCCGGTTCGATCCGGCCCGAGACGTTCCGAGCGGCTGGAGCGCGAAAGCGGCGGAAGAGCTCGGAATGTCCGAGGCGGAAATCGCCTTGAGACCCGTTTCTGTCCGGCTCCTTCTTCAGCCCGGGCACGAGCGGGCGCGCGAGCGCTACATCCGCTCGACGAAGGAAGGCCTCTCGTTCTACGGGCTCTGGTTCGGCGCGTACCCGTACGAGACGCTCACGGTCGTGGACCCGCCGGACGACGGCCTGGGGTCCGGCGGCATGGAGTACCCCACGTTCATCACCGGCGTCGCGCCGAGTTTTCTGCTGCGTTGGCCGCTCGAAGGGGTGCGCGCCGTCGAGCTCGTCACGATCCACGAGTTCGGACACCAATACTGGTACGGGATGGTCGGCTCGAACGAGTTCGAGGAGTCCTGGCTCGACGAGGGCATCAACACCGATTCGGAGTATCGCGCCATGGCGCTCGCCTACGGTCCGCAGGACGTGGCCCGGCTCCCGGGCGGTCTGGGCTGCGACGAGATCTCGCTGGCTCACCTCCAGTATGCGGGACTGCCCAATCTCGATCCCATTCGGCGCTGCGCCTGGTGCTTTGCGAGCGGAAATTCCTACGGCGTCAACTCCTACCCGAAGGTGGGTCTGCTCTTAGCGCAGCTGAAGAACGATCTGGGTGGCCGAACCTTCACGCGGGCGCAACGTGCGTACTTTCAGCAGTGGTCCTTCCGCCATCCGACGACCTCGGACTTCTTCGATGTGTTCGAGCGCGTCTCGGGCCGGGATCTCTCGACGTACCGCCGAAACCTCGTGGATGGCACCTCCCGTCTCGACTGGCGAGTCATCTCCGCAAAGAGCGACGAGGCGGAACGCGATTCCGGCGTCTTCGATCGAGCGGAAGGGCGAACCACGTGGGAAGGAGGAAATCCGGTGAAAGCGGGCGGGAACGGCGCCCGGAGCAAGTCGAGCAACGCGAGGAAGGAGAAGAAGGCTTACGACACTCTCGTTCTCTTCGGCAATACCGGCGAATGGGCGCATGGAGCGAACGCACGCATGGTCTTCGCCGACGGAACGGTTGTGGACCGCATGTTGCCCGCGAGCGCCCGTTGGGTCCGCTATCGGGTCCGTTACGGATCGAAGCTGGCGTGGGCGGCCGTCGATCCTGATCGCGTCAACGCCTGGGACGGGAATCGCCTGAACGACTCGAAGGTCCTCCGCTCGGGTCCGGGCGCGGCGAAGACGTTCGGCGCGCGGGCGAGTGTGAAGTATTTCGGTTGGATCTCATACCTCATCGGAATCTCCACGCAGCTTCTGTGGACGCTGTCTTAGTCGTGGAAGGCAGGGGCGCGCTGGCCTCCGGTTTCGCCGCGCTCTCGCACGGCAAGCTCATTCTGCTTCTGGCGGTAACGACGGCGGTCCTCGGCGTTTCGGGGGCGATGCCCCTCTCGCCCGCCCTTTCGGACTCCGTCGCGAGCACCCTCGCCGGCGACCACTTCATCCTCAACCATCCCACCTTCGCGCCCACCGATCTCTTCGACTTCCTCCACGAAAAGGCGGATGCGATCCGGGCGACCCGCCGCGCCGCGCTCTGGAGCGGTGTCCTCGGGGTCTTCCTTCAGCTTCTCTTCGCCGGCGGCATCATCGCGGTCGTCGGTCACGGTCCCTTCACGTTCGGCCAGTTCGTCGAGCCCGCGCGCCGAAACTTCTGGCACAACTTGAAGTGTTTCTTCCTGTTCGTCGTCGCCGCCGCAATCGTCCTCGGGCTCTGGTTTGGGGCGGGAGGCGCGATGACGAAGAGGCTCTTCCAGAATGTCCCACCGGATGCGGCCGTCCGCTCGGTCGCACGGTGGGTCACGATTCTCGTGGGAGTGCTGCTGTTTGCGATTCTGTCGTTGCTCTACGATTTCGCCCGCGCGGCCCGCCGCCATTCGCCGACGATCGGTGCCTGGAGGGCCTTTCGGTTCGCCCGGCGGTCTCTCTCGGGCTCCTGGTTTCGGGCGCTCGGCCTTTTCCTCTTCTGGCTGGTCCTCGGGGGCGTGGCCGTGCTTCTCCTCTTCGCGATCGTCTGGGAGATGCCGGCCACATCGCCGATCGCGATCGCCCTGCTCATCCTGTTGCAGTTCAGTGTGCTCTGGGTTCGATCCGCCGTCCGGGTGGCCGCCTGGGGCTCCTACATCGGATTCCTCGAGCCACGCGCTCGACCGGCCCTCTCATCCATGGCGCGCGTGACCTACACGGTCGCCCGGTCCGCCGCGGCGCCCCGAACCGCGGGCTAACGCGCGGCCCAGTCCGCGATGCGCCGTACGCCCTCCCGGATTCGTTCGGCGCGCGTCGCGAAGGAAAACCGCACACAGGCGTCTTCGCCGAAGGCGTCACCGGGCACCGTGGCCACATGCGCCTCGGTGAGCAGCCTCTCGGAGAACGCGGCGGATCCGGACACACGTTTGGCGTCGTAGAGCGGCGACACGTCCGCGAAGGCGTAGAAGGCCCCCTCCGGCATTGTGCAGCGTACGCCCCGAATGGCGGCGAGCCCTTCCACCATCACCTTCCGGCGAGCCTCGTAGCGAGCCAGCATCTCGGAGATCGAAGCGTTCGAGCTCTCGAGATCGGTCAATGCTTCTAGAGCCGCCGCCTGCGAGATCGAGGACGCATTGGAGGTGGTGTGACTCTGGTAGGAGGCGATCGCCGAGATCAGTTCCGCCGGACCGAGGGCCCAGCCGAGCCGCCAGCCGGTCATCGCATAGGTCTTCGACGCCGCCCCGGTGACGACGATCCGATTCGAACGGGACCGCAGCGCGGCGGCGGGGGCATGCGGGCGGCCGTCGTAGAGAAAGCGGTCGTACGTCTCGTCGGAGATGAGCCATGCTCCTCGCTCCGCGCACCAGTCCGCGATCCGCGAGAGCTCCGTCGCGTCGACGACGGCGCCCGTGGGATTGTTGGGGGAGTTGAGAATGACGCCGCGCGTGGCCGCCGTCCCCCCCTTCTCCAGCGCCGCGGCGGTCGGATGCCAGCCCGATTCGAGCGTTGTGCGGACGAACACGGGGCGCGCTCCCGTCAAGCGCACCATCTCCGGAAAAGACACCCAGTACGGCGCGAACAGCGCCACTTCGTCTCCTTCCTCGAAGAGCGCCTGGCAGACGTTGAAGACCGCCTGCTTCGCTCCCGCCGTCACGATCACGTTTTCCCGAGCCGCCGATGCCCCCTGCTCTCGGACGTACTTCTGGGCGATCGCGTCGCGCAGTGCCGCATCCCCCGCGACGTCGGTGTACTTGGTGCGCCCCGTTTCGATCGCTCGCACGCCGGCGCGTCCGACGAAGGCCGGGGTCGCGAAGTCGGGCTCGCCGATCGAGAAGTCGACAACGTCCGCTCCGGAGGCGGCAAGGGCCTTGGCCCTCCGGGCCATCGCCGTCGTCGAAGAGGGCGCCAGCGCGGCGATTCTCTTCGAGAGCGGCAGATCCGTCATGCCTGGGCCTTCCATGCCCGTGCGAATGCCGAAAAGACTCTGATGCGTTTCTTGCCCGCCGCCACGAGGATCAGTTCTACCGCGATCCAGACGGAGTATGCCCAGACCATGTCCTGCCGCAACGAGGGCATCATGAACTGAATCAGCCAGAGCAGGAATAGACCGACCGCCTCATAGGTCTCGAAGCTCATCGAGGCGAGGAAGATCCAGCCCAGAAAGGCCTGCAGAATCGTCAGGAGGATCTCCAGCCGCTGAAACTCATCGAAGGGAAGCGGCGAGGTATCGCCATGGCTCCAGCAGTAGATCACCGCGAGAAGCCCCGAGAGAACCCCCCACTGATTGATGTTGGAAGAGACCATGTTCATCAACGCCACGGGCGCTCGCGTGATCCGGCGGGCCCAGGCGAAGGCCGAAGTCTTCTCGGGAAACTCGGAGATGAAGGGGGCGACCCACTGGATGAAAACGAACTGCGAGATCCCCAGGCTCACGGCGACCGACATCATGGAGTTTAAGAAGGGCTCGGCGACGACGAAGATGATCGCGCCTCCGACCAGAAAGAGACCGGCGACTGCCGCCCACCGCCGGCCGCCGTGGAAGGACAACGCCCAGCGCGAGACGGCCGGGATTTCCTCGTCCTCTTCCAGCATCTCCGGCCGCGGCGGAAGCCGCAGCAGGATCACCAGGTACACGACGTATGTCGTGGTCAAGAAGGCGGCGTCCAGAAGCGACAGGTTCCCCTTCCCCCAGACGACGACGAAATAGGCCAGAGGCGGAAGGAGGCCGAGGACTTCAACGGCATGTTGGTCGGCGAGGGTTATGGCGCGCAACGGCCGCTTCTCCTTCCGGCGTGAGAAGAAGGCTGCCACCGCGTAGATCATCGGCCAGCCGAAGCCCGTGAGAAGCCGGAGGCTGCCCGTGAAGTTGGCGATCGCGAGGTGGACCATGTCCGGATTCTTTCCCGCCTTCCACGCGATGACGGCTTCGACCGCGAATTCCGGCATCGTCTGAATGAGAGCGAGGATGGCGAGGGCGAGGCCTTGCGAGATCAGGAATTCGGCGGCCTCCGCCCCCCAAGCGACGACGAACGCGGCGCCGATCATCGCGGGAAAGGTCCAGACCGCCGACCACGGCGAGGCCGTCGGGGCCAGCTCCACGGCAGAGGTGATGAAGCTCTCGTCGCGGAGCGTTTTCATCGCGCCGGGTTATAGCATGGAGATCGATGCCGGCCATCGAGTCGCCGTCCAATCCTCTGATCCGGGAGATCGTGCGCCGCCTCGAAGAGAAGACGCATCTCTTACTCGAGGGGGAGAAAACGATACTGGACGCCGTGGGGGCGGGGATCCCGCTCGATTGTGTCCTCTACGACGCGAGTATTCGCCCGGGCCGGCTCGCGGCGCTGACTTCCGCTCACCCTCGCCTCGTTTCGCGCGCGGTGCTCGAGCGCCTTGCCGACTCGCACACGCCGCAACACCTTCTGGCCGTGGCCCGCCGACGCGACGTTCCCGTCGCGGAGATCCTGGCGCGCCCCGGACCCATCGTGTTCCTCTTCGGCATTCAGGATCCCGGCAACCTCGGCGCTATCGTCCGGGTTGCGGAGGCGGCAGGCGGCGCCGGGGTCCTGGGGGCTCCCGGAACGGCCGATTTCTTTCATCCACGCGCCATTCGCGCAAGCGCCGGCAGCGCCCTCCGCATACCCGTCTCCGGGCGCGTCTCTTTCGAGCCCTTCGCGGCGGACGCGAAGGCCGCGAGCCGTCCCATTTGCGGCGCCGTGGCGGAGGGAGGCGAAGATCCCTTCGAAGGGCCTCTCTCACCGGCTTCCGTCCTCGTCGTCGGCGCCGAGGGCTTCGGCCTTCCCGCCGGCGCGTATCGATACCTCGACCGGAAGCTGACGATCCCGATGCGAGAGCCTGTCGACTCGCTCAACGCCGCCGTGGCAGTGGCGTTGCTGCTGTACTCGCCGGCGCTGCGTAAACAGGAGAATTGAAGATTGATGATTGAAGATTAACGATTGAAGGTCAATGGTCTCGCCCCAATCGACAATCGTCAATCGGCAATCGTCAATTCTTCTTCCTGCCCTTCCGTTTCTTTTCGCCCGGTCTCGTCTTGAGCCGTGGAGCCTGATAGACCCTCTTCGGCGCCACGACCTTCTTCTGCCGGTTTCCGATTCCTTTCATTCCGAGAACACCTCTGCGCGAAACGCCCAGAGACGCGTTTCCGGATGCGCCCACGCCCGCGGGGGGAGGCCCGCCTTTTTCGATAGCTCCTGGAGAAAACGCTCTCGATCGAAGCCCCACTCCGTGGCGACCTGGGGCAGGAGCAAGCCTCTCCGCCCGAATGCCTCGATGATCAACCCGTCGCTACCGATCTCGATCTCCCCGAGCCCTTCGATGGACCGCGGCGCCGTTAAGACCGAGATTTCGATCGAGCACTCTTCCAGCTCGCTGGCTTCGAGCGGCGCGAAGCGCGGGTCCTCGAAAGCCGCGCGCAGCGCGTATTCGGAGATGACCCGCGTCAAGTCCCCCGCGGGCGCCAGCGTCCCGATGCAGCCCCGGAGCTGGCCGCGCTTCCGAAGCGTCACGAAGAGCCCGCGAGGCGTGCCGAAGGTCTCGGCGCGGTCGGAAGACAACCGGGGCGCGGGCTGACCCCGGAAATGCGCCTCGAGCGTGCCGCGGGCCAAACGCAGCAGGTCGGCGCGAGCCTCGTCGGAGAGCGGGGCGTCCGAGCTCACGACCCCGTCTCTTCCCGGCGGGCCGACCGATCGGGGAGCGCTTCGAGAAATGTCGTTATCGTCGCCTCGAGAAGCTCGAGACTCCCGTCGAAGAAGTGGTCCGCGCCCGGGATGACCACCATCTTCGCCGCCGACCCCTCGAGAAAACGCTCCAGGTCTTCCGGTGGCCCGTGGACGTCTCTCTCGCCAACGGCGAAGAGCGCCGGAGCCGCAGGCCTCGGAAGCTGCCGGCCCGACTCGGTCGCGACCGGAAGGCCGAGCCCGATGAACGCTTCGATTCGCGGGTCTTTCACCGTCGCCCGAAGCGCCACCGCCGCTCCAAACGAGAAGCCTCCCGCGACCAGCGGCAGTCCCGCATGATGCTGCGCCTCCGCGAGCGCCGCGCGAAAATCGTGGGTCTCGCCTCCTCCGGCGTCGTAGCGTCCCTCCGAGAGCCCCACTCCCCGAAAATTGAAGCGCAGAGTCGTGTATCCCGACTTCGTCAAGGCTTGCGCCACGCGGTAGACGACCCTGCTGTGCATCGTTCCGCCATGCAGAGGATGCGGATGCGCAAATACCGCCGCGCCGCGCGGCCTTCCGACGGCCTCCTTCCAGAGGCCTTCCAGCGTTCCGGCTGGACCGCGGAACATCACGGACTGGAGCCTGCCTGCCACGGACTCGCGTCCTCCGGTTGGCGAAACGCCGATCTCATCGTATCCTTCCCGCCGTCTTCCTTGAGGCGAGCCCGCCCAGGCGAAGCCACAAGGACAGGAGAACACGATGAAGAAGATCGTCCATGTCGTCGGTACGGGCACGATCGGCGAGCCGCTCATCGGCCTCTTCGCCGATTTCGGAAAGCATCTCGGGATCGACGAGGTCACCTTCCACAAGCGCACGCCGATGACGACCGAGCGGGCGAAGGTCAACCATCTGCTCGCGAGAGGCGCCCGGCTCGCCGTCGATTCCGACAAGGCCGCCGACTTCGAGGCTCTCGGCCACAAGGTTTCTTTCGAGGCCGAGGAGGCCCTCGAGCGGGCCACCGTCGTCATCGATTGCACGCCGGCCGGAAACGAGAACAAGATACAGTACGAGCGGATCTCCGGGCCGAAGGGATTTCTCGCGCAGGGCAGCGAGTTCGGCTTCGGCAAGATGTATGCGATGGGGATCAACGACGAGGCCCTCGTTCCCGGCGAAGACCGTTTCCTCCAGATCGTCTCCTGCAACACGCACAACATCGCCTGCCTGATCACCACGCTCGGATCGGAAGACTCGGGCGCCCGAATCTTGACGAGGGGACGCTTCGTGTGTATGCGTCGGGCCAACGACGTCTCGCAGGACTCGGGCTTCGCACCGGCCCCGTCGGTCGGAAAACACGATGACGCGGAGTTCGGAACACATCATGCCCGCGACGCCTCGGCACTGCTATCGACGATCGGCTGGAAGCCGCCCATCTTCTCCTCGGCGATGAAGTTGAACACCCAGTACATGCACTCACTCTGGTTCGACATGGAGGTCTCCAAGCCGACGACGCGTGAGAAGGTCCTATCGCAGCTCCGTTGCAATCGCCGGATCGCGGTCACCGAGAGGCGCTCGGCCAACCAGATCTTCTCTTTCGGCCGTGACCACGGCTACTACGGCCGGATCCTCTCCCAAGCCGTCATCTCGGCGCCGACGATGTCGGTAAAAGGGCGCGAGATCATCGGCTTCTGTTTCACGCCGCAGGACGGCAATTCGCTCGCGTCCTCGATCAAGGCCGCGCTATGGCTCATGGAACCGGATTCCAAAGAGCTCCGGGAGCGCATGTCGGTACTGGATCGGTTCTTCTTCCGGGAGATCTAGAAGGGAATTGGCGATTGCCGATTGGTGATTGGTGATTGCCGATAGACACGGTCGATCGTCTCAATCACAAATCACAAATCACCAATCTCAAATCTCCAATCCCCTAGGTGCCGGGCTCCGCCTGCTACCATGGGCGTCATGTCCTGGGTCACGTGTCCTCACTGCGGATTCACGCAGATTCCGTCGGTGGAATGTCTGAAGTGCCGCAAGCGGCTCGACAGATCCCTGGAGCCGCCGCAACCTCCTGCGCGTTCGACGCCCACGCGGGCGACCTTCGGCTGGCACGGCATTCCCCGGCCGCACCGGATCGCCCTGGCGAGCCTGACCATACTCCTATTCGTCGGAGTCCTGTACTGGAGCACGCGTTCGCCGGCGGCTGCCGAAAAGGCGAACCTCACGGCGCCGCCGACCCCCGCGCCGTGGGCGCTGGACCTGACGGGTCGCTGGGAGGGCAAGGTCGCGACCACGATCGCGGGCCCTCCCCCGCGCCCGGCGCTGCGTGAGGTGTCGCTCGAGACCGATCGGTCCGGCAACCTGGTCTCTGCCGGTGTCACGCTGACGGATCCCGGGCGCGGCGGCGCGGGTGCGGGCTATCTCACGGTTCCGGACGGACAGCGGCGGCTGCGCGAGATCTCGGGTGCCCTTCTCGCCTCCCCGCGCGGCGCCGCGCCGAACGTCGACTTCATTCCGTTCCCCCCGTGGGTTCCCCGGCGAGACCGCCTCTGGCGAGCGCTCGAGGGACAGCGCCGCAACCCGGAAGAGACGAGGTACCTGCTCATCGAATCCCTCGAGACCGACTATCTCGTCCAGGCGGGGGTGAACGCGAGCGGTTTCCTATCCTATCTCTATCTCTCCCCACCCTATGCTTCCGGACGGGGGACCGACGTTCTGTCCAAAGTCATCCACCCCAATTCGGATAGCTCCCTGCGCGGCTTCCGCTCGATCGTTTGGGACCTCTCGGGCGCAGCAGACTTCGTCGGGCTCCAGGTCAATGCCACGATCTCGGGGCCGGCCGGAGGGCTCGACCGATTGGTACTGAGACGCTGACCATACCGAAGGTTTCTGGTTCCTGGTCTCTGGTTACTGGTTGAAGAGAGAGAACCAGAAACCAGAAACAAGAAACCCTTTTCAGGCGGAGACCACGTAGCCGCCGCTCTTGGCGTCCTTCTTCATCGTGACGATGCCGTGCCGCTCGGCATCCTCGAGCAGCTCCGAAAAGGACTTGTAGCCGTAGTACGACTCGTTGAAGTAGGGCTGCTTGCGCTGCATCGTCTGTTTGATCATCGAGCCCCAGATGACATCGTAGTTCTCGCGCCGCAGAGCCTGGATGGAGTCGAGGACGAGCCGGAAGACTTCCTGCTTTTTCTTCGGCAGGTTGTCGATCGAGGGCATGGCCCGCGTCTCGCGGACGAGATCCTCGTAGAAGATGAACTCGTCGCAGTTGGAGATGAGCAGGTTGGACGTGGAGTTCTTCACGCCGACGCCGATGACGCTCTTGTCGTTCTCCTTCAGCTTGGAGACCAGCGGCGAGAAATCCGAATCGCCCGAGCAGATCACGAACGTGGTGATGTGCCCTTTGGAGGCGACCAAGTCCATGGCGTCCACGACCATGCGTATGTCGGCCGAGTTCTTGGCCGCATAGTTGCGCTGGGGGATGTCCACGAGCTCGATCGCGGCCTCGTGAAACTCGCGCTTGTATTCGGAGTATCGCGTCCAGTCTGCGTAGGCCTTCTTGTATACGATGCGTCCCTTCTCGATGAGTCGCTGGAGCACCAGGTGGATGTCGAACTTCTTGTACTGCGCGTCCCGAACCCCGAGGGCGATGTTCTCGAAGTCGATGAACAGAGAGAGCCGCTGGTCAACCGAGGTCCGCGCGGGAGGAACCGGCGCCACGCTCATGGGAGCCGTCGCCGAGCTCATGGGGGGGAGCACCGGCGGCGGTGCCTCCTCGGCGGGAATTGGAAATGCCTTGTGCCGCCGGGCGCCGCCTCGGCGACGTCGGGCGGGCTTCCTGTCCGTCTCCGCGGTCTCGGCCGCGGGAAACGGAACGGTATCGTCGATCATGGTGTCCTTTCAGGAGCGTAATCGAAGGAGGAAGTTGTCAGCACGAAGGTCGCCAGGGCCCGCGCGACTTCTCGCCCGGTACCATCGACGATCTCGACCTCTCCGACATTGACACGCTTTCCTTTCTTGAGGATTCGCGCCCGCGCCAGGACCTCCCCCTTGGCCCGGTGCAGGAAGTGGACCGTCAAGTCCGCGGTCGCGAATCCCATCTTTCCGTCGAAATTCGTGGCCAGCGCAAACGCCACCGCGGAGTCCGCGAGGGTGGCGAGCACTCCTCCGTGCACGGTCCCCGACCCGTTGGTGGTCTCCTCCCGGTACGGCAGTCGAAGGACGCAGTGGTCGAGGGAAAGCTCCTCCAGGCTCGGGCGCAGCCAGCCCAGAGCGGGCGAGTCGGCGAGGCGTTTCCGCAGGCGCTGCAGAAGGTCGGGGGCAAGCCCGCGAGCCTCCTGCGTGGCCGTTTGAAGGCTCACGAAGGCTCTATTCTAAGCGATTCGGGGCCGGCCCTGTCGGCTCACTCCGGCGGCTCTTCGGGCTCTTCTTCCCGGCTGTAGTAAGGGAGCTCCTCGGCCCGGCGCGTCGAGTTGTCCAGATGCTTCGGGACCTCCAGGATCGTGCGCGTCACGTTGGGATCGCAGATCTCGTTCTCGCACTCGTACGTGTAGATGTTCTTATCCCCGGCTTTCCGGAACTTCACGATCGCCTGGTAGGAGTCGCAGTTGCCACACTTGACCGACATCATGAAGATGTCGATGACGTGCAGATCCGGACGCTCCTCGGACGACGACATCGCGGCAATGATACGCTTCGCACGCGAGGTGAACATGAGGAGTCGGCTTTCGCTCCTGGCGGCTCTTCTCCTCGCCGCCACCCCCCTCCTCGGGGATGACGGGCGTTTCGAGAAGACCATTGCTTTTCCCCGGAGCGGCGATCAGAAGCTGGACTGGACCCATCAGAGGTGCACGATCCGGAGCGTTCAGGTGCGCAACTATCCGGACTCGGAGGACATCGAAAAGGCGCGCCAGAGAGACCCGAGCGACAAGTCATGGCTCTGGTGGGAGTTCCACATCGACAACCGCGGTGACAGGGACTGCAAGGTCAAACTCTGGATCGAGGTCCTGGACAAGAACGGGAAGGTCGTCAAGGCAGACGATCGGAGCGGCACAGTCGACGCCGGCAAGATCGACGACGCGATTCGAGTCTCCGGGCGCATGCGCACCATCGACGCCGCCGATTCGCCGAAGGTGCGGGTCCGTGGCGAGATCATCCCGAAGTAGCTCCGGCCCGCGATGACCGTTGCGCCCGAGCAGACGTCGGACCCATTCGACTACGCCGCGGTTCTTTCGCGCCTCGCTCACCGCCACCGCGACTCCGGCGTGATCTCGCTGGAAGGCGCCGACCGAGTGGCGTTCCTCCAGGGGCAACTCACTCAGGACGTCGGCACGCTAGCGACCGGGCATTCCCGCCCCACGGCGGGCTTAACGCCGAAGGGGAAGCTCCTCTACTTCGGAAGCGTCGTCGCGCTCCCGGATCGAATGCTGCTGCTCATTCCCGGTTCCCGCCGCGCCGCCGTCGCCGCGCACCTGTCGAAGTACGCCGTCTTTCAGAAAGTAAGCATTCGCGATGCTTCGGAGGAGTTTTTTCGCACGGCTCTCTATGGTCCGCTGGCCGCGTCCATCGCGGCTCCCGCCGGCGGAATCCGGCTTCCCGCGGAAGGAGAGCTCGCCGGCGAGATCCTCGCTCCGGCCCCCCTGCGCGCCGAGCTCGAGGGGCGGCTCGACGAGGCGGGATCGATCGTCGTCGGGCCCCACACCGCGGAGATTCTTCGCGTCGAGGCGGGGCGGCCGCGGTTCGGGCAGGACGCGGACGAATCGAACCTTCCCGACGAGGTGGGCCTCCAGAGCGCCATCTCGACGACCAAGGGCTGCTACGTGGGGCAGGAAATCGTGGCCCGACTGCGAACCTACGGGCGCGTCAATCGGCGCCTCGTCGGCTTCCGGTTTCCGAAGAGCGCCGTGCCGGCCGGGACGGCCTTTCCCAATCCGGAAAAACCGGATCATGAGCTCGGCCGCGTCACGAGCGCCGTCATTTCTCCGCGTTTCGGCTCGATCGGCCTCGGTTTCGCGTTCCGCGAGATCCCGGAGGGGGCCGAGCTCGCGGCGGCCGGCCGACCGGACCAATGTGCCGTCGTGGCTCCTCTCCCCTTCGCGTGAGCGCCCGCCCCGAGGCGCGCTCCTGGGAGATCCATCTCGCGCTCATCGGGGCCCAGACGGGGTTCGCCCTCTTTCCGATCTTCGGCAAGCTCGCGCTAGCCTCGATCGGCCCCTTTCCCTTCGCCGCCTTCCGCGTCGTGGCGGCCGCGACGCTGCTCGAGGGGATCCGTCGCGTTGGCCCTCGCGAGGAGATCCGGCGTGCCGATCGGCCCCGGATATTCTTCTACGGCCTTCTCGGCGTCTCCTTCAATCAACTGCTCTTCATCTTCGGACTCTTCTTCACGACGGCGATCGCCACCAGCATCTTGACCGCGACGATTCCAGTCTTCACGCTTGCCGCGGCCGTCATGCTCGGGCGCGAACGCATGACCGGCCGCGCCGCCGCCGGTATCGTCCTGGCGGGGGGCGGAGCGCTCGCGCTCTTGAACGCGCAGCGGTTCGACCTCGGGAACACGTCCTTCCGCGGGGATCTACTGCTGCTCGCCAACGCGACCTCGTATTCGCTCTATCTTGTGCTTTCGCGACCGGTCCTCGCGCACTATCGTGTTGCCACCTTCACCGCGGCCGTCTTCCGCTACGGTGCCGTATTCATCGTGCTCGTCGCTCTGCCGGCGCTTCGGCGGTTCGAGCCCTCGCGAGTCACGTCGCTGGCCTGGGGTTCGCTCGTGGCGGTCATCCTCTTCTGCACCGTCTTCCCCTACCTCGCGAACTCGTGGGCTCTCGCCCGCACCCATGCATCGCACGTCGCCTTCTACGTCTTCCTTCAGCCCCTCATCTCGACGGTCCTCGCGATCCTCATCCTGGGCGAGGCGCTGACGAAGAGGACGTTGCTCGCGGCGATCCTGATCCTTGCTGGCCTCGGCGTGGCGGTGGCCAGGGGGCGTCTGCCGGCTCGCCCGCTGCCATGAAGAACGGCCGGCCGCGCGTCGCCGTGCTCATTCCTGTCTTCAACGAGCGCGAATCCCTCCCGCTCGTCGTCGCCGCGATTCCGAAGGCGGTCGTCGACGAGATCGTCGTCGTGGACAACGGCTCGACCGACGGCACCGACGCGATTGCCCGGGATCTTCCGGTACGCCTGGTGCGGGAGCGACGGCGGGGCTACGGCAGCGCGTGCCTCGCCGGCGTCGAGGCGTTGGGGGGGACGCCCCCGGACGTGCTGGTCTTTCTAGACGGCGATTTTTCGGATCACCCCGACGAGATGCCGCGCCTGCTCGAGGCGATCGCGGAGGGCGCGGACCTTGTCATCGGATCCCGGACTGCCGGCCGGCGGGAACGCGGAGCGCTGGCGCCCCAGGCGCGCTTCGGAAACGTGCTCGCCTGCCTCTTGATCCGGCTCCTGTACGGCTACCGGTACACGGACCTGGGTCCCTTCCGTGCGATCCGCTGGGAGGCCTACCGGCGGCTCGGCATGGAGGACACCGATTTCGGCTGGACCTCTGAAATGCAGGTCAAGGCCGTGCGCCGCGGGTTGCGGGTTGCGGAGGTTCCCGTTTCCTATCGGCGGCGCGTGGGCGTATCGAAGATCACGGGCACGCTCGCCGGAAGCCTCCGTGCGGGCGCCAAGATCCTGTGGACGATCGTCCGATACGGCATTGGGAGGTCGCGCAATATATAAGCATTCACTTATATATCAGGGCCGATGAGCACCTCGTAATGCGTCACGTTCGGCTCGAGCTCCAAAAGGAAGGCGGTATCCTCCGGATAATAGCGCGCGCGCTCGATCTCCTCGCCGGCAAACGTCCGGATCGCGTCGGCCGACTCCCAGAGCGAGACGAGCAGAAAGTGTGCGACCTCCCCCTCCCGCCGCTGGAGCACGTAGACGCCACGGTTTCCGGGCGTCGCTCGGTAGTCGGGGACCCCGGTCTTCTCCAGATAGCGAGCGTAGTCGGCGGCTTTGGCCACGGGCACCGCGCCGTGCCACAAGCGAGCGATCATGGAGCCTCCCATCGGTTCACGCCTCGGAACGACTCGAGCGTCCGGAGGACGGTGGCATCCCCGCGCCGGGGTCGGCCGTCCGGATCGGTGAAGACGTGGCGGCTGGCGCCGTCGGCGAGGAGATCGCCGGCCGGATTGCGGATTTCGTAGGCGAACGTGCATCCCCGGCTCGAAAGCTCCCTCATGCGCGTGAGGATCCGGATTAAGTCGTCGTAGCTCGACGTCCGCCGGAACGCGCACTCCACACGGGTGACCGGAATCAATAGACCCGATCGCTCCATCTCCGCGTACGGCGCCCCCGCCGCCCGGCACCACTCGGTGCGCCCGATCTCGAACCAGATCAAATAGTGGGCGTGATAGACGATTCCCATCTGGTCCGTTTCGGAGTAGCGCACGCGCAGGTTCGTCTCGACGACGCGCGAGACTTCGGGCTCATGTCTCATGTCTCAGGTCCAAGGCTCCGTCAAGCGCGAGTCAGAACCGGTCGGCGAGCCGCTGCCTCACCAGGTTGGGGACGAGACCCGTCATGTCGCCCCCCAGCCGGGCGAGCTCTTTGACGAGGCGGCTGGAGACATAGGAGTACTCCTCCTTGGCCATGAGAAAGACGGTCTCGATTCCCGGCGCTAATCGCCGGTTCATCAATGCCATCTGCAGCTCGTACTCGTAATCCGATACCGCCCGCAATCCCCGCACGATGATGGTGGCTCCCGACGCCTTCGCGAAATCGACGAGCAGTCCCGTAAAGGAGCTGACCGATATCGAAGCGTCGCCTCCTACGATCTCCCGGATCATCCCCAATCGCTCCTCGACGGTGAAGAGCGGCGTCTTCTGGTCCTGCTCGAGAATCGCGACGATCACGCGGTCCGCCAGGCGTCTGCCGCGCGCCAGAATGTCTAGGTGTCCGTTGGTCAGGGGATCAAAGGAGCCGGGATAGACGGCAATGCGCTCCGTCATGCTTTCCTTCCCCCTTCGGTTGTGGCGGCGCGAAGCCCTTCGGCCAGCAGATTATAGGCGGACACCGTCAGGAACAACGCCAGCCCCGGGAAGAGCGCTATCCACCAGGCTTCCTCGATAGAGTTGGGCGCCGCCGACAGAATCCCGCCCCAGGAGGTCGCCGGAGCCGGGAGTCCCACGCCCAGGAAGGAGAGAGAGGCCTCCGCGAGAATCGCCCAGCCCACGCCGAAGGCCGCCGACACGATCAACGGCGCGAGCGCGTTGGGAAGCAAGTGTCGAACCAGAATTCGCGGGGTCGAGGCCCCCATGACCTTGGCCGCCCGGGCGTAGTCGAGCTCGCGGATCTTTTGGATCTCAGAGCGGGCGTATCGTGCGTCGTTGGCCCACGTGGTCAGCCCGATCGCGAAAATGACCGTCCACGGCGAAGGGGGCAGCAGCGCCGCCAGCGCCAGGAGCAAGAAGAGAACCGGGAAACACAACATCACCTCGATCAGCCGCGAGAGCGCCAGATCCACCCCCCCGCCGAAATACCCGGCCGTGGCCCCGATCGCGAATCCCACGGTGAGCGAGACGGCGGCCGCCACGAGCCCAATCGCGAGCGAGATCGGAGTCGCCGCGATGATCCGCGCCAAGAGATCGCGCCCCAGATCGTCGGTTCCGCACCAGTGGTCCGCCGATGGCGGGCGCAGACGCTCCTCGAGGCGAATCGCACGGGATCTCTCGAGAAAGAGGGGGGAGCATGCGGCGACGATCCAGAGGAGGAGGACGATGCCCAGAGCCACGCGAGCGCTCGCCGGGAGTCGCGCCACGCGAAACACGCGCCACGACTCCTAGCTCGCCGCGCCGTCGCGGACGCGGGGATCGGCCGCCGCGGCGGCGAGGTCGGAGGCGAGTGTCGCCAGAAGAGTGACGATGGCGGAGAGCAGCGAAAGGGCCAAGATGACGGGATAGTCGCGCGAGAGGATCGAGTCGAAGTAGAGGCGCCCCAGGCCCGGCCATGCAAAGATCCTCTCGACGATCACGCTTCCGGAAAGCAGCGCCGGCAGGAGCAAACCGAACAACGTGATCAGAGGCAGCAGCGCGTTGCGGAAGGCATGCCTCCACAGGGCCTCGCGCATCGAGGCGCCCCGCGCGCGCGCGGCCAGCATGTAATCGCTGGTGCGCGCCTCCGCGACGCCGGCGCGAATCAAGCGCGCGACGAAGGCAAGCGTGCCGTAAGTCAGGCAAGTCACGGGGAGCGCGAGATGAGAGAGCCGGTCGAAGACGCCGGCCGGGCCGGCCGGGGCCGTGTCCGAAGCCACACCGTAGAGCGGAAGCCACCGCAGCTGCACGGCGAAGAGGGTCTGTGCGAGCAGGGCCGCCCAGAACGTCGGCAGGGAATAGAGGGCGAACAGCGCCGCGCCCGAAACGCGATCGAAGGCCCCCTCGGGGTTGCCGCCGGCGATCACGCCGAGGGGAATGGCGAAAGCGAGCGCCAGAAGCAGGGCGACGCCGTTGAGCAGGAGGGTGTTCGGGAGGGCCTCCCGGATGCGCTCGGAGACCGGCCGGTGATCGACGAACGACTCCCCCATGTCGAATCGAACGACGCGGCCCATCCACATCAAGAATCGTTCCGGCAACGGCCGATCGAGCCCGTAGAGGCGGCGCATCTCCTCCATGCTGCGTCCGGAGGCCCTCCGCACCGAATCGGGTCCTCCGGAGATGGGGCTGCCCGGAGCCAGATGGACTAGCAGGAAGACAACCAGCGCGATTCCGAAGAGCGTGGGAACGGCGAGCAGCAATCGCCGGACGACGTAGGCGATCACGTCCCCGGCCTCCGTGCTGGGGGTTCGGGGGACCGCAAGGTCCCCCGGCTTTCTCGGGTCGGCTCCGGTGCAGCCCACCATTGCAGCGGCCCTGGCCAGATTCCATAGAGACCGAGGGGAGAAGTCACGAGTCCCCGGATGCGGCGCGAAAACGCGACCTTCTGCGAGGCATTCGCGACGAAGACTGCGGGAGCGTCGTCGCGGAAGATCCGGTGGAGCCGATGGAGCAGATCCCGACGTCGGTTCGAGTCCATTTCGCGGCGCGCCTCCTCCATGAGGCGATCCGCCTCGGGATTGCGGTAACAGCCGTCGTTCAGACCCTTCGGAGCGCACTGCGAGGAATGCCAGTAGAAGTAGGGATCCGGGTTCGGATCGACCGCCGACCAGGCGAGCGAGGCGGCCTGGAATTCGCCGGCATCCACGCGCTCGACGAACGCCGCCCACTCCATCGTTCGCACGCGCGCCGTGATCCCCACGCGTGCGAGCTCCGCGGCGAGCATCTCGTCGATCTGCTGCCCGACCGTCGAGCCCGCCGAGACGAGCAGGTCGAACTCGAACTCGCGCCCTCCACGGTCGCGGATTCCGTTGCGGTTGGTATCCGTCCATCCCGCCTCGTCGAGGAGCTTCGCGGCGGCCGCCCGGTCGAACGGAAGCGGCGCGATGCTCGCGTCGTAGGCCGGCGAGTCGGGGGCCCACGGCCCCGAGATGATCCGGGCGGAGCCCTTGTAGAGATTGCGGATGATCGAGGCTCGGTCGAGCAGCATCGTCAGCGCCCGCCGCACGCGGGCGTCGGCAAAGAAGGGGGAACGGTTGTTCAGCGTGATGTAGTTGTAATCGAGATTGTAGAACTCGACGACCCGGCAGCAGACGGCGAAGGCCGGATCCTTCGCTCCCCTCTCCTTCATCGCAGAATCAATCTGGTCCTCGTCGAGCTCCCCGTTGACGAGCAGGCGATAGGCCGTAGTGTGGTCCGGAAGAATCCGAAAGACGATCCGGTCGAAGTGTCCCCGCGGCCCGGCAAAGCGCGGGTTTCGCTCGAGCTCGACGGACTCCTGCGTCCGCCACGAGACGACGCGGTAAGGACCGTCGGACAGCGGAGAGCGGTTCTCACGGGATTTCAGAAACGCCGATGCGCCCGGCTTCGGAAATCGGTGCTCCGGAAGCAACGGCAGGACGAACGCCATCGTCCGAAAGGCATAGGGCTTACGGAAGCGGACATGGAAGCGACGCGCATCGAGCGCCTCCACCGAGTCGAGGTCCTCGTACAACGGCTTGAAAACGGGGGCCGCCACGCCCGGATCTACGACCTTGCGGATCGTGAAGACCGCGTCTCGCGCCGTGACGGGCCGGCCATCCTCCCACGTCGACTCGGCCCGGATCGTGATCGTGTAATCACGCCCGTCGGCCGACGCCTCGACCCCCTCGGCGAGGCTCGCGTTGAGGTTCAGGCTCGCGTCGAAGTCGAAGAGGTTGCGGACAACATATTGCAGCACCTGCGCTTCCGGAGCGCTCGACTGCAGAACGGCATTGAGGGTCGTCGGCTCCCCGACCAGCCGGCGATACAGAACCCCTCCCTCCACCGGCGGGCCCTCCTGCGATTCGTCGATGAAACCCAGCACGGGAGTCGGCGCGGCTGCCGAAGCGGGTGTCGTGATCCGGAGAGGAATGCGCTCTTCCCGGGCGCGGCAGGCGGCTCCGAACAACAATCCCAGGGCTCCCACGACGGCAGCGCGCTTCATGTCGGCGGGATTATGACCGAGACTTGAGAGCGGGAACTCGAGACGCCAGGCGCCTTAACTCGAGGGTCGTTTGTTACGGCGCCGAAAAAGACGCCACTGCGACGTTGCGCGAAGCATCGGTAACGCGGATCAGCAGATAGCCGCCGCGGACCTCCGGGGGAAGATGGATCACGTAGGATTCCTTCATGGAATCGGAGAGGCCGTCCTTCGGCTCGACGCGCGTCCACCTCTTCGCGTCGACGCTGTACTCGGCTTCCAGAAGCGGTGAGGCCGCATCCGAAGCCTCGAACTCGAAAACGCCGGGATCGCTCGAGACCTGTCGGATCGCGGGAGGCGTATTGTCGACTCGGACGGACGAAGACTCGCGCGAGGTCGTCTTCGCTTCGCCGGGATTCGCCTCGGCGTCCGAAGCCGACACGCGAAAGACGTAGTCCCCGTCCGGAACCGAGGTCGAATCGAAGGAATAAGAAGTATCGCGAAGCTCCTTCTTCAAGGAGATCCACTTCTTGGCGCCAACCGGACGAAACTCGAGCTCGTAGGTCAGGGCATCTCCATCGGGGTCCGACGCCTTCCACGTCAGTGTCCGATACCCCTTGCGGAAGAGCTTGCGCGGCGATCCCTCCGACTTGGACTCCTCGAGGCTCGTGAAGATCCCTCGCTCGTCGGGAGCGGAGGCTTCGAAGACGTTCGATCCGCTCGAGCCCGACCGCACCAGAACCTCCGAGGGATCGAGCGCCGCCAGACTATCGACGACCGGCGCCGCGTTGTGGTTTCGATAGGCAGCTTCCGTGCGATGCACCCGCGGCGAGGCCCCTTCGTCGCTCGTCATGCGCACCTTCCACTGAAGGAACCGGCCATCCGGCGCGTCGACTTTGAGCGTTCGATCCCCTCCGGCAAGAGTCGACCACGGGCTCCAGGTCGAGTCGGGCATGGCGGACTCCCCCGAGCGGAAGGCGAATTCGACCTTCGAGCCGGATGGAGCTTCCCCCTCCCAGCGGAAGGCTCCAAAACGGCTGGTGCGTCCCGTGTCCTTCACGGGCGAGACGTACTCGCCCGTCACGGCTCCACCCTTCGGCCGATAGAAGGCGCTCGATCCGTTGGTGCCGACGTCCTCACCCACGAGAAAGGTCAGTTGTTTCTCGTCGAAGGTCCGCAGCAGGGCCGAGGAGTCGGCGGCGACGGCGTAGAGCTTCCCCTTTGGCCCGGTGGCCGCGATGACTCCGCTGCCGTCAGCGTCGCGCGCCAGATCGAACACGACTTCATCGGCGCTCGACCAGACGGGCCGCGGAGGCTCTCCCTCCTCGAACAGAACCACTTCTGAGGAATACCCCCCCCGAGAAGAACCCCGCGAGGGAGCGAGGCGGGGGGCGGAGACGCTCACCGTGACCTCGGCCTTGCCCTTGTCCTCGTCGTCGCCGGCCGCGCCGCTCCTCGACGTCTTCGTCGTCGGGTTGGCGACGGGAACCGAAACGGGCTCCCCCCCGCCGGGGGCGATGTCCGCCGCCCCCACGGCGGCCCAGACGCGGCCCAGACGGTCCGCTGCGATCGACGTCACCTCGGGCTTTCCGGAATCGTAGAGCGTGGCGACTCGTCCCGTCTTATCGACGCGCAGCACCAGGCCCGAGCCCGAAGTCCCCGCCCAAAGGCGCCCCTTTTCGTCCGCGAAGAGAGTCCGAACGTGCGCATCCGACGTGGCATGGACCCGCTCCCCCTGACCCGCCGACTTCACGCGATGAATCTCCCCCGGGAGGCCGGTGGCCACGTAGAGGACCGGACCGTCGAAGGCGAGCGCCCAGACGTACTGCGCTTTCGTGTCGTAGTACAAGAAGGGTTTTCCCTTCTCGATGCGATAGATCTTGCCGCCGGGCGAGGCGCCGGCGTAGAGGGCGCCATCGGGGCCCATCCGCAAGGCCGTCACCTCTTTTTCGGCCAGCGTCGCATAAGTCTCGACCTTGCCGGACGAAGAGATGCGCAGGACCTTTCCCGAGTCCCCCGTTCCCACGTAGACGTCCCCCCCGCGACCCGGAGCCGCGGCGAAGAGGATCGGCTCGACGACTCCGTCGACTTTCACGAGCGCCTTTCCGGCGCGTAGGCTCCCGTCCGCCCAGACCGAGACGCCGCGCGCCTCACCCAGAGAAAAGTCGGCCGCAGAGTCCAATTTCCAGATCCGGACGGCGGCCGCGTCGAGCGCCGGGGAGCACAGAGATAGGGCGAGGCCCAGAGCCAGAAAACCGGGGCCGCCCCGCCTCACCAGAGCCTCGGGAGCACTTCCAGATTCAGCCGAGCGGAGCCCGAGACCGGAACCGGCTGCTCGATCGAGTCGGCCTGCAGCCGGAGATAACCGAGGTCCGGTGTTCCGTCGCCGGGCCCGCGGTCGCGCAGGAGCGCCGCCCGGGTCGGCGGCAACGCGGCGAGCGGCTCTCCGTTGACGACCGCGCCCGGCGCGCTCCGGTAAACCAGAAGGTTGAGCGAGTTGGGCGGCCTTACGCGCGCCAGGAAGTCGAGCACCTGATCGAGAGAGTGCGGATCCGGGGGATAGAGGGCGAGGTCATAGGCGGTGGCCGCGTTGCCGTCGCCGACGAACACCGTCAACGGGCCCGGTGGTGCGTCCGAAGGGACACGAAGGGTCATCACGACGCGCCGCGGCCCTCCCCGGAAGTCCTCCAGATCCACCCACACGGGTACGTTTTCTCCCGGTAGGACCTTCTCCTTCTGCGCCTCGACGTGCACGACGCGCGCGCTCTGCAGCCGGTCCGAGTGAGCGATCTCGACGTCGACCGACTGGATAGGAAGATCTCGAAATTCGTTCGCCATGAGGTAGTTCGTCAGCAGAGCCACGGAGCTGACCGCTTCTTCGCGCGCCGATAGGCCCGAGAAGACCGAGTCCCAGCGCACCGTCCGCTCCGGAGTGCGAATCGATGATTTCCACACGATCGTGCGCTCGCCCGCGCGTTTCTCCAGGGTTGTCAAGACGTTGTCGGTCGCGACGGCGACGAGGATGGGCGTGAGCATCGAATTGTGGACGACCTCGAAGCGGAACGTCTGTGTCGGGAAGTCCTCCGAGGTCATTCGGACCGTGACCGGCACCATCGTCGGGGGCCTGCCGAAGCTGCCGAGAATGCCCGTGGAACGATCCTGGGAGACCGAGCCGAGAACCGAGCCGGTAGTGGAGAACTTGAAAGAGCGATAGAGCGACGGCAGGACCGTCAGGACGTCGGCGCTTGCCATCGGCATATCGACCGGCCCCATGGAGAGGAAGGGATGGCCGAATGCGAGAAGCGAGTTGCCCTCGACCCAGGTAACGGTGCCGGTCGCGGAAAGAACCATGTCTCCTGAAAGAAGGACCGCCGCGACGGCGGAGCCCGGCTCGAGACGCGATTCGTTCGGCGTGACGACTTCTGGCGCGGCCGGAGTCGAAGCGCCGGATGGGGTCACCATCCAGCCGGCCGCTTCGGCGATCCGCCCGAAGAGACGGCCGGGCTCGATCGCGCCGGAAAGAGAGACGGGAAGAGGCAGGGGGGCCGGGCCCGACGTCGCCGGCTCGCCTCGAAACGCCTTGAGCAATTCTTCGAACGGCTCGCGAAAACGAAAGTCGCGGAAAGCCGTGGTGAAGGCGGCCGTCCGCGCCGCCGCGCCGCCCATCGGAACCGGAGGGGAGGCCGGCGCTTTCCGGATGTCGAGCATGCTCTGAATCGGCGTGATTCCGCAGATCGCTTCGCGTGAGAAGGGCCAGCCGTAGGCCAGAGCTCCGACGAGCTTCCCGTCGACGTAGATCGGGCTTCCGCTCATGCCGGCGATGATTCCCGTGCGGTCGATGGCGTCGGCGAGGATTCGAGCGAGAATCAGGTCCTGTTTGGGCGCATAGCTCTTCAGTAGCCCGACGATCTCGACATCGAACCGCTGGACTCCTTTCCCGTCTCCGAGATCCGAGAGGCCGTAGCCTTTCATTCCCGGAGTGATCTCGCTGGCGGGAAGGATCTCGGTCGGCCGCGCGAAAGCGATGGAGGCGGATGCGCCGAGCGCGACCGCGAGAATCAACCGGCACACGGTTCGCCTCACCTTCGGGACAACGTCTTCGGTTCGCGGCTCCATTCCCTTTGACCCTCTCCGTACCCTATGTTACGGTCGAAACCAATGCTGGCACTCGCCTTTCAGCCCGTCACCTCAGAAAACCTCCCCGGCCAGTCCTCGATCCTCTCCGCCTTCGGCGAGACGGGGACGACCGCGCGAGTCGTCCTGGGCATCTTGCTGCTGTTCTCTTTTATCTCCTGGGTGATCATTTTCGCCAAATTCATTCGGCTCCGGAGGGTCTCGCGCCAGTCGGCGAAGTTCGTCTCGTTCTTTCGGAAATCCAAGCGCTTCTCGGAGGTCAATACCTTCGCCGGGGATCTGGCCGACACGCCTTTGACGACCCTCTTCAAGGCGGGCTACGCAGAGCTCGACGCCCAGGTGAAGGCCAATCGCGCCGACGACGCTCCGACCACCGGCGGGGCACAGGGCAAGCTCTTGATCAAGAACATTTCTGGAATCGAGCGGGCTCTGGAGCGCGCGATCGGCGTGGAGATGTCGCGATTGACGCGACACATGACCTTCCTCGCCACGACGGCGGCGGCCTGCCCGTTCATCGGTCTGTTCGGCACTGTCTGGGGAATTATGCAATCTTTTCGGGCAATTGGCCAGACCGGATCGACATCGATCGCGGCGGTCGCGCCCGGAATCTCGGAGGCCCTCATCAACACGGCCGCCGGCCTCGCGGCCGCGATTCCGGCGCTGATCTTCTATAACTACTTCATGGGAAAGGTCCGGGAACAGCGCGCGGGAATGGAGGACTTCTCCCTAGAGTTCATCAATCTGGCCGAGCGGAACTTTACGTAGGGCGCTCGTGAGTCGTAAATCATGGGTCATGGGTCATGAGGAGGTAAGCAATGAAGGACGGCTCTCGACTCACGACCCATAACTCACGACCCTCCTAAAATGGCCTTCCAGCGTCAAACCGGCGACCCGTTCGACCACCTCGCGGACATCAACGTCACGCCTCTGGTCGATGTCATTCTCGTGCTGCTCATCATCTTCATGGTCACCGCGCCCATGCTTCACCAGGGCATCTCCGTCGCTCTTCCGAAGACCGCCACCACCAATCTCCGTTCCACCGTCGAAGACCCCATCGTCCTTTCGATCTCTCGCGACGGCCTCTACTACATCAACGAAACCCCCGTCGCCCGCGGGCTGCTCAAGGAGCGGCTGCGCGCCATTCTTCGCGGGCGCAGGGAGAAAGCCGTTCTGCTCAAGGCGGATCGGGGACTCTCCTACGGCACTGTCATCGAGACCCTCGATCTGCTCAATCGGATGGGGATCGAAAGCCTCGGTCTGGTGACGGAGACGTCGGGGTCTTCCCGGAAGTGAGGCCCGCGCGCTCGCAGGTTGTGAAAGAAGGCTGTGGGATAGCGTTACGAGCGCCGTGGGGTCAAATGCAAGAAGCCGCGACGACGGCGATGCGGCGGCATCCCTCGCCGCCAAGGCGGGCTCGGGACCGAGGAGCGGCGAGGTTTTTTCAGCGGGCGCTCGACGCGCCCGACAGGAGCGGAGATGAGTAATTGGCCTAAGGGAGTCTGCAGGGCACTCGGCTCTGGCGTCAAAAACTCTCGGCCGCCGTTCGCGAAGGGAACGCCCGCGGCCGACGGCCACGCCCGCATCCATTTTTCCGCAGCCTGCTGCTAGGGTCGGGACTCATGGACGTCGTCGGCAACATCCTGGCGGAACGACGCGCGGACCGATTCTCCTGGGCCCCGGCGACCCTGCTCGCCTTCCTGCTCCATGCCGGAATTCTGGCGGGCATCTTAGCGTCCGCCCTGGCGCGGCCGATGCGCTTTGCCGCGCCGCGCGCCGTTGCCGTCCGGCTGCTGCCGGCGGGCTCTCTTCGAGCCCCGGAGCCCGCCCGCTCGCAGCCCGCGCTTCCCGCCGCCGAGAAGCCGAAGATCGAAAAGCCGTCCGAAGAAGCGCCACCTCCGTCGAAGAAGGCGGTGCTCTTACCGTCGAAGGAAGAGAAAAGGAAACCGACGCCTCCGCCCGTCAGCCGGCCCGGGCGCGCCGCGACGCCATCGGTTAGCCTCCCCTCGACAGGGGACGAGTCCTCCGGCGCGACGGCGGGGAGCGCGGCCGGCGCGGGCGGCACCGCCGGCATCGGAAGTCTGAGGCTCGACCAGGCCGACTTCAAGTATCCGGTCTACATCGAAAGGCTCGTGATGATCATTAGCCTCAACTGGTTCAAGCCCGCTCAGCAGGTCACAGTCAATCCGATCATCCACTTCCAGATTGAACGCGACGGCACCATCACCGATCCGAGAATCGTGACTTCGAGCGGTTTGCCCTTCGTGGACCGAGCGGCGTTGCGCGCCGTCCTCGCCTCCTCGCCGCTGCCTCCCCTTCCCGCCGAATACGGCGGCCCTCACCTGGGCATTCAGGTCGTGTTCGAGTGATCCGCCAGAGAAAATTGAGACGCCGAGTCCTCCAGATCGTCGCGATCGCCGTGACGTCACTGGCCGGCGTTCCCGCCGCCGCGCAGACGCCGCCGGCCCCCACACCGCGGCCCGCCGAAGACATCCAGATCGTCATCCGTGGCGGCAAGGAACGCCGCCTGGCAGTCGCGGTCCCGGCGCTCTACGCCCCGGGCTCGGCCGCGCTCCAGGCGAAGGTGGCCGATCCCTTCACGGCGACTCTGAGGTCCGATCTCGAGTACGCGGGCGCCTTCTCGGTCGCCGAGCCCGCGCACTATCCGTCGGGTTATCGCGATCCCACCACTCCCGAGGCGGCAGACCGGTGGCTCGGAACCGGTGCGGAAGTTCTCGTCGACACGCGCGGCGAGGTTGCCGGCGACCGCGTTGCCGTCGAGGCGAGGATCTGGGACCTGAAGTCTCGTAAGCTCATCCTCGGCCGGCGCTATTCGGGCGGCGCCTCCTACGTGGATCGGATCGCCCACACGCTCGCTAACGACCTGGTGAAGTACTTCACCGGAAAACCGGGCGCGTTTCTTTCCACGATCCTCTTCGTCACCGAGCAAGGAGGAACCAAGGAAATCTCGGCGATGGACTTCGACGGGCGCAATACTCGCCAGCTCACGTCGCATCGATCGATTGCAATCAACCCGACCGGCGCGGGCGGAAAGGTAGTGTACACCTCTTACGTGCGCCTGTTCCCGCAGATCTGGATCATGAGCATGGATGGCAGCGAAAAGAAGGAGATCCCAACAGGGGTCGAGCTCAATGCGTCGCCGTCCCTGTCTTCCGACGGCAGCCAGATCGTCTTTGCCGGCTCGGCGAAGGGCAACGCCGACATATACGCGATCGGTGTCAACGGCGGGTCTCTGCGCCGCTTGACCAACAGCCGCGCTCTCGAGGCCTCCCCGGCCTGGTCTCCGACGGGGCGCCAGATTCTCTACACGTCGGACTTGACCGGCACGCCTCAGATCTATGTCATGGACGCCGAAGGATCGGGCTCCCGGCGCATCACCTTCGCCGGCAACTGGAATGACGAAGCCTCCTGGTCACCCGACGGCGCGCGGATCGCCTTTGCCTGCCGCAACGAGGGCGACTTCAACATCTGCGTCATGGACTTCGCGACCGGACAGACGGTCCAGGTGACCTCCGAGGGCTCCAATGGTCATCCTTCCTGGTCGCCCGACGGCGAAAAGATCGTTTACTCATCGCGGCGCGGCGGCTCGACTCAGATCTACTCGATGGACGCGAGCGGACAGAATAAACGGCAGTTGACCGACGGAGGCAATCACTATCAGCCCGTCTGGCTTCCTTGACGCGCGAAATCGGATTCGGACTGGGGTTTTCGCAAACTCTTTGCTATATTGACTTTCTGAGCGGTACCCCTTGATTTGCGCGTCTCCGCTCCGCGACGAAGGAGTACGGAATGAAAAGGAACCTCATCACGCTCACGCTGCTCCCCCTCATGGCCATGACGATGCTTGTCCTGTCCGCTGCCTGCAAGAAAAAGGCACCGACGACCGCGGCCGAAGCCCGTCCTCCCGTGACGACCGCGAGGCCGGGGGAAACGACGGTGGCGCCCCCCGTCGCGCCCGGGCCCCGCACGGACATCGAGGCGGAAGTTCTCTCGATGGACATCGATGCACTCAACAAGAAAGGATACTTGACCGACGCGTTCTTCGACTTCGACCAGTCGGATCTGCGTGAAGACGCCCGCTCGGCGCTCTCCGCCGACGCGCAATGGCTCAAGAAGTACTCCTCCGTCCAGGTTCTGGTCGAAGGGCACTGCGACGAGCGCGGCACGGCCGCTTACAATCTTTCTCTCGGGGATCGCCGGGCGAACGCCGTCAAGGAGTATTTGACCTCGTTGGGACTCGAGGGCTCTCGGCTGCGCACCGTCTCCTACGGCAAGGAGCGCCCGTTCTGCACGCAATCGAACGAGAGTTGCTGGCAGCAGAATCGACGGGGCCACATCGTTATCACGGCCAAGTAGCCTTGACCGCCTCGCAGCGTCTCGGACTCGCCGGCCTCCTGGTGGCGGCGCTTGTGGCGGGCGCCGCCTGCGTTTCCTCGGACGACATCGAGGGTCTGCACCGGCAGATGAACGACATCCAGAAGCAGATCCAGGCGGTCGAGAAGAAGTCTTCGAGCAAGGAGGAGGTCGAGAAGCTCAACCAGAACGTGGCCACGCAGACCCAGCAGTTGCTCAAGTCCAACGCCGACACGGCGGTCAAGTTGGGCGAGCTGACGACCAAGATGGAGCAGCTCGAGGCCAAGCTCGAAGACACCAACCGCCGGCTCTCTCAGCTCTCCCAGCAGATTGCGGAGACGCAGGGCGACCTGCTCCGGCTCCGCAACGCCGGTGGCGGTGGTTCCGGCTCACCCGGCCCGGCGCCCGCTTCCCCTCCCTCCGGCGGAGCGCCCCGCCCGTCTCAGAGCGCACCGTCTCCAACCGAGCTCTATGACACGGCCTACGGCGACTACGCCAAAGGGCGTTACGCGCTCGCCATCCAGGGCTTCGAGGACTATCTGGCGAGCTACCCCTCGACGGACCTCTCCGATAACGCCCAGTACTGGATCGGCGAGTCACACTTCGCGCAGAAGAAATACCAGGACGCGATCGCGGACTTCGAGAAGCTTCTCAAGCAGTGGCCCGCGAGCGACAAGGCCGCCGCCGCGTTGTTGAAGAAGGGATACGCGCTGCTCGAGCTCGGCCAGAAAGCGGAAGCCGTCGTCCAGCTCCAGTACGCCATCCACGAGTTCCCGACCTCCGAGGAAGCGCGGCTGGCTCGCGCCAAGCTGAAGTCGATCGGAGTGGAAACGAAATAAGCGTAAGACGTGAGAGGTAAGACGTAAGACGGAGCGGGTCTCGTCTCACGTTTTGCGTCACGACACCGAGAAACGATCAACAAGGAGAAAGCTCATTCCCATGGCCAACATCAAGTCCGCCGAGAAGCGGATCCGCACGTCTGGCAAGAAGCGCACACGCAACAAGGCTCGTGTCTCGCGCCTTCGGACCGCGATCAAGAAATACGGGCAGACCGATCCGGCGAGGAAGGCCGATGCCCTTGCGGGAACCCACGCGGAGATCGACCGCGCACTCCGCAAAGGCGTGATCCACCGCAACGCCGCGGCCCGGTACAAGAGCCGGCTGGCGAAGAAGGCGGCAGTCAGTAGTCAGTAGTCAGTCGTCGGTAGTCGTGAGCCTCTCACGACGACTACCAACTACCAACCACCGAATGCCGACTCCTAGAACCCCTCCAACAGGCTCGTCACCAGGCTCTGAGCGAATCGTCCGGCCACCCGGTCGATCGCTTCGTTCTCACGGTCGACGTAAGAAGCGGCGCTCGCGGCAAACTGGTAGTTGTCGCGGAAGCTGAACGAGGGGTTTTCCCAGAGCGGCTTCTCATCCGGGAGCGTCTTCAGCGAGACCCGCGCGGTCACCTGCACCTGGTAGTCGGTCGCTCGTCCCTGGGAATCGAAGGCCACGGGAAAGAGATTGAATCCGAGGACCGCCCCCGAAAGGATGGCGTTGGCGCCGTCGGCGGTCGACTGGACCTTGAACCGCCCGCGTGACGCCAGCTCGCGCGCGATCTCTCCGGAAAGGCGCTGCTCGAGGCCGACCCGTGGCGTCAGATTTTCCAGCGTGGTGAACTGGACCACCTTGATCGACTCGGGAAGCGAGGACGCCCTGCCCACCAGCGTGTAGCCGCACGCCGACGACGAGAGGAGCACGCAGAGGAGCGCGAGAGCCCTTTTCCCCCGCTCCCCGATCCCGAGCTCCCGCCTCACCGCACGACCAAGTTCAGGAGGCGGTCGGGCACGAAGACGGTCCGGGTGATTTGCTTCCCGTCGACCCACGGCCGGATGCGGTCGTCGGCTCGGACAAGCGCCATCGCCTCGCCTTCCGAGGCACCTCGCGCCAGCGACAACTTGCCGCGCACGCGCCCGTTGATCTGCACAACCAGCGTGACGTCGGGCGACGTCGCCAGCGCGGGATCGAAGGCGGGCCACTGCGCCTCCACCAGGAACCCCTGTTCACCGAACCGCTCCCACCACTCTTCGGTCAAGTGGGGAGCGATCGGGTGCAGCAGCTGAAGCAGTGTCTTCGTCGCCTCCCGCAGGGCGCCCGAGGCCTCGGCCCCCGTCTCCAGGGATTCGACGATTCCTCTCTGGAACTCCATCAGGGCGGCCACGGCCGTGTGGAAGTGGAATCGGGCGGCATCCTCCGTCACGCGCTCGATGGTGCGGTGCGTCAGGCGCCGCAGCGAGCTATCGCTCGTCCCTTCCCCGCCATCTTCCGAAAGCCGCTGTACTCGGGCGCACAGATCATGCACGCGGTTCAGGAATCGATGGGCGCCCGCCACACCCTCCTCCGACCATTCGGACTCCTTCTCCGGAGGGCCGACGAAGAGCGTGTAGAGGCGCACCGTGTCGGCGCCGAACCGTTCGATGAGCTCGTCGGGCGAAACGGTATTGCCTCGAGACTTCGACATCTTTTCGATCTTGCCCGTCGAGGGATTCAAGCGCGTGATCATTCCCTGGTTGAAGAGGCGTTCGAAAGGCTCCTCCAGATGCACCAGGCGCATGTCCCTGAGAACCCGGCAGATGAAGCGCGCGTAGAGCAGGTGCAGGATCGCGTGCTCGATGCCGCCGATGTACTGATCGACCGGGAGCCATCGCGCCACACGCGCGGTGTCCACCATCTTCTCCGCGTCGTGGGGATTCAGGAACCGGAAGTAGTACCAGGAGGAGTCGACGAAGGTATCCATCGTATCGGTCTCGCGCCGCGCGTCGCCGCCGCACTTTGGACAGCGCGTGTGGACGAAGGCCGCCGATCCTTCGAGCGGATTGCCCTCCGCGCCCCGAAAATCCACGTCCTCGGGGAGAAGAACCGGCAGGTCGGAATCGGGAACCGGGACGACGCCGCAGCTTCCACAGTGGATCGCCGGAATCGGCGTGCCCCAGTAACGCTGGCGGGAGATCAGCCAGTCGCGCAGGCGGTATCCGATCTTGCCCTTCCCGAAGCCCTTCTCCTCGAGCCACTTGACCGCGACGCGGATGGCCTCCGGTCCGTTCGGCGTTCCGTCCCAGCTCCCCGAATGGCAGAGGACGCCGTCGTGGGGCCGGGCTTCGGTCATGGCCGCGGGATCGGCCTCCCCTTCCGCGGTCCGGTAGACGGGACGAATCGAGAGGCCGTACTTCCGAGCGAACTCGAAATCGCGCTGATCGTGCGCCGGGACGCCCATGATGGCTCCCGTCCCGTACTCGGGAAGAACGAAGCTGGCGACCCAGACCGGGATCGTTTCGCCGGTCGCCGGATTGACCGCCCGGGCGTCGGTCTCTAAGCCGAGCTTCTCGCCTCCCTCGGATTCGCGCTCGAGGCGCGATTCGAGCCGGACGCTTTCCGCGAAGGCCTCGATTTCGGCGCGCCGCGCCGATCGCTCCGCCAGCCGCGCCACAGCCGGGTGCTCGGGGGCGAGGGCAAGAAAGGTCGCCCCGTAGAGCGTGTCGGGCCGTGTCGAGAATACCGTCAGCGGCTCCGTCAGCCCGTCGACGCGAAAGAAAATCTCGGCTCCCTCGGAGCGGCCGATCCAGTTGCGTTGCATCGTCTTGACGCGCTCGGACCAGTGCGGCAGCTCCTCGAGACCGGCGAGAAGCCGTTGCGCATAATCGGTCACCCGAAAGAACCATTGCGTGAGATCCCGGATGGCGACGGCGTCGCCGGAGCGTTCACACCGCCCGTCGATGACCTGCTCGTTGGCCAGCACGGTCCGACAGCCGGGGCACCAGTTGACCGGCGCGGTTTTCCGGTAGGCGAGGCCGCGCTCCCACATACGCAGGAAGAGCCACTGGTTCCACCGGTAGTACGCGGGGTCGCAGGAGGCGAGCTCCTTCGACCAGTCGTAGAGGCATCCGAGGGCAAACAGCTGCTCCTTCATCCGCGCGATGTTGGCCAGCGTGTACTCGCGAGGATGAATGCCGCTCTGAATCGCGGCGTTCTCGGCCGGCAATCCGAAGGCATCCCAGCCCATGGGGTTCAAGGCCTTCCGTCCCGCCATCCGCTCCCGGCGGTAGAGCGCATCGCCCAGGATGTAGTTGCGCCCGTGCCCCACGTGCAGCCGGCTGCCCGAGGGATACGGGTACATGTTGAGCATGTAGAACTCGTTGCCGATCGCGGCCGTGTCCACGTAGGCCACGCGCCCTTCGGACCAGCGGCGTTGCCATTTCGCTTCGATCTCCCCCGGCGCGTACTTCTCGGTCATTCGTCGGGAATATAACCGATGCGGTTCATACCGGCGGTTTCTCCTTCCTGGTTCCTTGTTTCTTGTTCGGCCCCAACCAGAAACCAGGAGACGAGAAACCAGAAACCTTCGCTCGGCTCGCTACCGCGAGCCGCCGACGGGGCGAACCCGAAGCGTCGTCTCGGGCAGACGAAGCACGGGGTAGTCCAGATATCCCGACGCAGCGACTCGTGTCAGCTCGAGGCCGCGGGGCCGCTCCAGCGCGCGCCTGCCGAAAGGGATGTATCGCGCATCGACGCTGTTGATCGACGAGGAGGGGTCCGAAAAAACGAAACCGCGGTCCGGGTAATAGATCTCGATCCAGCGGTGGTAGACACCTCCGATCTCTTTCTCATAGCCATCCGTTCCGGGCTTCGCCCGAAGGATGCCCTGGACCGTGCGTGCCGGAATACCGATGCGGCGCAGCAGGTCCACGGAGAGCTCCGAGAAGCCGACGCAATGCGCGCGCCGCGAGGCGAAGACCGAAGCCGGATCCTGGCGACGCATCCGATCGGTGTCGTAACGAACCGAAGAGGCCACGCCGGAGAGGACTCGCTCCACGGCCTCCACCTGCGTGGATGCGCCGGCGGCCAGAGAGCGCGCGAGAGAGTCGCGTTCGCGCGCTTCGGGAAGGGATTCGCGGGGCATCACCGTTGGAAACGGAGCGTGGCTCGAGAGCGGGGCGGCGGAAACCCGCACGCGGAGCTCCACACTTCCATCGGAGGCCGGGGAGACCGCCAGGGAATAGCCGTCGTTGTCGTACTGATCGAAGAGACCGGCATCTCCCCCGACCGCCCGATACACGGCCATTTCGTCGGCACACGCCGCGCCGCTCCAAAGCGACGCGGCCAGAACAAGCATCATGCCGGAGGGGGCCCTCACGCCTTGGATGCCTCGCCGCGTCGAGTCTTGAGCACGCCATCCAGGATCCCGTTGATGAACTGCGAGGACCTGGGGGTCGAGAATCGCTTGGCGATCTCGAGCGCCTCGTCGATCACGACGGGGCGCGGCGTATCCGGTTCGTGCAGCAACTCGAAGAGGGCCAGCCGAAGGATGTTTCGGTCCACCACTGGCATTCGCGCGAGTCTCCAGTGGTCCGCCTGCCGGGAAATGATCGCGTCCAGATCGTCACGGTGGAAAAGTGTCCCCGAGACCAGCCGTCTGGTGAAGACCTGAATCCCCTCCGGAGACTTCCTCAGGTCATCCGAGCGCCGAAACATCTCCTGCGGCTCGGTCCCGGACACGTCGTGCTCGTAGAGCATCTGGAGGGCGAGCTCTCTCGCCTTGCGCCGAGCGCCCATTAGAACGGCTGTCTCATGGAGAACTAGGCCTTCCGAAGATGGCGGCGAAGGTTCGCCATCTCGATCGCGGCGTCGGCCGCCTCGATCCCCTTGTCGGTGCGGCTCTGAGCCTGCTCCATCGTCTCGCAGGTGAGCACCCCGAAGCCGACGGGGGCTCCCGTCTCGATCGAGAGGCTCGCCAGGGCGGAAGCGACCGCGTGGGCCAGGATCTCGTGGTGAAACGTCTCTCCCCGGATGATCGCGGCGAGCGCGATGAGCGCATGAGGTCTCGCGGATTGAAGCAACGCCTTCGCCCCGGCCGCGAGCTCGAAGGCCCCGGGCACCCGAACGACCACGATGTCGGCGGCGCGCGCTCCCCGGCGCCGCAGCGTGTCGAGAGCGGATGCGAGCAGCGCGTCGGTGATGGTCGGATTCCAGCGGGCGCAGACGATGCCCAGACGCAATCCGTCGGCATCGAGGCTGCCTTCGAACTGCCTCGGCGTAAAGGAAACCGCCGCACGGCGCGGCACACGCATGCTCAAGGATCAGACCTCGCTGGAAGCAGCGATTCTAACCCGATCCGATCGAAGGGGAAAGCGCCCGGGAACGTCGGGGCGGACTAGGAGAAGAGCCGGGAGAGCTCCGGAGTTTCGCCGAAGTTGCGGACGTATCGCGAGAGAAATTCCCCCGGCGTGTACCGGGGAGGCTGCGGCCCCAGCGCCTCCAGGCAGAAGACCGCCGCCACGCTTCCAATTCGGCCCGCCACCGGCCAGGACGCGCCGAGCCTCAGGCCGCGCAGCAGACCCGCGCGGTAGGCGTCTCCGACACCCGTCGGATCCAGGGCCTCCTTCTCGACGCCTGCCGCCGGAATCTCGTGCGTGACGCGGCCGCCCCCCGCGTCTCCGGCGAAAATCGACGAGCCCTCGGGACCATGGGTGACGATGAGAACCGGCACGCGCTCCTCCATCGCCTCGCGAGTCAGTCCGGTCTTGTGCGCCAGGATTCCGAACTCGTAGTCGTTGACGATCAGGATCGCGGCGCCGCGAAAGCCCTCCGTCATCTCCTCTCCCGAGAGACGCGTGACCTGCTGACTGGGATCGTAGAGGAATGGAATCCGAAACCGCCGGCACTCCTCGGCATAGCGCGCCATGGCGGGTGGATCGTTCGGCGAGATGACGACGAAGGCGACCGTGGACGGATCCAGCGAGCGTATCGAGAGCTCGTGGGCGCGGGCCATTGCGCCCCTGTAGAACGAGGCGAGCTGGTTCTGGTCCTGATCCGTCGAGACGAAGAAGGAGGCGGTGAACAAATCGGGCTCCAGCCGCAAGCCGGAGACGTCGATCCCTTCCCGGCCCAGCCGGTCGCGATACTCCACCGCATCGGAGCCGGCGGTGGCGAGAAGCGCCGGCCGCTCTCCCAGCAGTGCCAGTGTGTAAGCGATGTTCGGTCCGCAACCGCCGGGAACGCGCCGCATCTCGTCGACCAAGAAGGACACCGAGAGCCGCGACATCCGGTCGGGAATCAGGTGCTCGGTGAAATGTCCGGGAAACGTCATCAGGTAGTCAAACGCTACCGAGCCCGTGACGACGATCCGGCCGGCGGCCTTCACAGATACCTCCCGATGATCGGACGCAGCCGTTCCCTGGCCTCGGCCGGAATCGACGTCGGTTCCGTGATGATCCCGAAACGCATCGCGTCGCGGCATTCACACGGACGGGCGGGATCGATGCGCGCCACGGCCGCCGAAAGCGCGTGGCGGGCAGCCGCGGCGTTCTCGCCGAGGATCGCGACGATGGTTTCCACGGACACGTCTTCGGTCGCCTGCCTCCAGCAGTCGTAATCCGTGACGAGTGCCAGGCTCGCGTAACAGATCTCGGCCTCACGAGCCAGCCGGGCTTCCGTCAGGTTCGTCATGCCGATGATGTCGGCGCCCCAGGATCTGTAGAGGCGCGACTCCGCCCGTGTCGAGAACTGCGGGCCTTCCATACATACGTAGGTCCCGCCGCGGTGGACCTCGAGGCCGCCGCGTCGCGCTCCGTATTCGAGCGCCTCGGCCATCGAGGGGCAGATCGGGTCCGCGAGGGAAGCGTGCGCCACCAGCCCGTCGCCAAAAAACGTGTCCGCGCGATGGCGCGTCCGGTCGATGAACTGGTCCGGAATGACGGCCTGCCTCGGCGCGAGCTCATCGCGGAGGCTTCCGCACGCGGATGCCGACAGCAGCGCGTCGCAACCGAGCATCTTGAAGCCGCAGATGTTGGCGCGGTAGTTGATCTCGGTGGGCGAGCGGCGATGGCCACGGCCGTGCCGCGACAGAAACGCGACGCGAACACCGTCCAGCGTGCCTGTCCGATACGAGTCGGACGTCTCCCCGAAGGGGGTCTCGACCTTCTCCTCGCGAAGGTCGGCGATCGCGGCCAGCTCGTAGACGCCGCTGCCTCCGATCAAGCCGACCCGGGCGGGCGCGCTCAGACTCGCCCCTCTTCCACGCCGCGGCGGTGCTCCTCGATTGCCACGAGCACCCGCTGCGCCAGCGCCAGTGCCTCCCGCCCTCGCTCGCCCGGCACGAGGGGTTCGCGCCGATCCCGCACCGCTCCCACGAAATCCGCGACCTCGCGAGCCAGCGGCTCGCCGCCATCCACGGGGATCCGGGAGGGGACGATCATGGCGCGATCCGTCTCGCGGGAAAGGCGAAAGGCGTCGACTTTCTGCTCCATCATATCGACGGAGAGGTAGACCTTCGGTGCGAAGATCCGCAGCTTGCGCATCCGGGCGGCAGAGACACGCGACGCCGTCAGATTCGCCACACAGCCGCCCTCGAAGGCGATCCGCGCATTGGCGATGTCCAGGCGCGCCGTCAAGACCGGTATCCCGGCG
Source organism: Thermoanaerobaculia bacterium (assembly GCA_036505535.1). Taxonomy (GTDB): domain Bacteria; phylum Acidobacteriota; class Thermoanaerobaculia; order UBA5066; family Gp7-AA6; genus DAHUXD01. Next base: position 194,612 of record DASXTI010000062.1, read on the forward strand.
GCGCGAATCTCGCGAACCGGCCGCTGCACGAGCTCCGCCACGATCTGGAGATCGTGGATCATCAGGTCCAGAACGACGTCGACGTCGAGACTCCGCGGGGCGAAGACGCCGAGGCGGTGCCCCTCGATGAACCGCGGAGCATCCACCGCCGATAGCGCGGCCTGAACCGCCGGGTTGTAGCGTTCCACGTGCCCGACCTGGAGCACGCGGCCTCGGGCACGGGCGAGCTCGACGACGGCGTCCGCCTCGGCGACGGTTGTGGTGATGGGCTTTTCCACGAGCACGTCGACGTCCCGATCCAGGAAGAACCGCACGAGCTCGGCGTGGGAGCTCGTCGGGGTCGCGATGATGACGGCGTCCGCCTTTTCGGCGACTTCCTCGGTGCTCGACAGGACTCGCAGGCCGCGCTCGCGCGCGACCGCGTCGGCCCGTCCCTCGTGATGGTCGTGGACTCCAACGACACACGCTCCCGGCAACGAGGCAGCGACTCGAGCGTGATGCCGGCCGAGGTGGCCCACGCCGACGACGGCGAGCCGGACCGGCCCCGTCGCGGTCATCGCGCTTTCCGGCAAGAACCCGTCACTTGATGAAGCCCCGCTCGCTCGAGCGGATGAACTGCACGAGCTCCTCCACATCCGGCTGGCCGGGCAGCTCCGCGGCGATGCGCTCGAGTGCCTGGCTGGTGTTGAGCTTGGACTTCACGAGCAGACGGTAGGCCTTCTGCAATGCGTCGACGCGTTCGTCGGAGAAGCCATTGCGCTTAAGCCCGATCGTGTTGATGCCATAGGTCTTGGCGTCGAGGCCATCCGTGCGGCAGAAAGGAAGGACGTCCTGACGGCAGCCTGTGTAGGCGCCGAGGAAGGCGAAAGAACCGACCCGGCAGAACTGGTGGATCGCATTGAAGGCGCCGATGATCGCGTTGTTACCGACCTCGACGTGGCCCGCGAGCACGGCATAGTTGGCCATGACCACACGGGAACCGATCCGGTTGTCGTGGGCGACGTGCGTGTAGTTCATGAAGTAGTTGTCGTCCCCGATCACGGTCTCGGCAGGCCCGTCGGTCGTTCCCCGGTGAACGGTTGTGAACTCACGAAAGACATTGCGGGAACCGACGACCAGGCGCGTGGGCTCCCCTTTGTACTTGACGTCCTGGGGGTCGAAGCCGAGCGTGGCATGCGGAAAGATTCGGTTGTCTTCGCCGAAGATCGCCGGCCCCTGAAGGGAGGCATGGTCCCCCACGACGGTCCGCGCCCCCAGCACGACGCTCTCTCCGACGACGGCATAAGGTCCGATCGTCACGTCTTCGCCGATCACCGCCCCAGGGGAGACCGACGCCGACGGATGAATTTTCCCCGTCACGGCCGGTCCACCAGCACCGACAGTAGCTCCGCTTCCGTGCACACGTTGCCGTCGACGGAGGCCGTCGCGCGGCACTTGCAGACTCGTGTTCTCAACGAGAGAATCTCGGCTTCGATCCGGAGCTGATCCCCGGGAACGACCGGGCGCCGGAACTTGCAGTGGTCGACGCCCGAAAGGTAGAGAAGCTTTCTCTCCTTCTCCGGCACGACCCCGAGCAGCGCGATTCCCGCGACCTGCGCCATCGCCTCGAGGACCAGAACGCCGGGCATGACGGGATTTCCAGGAAAGTGACCCTGGAAGAACTCTTCGTTGAAGGTGACGTTCTTGATGCCGACGACGCGTTTCCCCGGCTCCAACTCCAGGATCCGATCCACGAGCAGGAAGGGGTAACGGTGCGGAAGGATCTTCAGGATTTCGTCGATCCTGAGCTCCACGGTTCCCCTCCTTTCCGCGTTTGCGAGAGCCTCTCCTCGAGTCGGGTCAGGCGCGCGAGCGCCGCCTCCAGGCGGCCTACCAACGCTGCGCGCTTCAAGAACTCGCGATGCGGCAACGCCGGCATCCCCGACAGGACCGCTCCCGCCGGCACGCGCCCCTTCCGGGCGACGCCCGCCTGACCCGTCAGGATCGCACCGTCCCCGATCGAGACGTGGTCGGAGATGCCGACCTGCCCGGCCAGGGTCACTCCCCTTCCCAGTCGGGAGGACCCGCCGATTCCCGCCTGGCCGCACAGAATCGAGTGTTCGCCGATGATCACGTTGTGGCCGACCTGCACCAGATTGTCGATCTTCGACCCCCGTCCGATGACCGTCTCGCCCAGGGTGGCGCGGTCGATCGCAGCGTTCGCGCCGATCTCGACGTCATCCTCCAGGCGGACGATGCCGATCTGCGGAATCTTTCGGTGCGCCTGCCCGTCCCAGACGTAGCCGAAGCCATCCGACCCGACGACGGCGCCGGGCTGGAGGATGCAGCGAGAGCCCACCCGACATCCCGCGAGGACTGCCGAGTTGGGATGGAGCACGCAGTCCTCGCCGATCTCGGCCCGCTCTCCGACGAATGCTCCTGCGGAAATGATCGTGCGGGCCCCGACCCGCGCCTCGGCTGCGACCGTCGCCCCGGCCGCGATCGACACGCCCGCAGCCAGGCGCGCGGTCCGGGTTACGAAAGCGCCACGGGCGATTCCGGCACGCGGCCGTTCGGCGGCACGGTGGAGCTCGAGCCAGCGCGCCAGCGCGAGCACGGGCGATTTTACGAGGATCGATGGTTTACCGGATGCGAGGCTCGTCGAAGCCACGAGAAGCGCACCGGCGCGGCTGGAGGCTCCCTGCGCGACATGTCCCTCGTCGGCGACCCAGGAGAGGTCCCCTGGCCCGGCGGCCTCCAACGTGGAAACGCCGGTCAACCGCAACGCCGAGTCGCCGGAGACGCGGCCTCCCACGGCTCGCGCCACTTCGCCGAGCGTGAAGAAGCCTCGCGTCGCCCGGGAACGCCGGGCCCTGCCCCTCTCCCGGTTCGGGACGTTCGAGCGGGCCACGGCGCTTCGACTCCGTCGCCCGACGCTACGGCTTCTTCGTCGGGGCCGGAGCCGGTGCCGCCTTGGCCGCGGGCCCTGTCTTGGCTGCGGGCGTGGTCGCCTTCGGCGCCCCTTCGGCGGGCTTGGCCGACGGAAGGGCGACGGTGGTGTTGAAGATCTTCAGCACTTCGTCGGTCACGTCCACGCCGTCATCCGCGTAGACGAGGCCCGCCTGGAACTTGTTGAAGATCAGGGTGAAGCCTTTCTCCTTGCCGACCTGATTGATGACCGGAAAGACCCGCCGCTCCAGCTCCCCCAGCTCTTTCTTCTGCGCCGTCTCCAGCTCCCGGTTTGCGTCGTCCTGGAAGCGCTTGAAGGCGATCGCCTTCTCCTGGTAGGTCTTCTGGAGCGCCTCCCGCTTGTCGTCGGCCAAGGCCTGGCCCTGGTCGGCCAGCTTCTGCTCCATGTCGCGCAGCTCTTTGGAGAGCTTGTCCGCTTCGTCCTTCTTCTGGTCGTTCAACTTCTTGACCCGGCTGAAGGCCTCCTTGCCGAGCGCCGATTCCTGCACCAGACGCTCGACATTGATGACGCCGATCTTTATCGGCGCGACGGCTGCAGCCGCGGTCCCCTGAGCATGTCCGGCAGCCGCGACCAGACCGGCCACCAGCGTCAAGACTAAGCGTTTCATTCCAGCTCCTTATTCGCGAAGGCGCGGAAGTGTAGCAAAACCGTGGCTTGCGCAACAGGGCGGGCGGAGGGGCCATTCCGGCCCCTCCGGGAGCACCGGACTTCCCCTAGAACGTCCTTCCGATCGAGAACGTGAAGCCGGACTTCTTCTCCTTCAGGTAGCTGATCGGGAAGCCGAACTGGTCGATCGGCTGGACCGGATCCAGGTTGAAGGAGTAGATGAAACGGAGGGGCGCTTGAAAGATCGGCAGGAAGATCCGCATCTCGGCGCCTGCCGACGAGCGCACATTGCTCAAATCGAAATTCTGAGTCTCGAAGTAGTTGTTGCCCACGTCCACGAAGGCCAGGAGTTTTGCCGGTCCGACCTGGACGAACTGGTACTCCAGGTTGAGCACGAAGAACTTGTTTCCACCGAGGATGCGGCCCGAGTCGTCGGTGAAGACCTGGTGCGTCTTCGGCTTCAACGGCAGGACGGCGCCAACCTGGAACCCGCGGAGGCTCTGCTCTCCTCCGAGCTGAAACCGCTCGAAGATCGGGAGGTCGCCCCCGGAAATCGGCTTGACGTAACCCACTTCGAGATTGAGGCCGAGCAGCCCGTGGCGCGGAATGCGAACCGGGATGTAGAGGGTCGAGCCCAGCGTCGGCTTTATGAAGACATTGCTTCCTCCCAGAAACTGGGGGGCGACCTGCAGGCCCGCGAAAAGGCGGAATCCTCGGGTCGGATCGAACGGGTCGTTGCGGCTGTCGTAGCGATAGGCCGGGGTCAACGACGACGTCGTGCCGGTCGTCTGGGTGAACTTCTGGGGCGGAGGAGGCTGGCCCGGTGGAGTCTGCGCGAGTCGGACCGGGAAATTGGCCTTGATGTCCTCGTACGCGTACAGCAGCGAGACCGAATCGAAGAGACCGATTCCCTTGCCGTAGAACGCCGATCCCCCCTGCCGACGCTCGTCGATCGATAGGTAGTTCACCCGGCGGCGAAAGAGCGACCCGCCCACGGACTGGTTCCTGTCCATGAACCATGGAACCGTGTAGGAGAGGTCGAAGTAGTTGGAGACCTTTCCCAGTTGGGCGGATATGCCGATGACTTCCCCGCGGCCCAGAAAGTTTCGGGTCTGAAAAGAAAACTGACCGAAGAAGCCGTCGAACCCCGAGTATCCGGCGCCGAACTGGATCTCGTTGCGACTCGTCTCCTGGCCCTTGATGACGACGTCGACCTTCTTCTCCTCCGGGCGAACCGCGAATCCGGGCTCCTCGGCGAGCTTGAAGTAGCCGAGCTGCGTGATCTTCTGGATCGACTTCTTCACCGCCTCCATGTTCATCACGTCGCCCTCGTCCAGGGCGAACTCGCGGCGGATGACCTTGTCCCGCGTTTGCGTGTTCCCCGTCACTTCGAGGTGCCCCAGGTAGTATTTCTCGCCCTCGAAGATCTTCACGTCGATGTCGACTTTGTGCTCGCCGACCTCCTGATAGACGGGATCCGCGAACCAGTAGATGTAGCCCCGGGACTTGTACATCGCCTCGATCCCGGCTAGAGCCTCCACGAGCCGATCTCGGTTCAAGACCGAGCCCGGGGGCAGCTCCCAGAATTTCTTGAGCAGGACTTCCTTCGGGAAGACCTTCGGGCTTGGGTCTTCCGTCGGCTGGCTGTTCTGTTGCACGGCCGTGATGTGGATCTGGTTGGTGTAGAACCTGTCCCCTTCTACGATCGGAATCGTGATCCGCACGCGGCGCTTGATCTTCTTCGGTTTCGCCTTGGGGTTGGCCACGTAGACGTCGAGGGTCGGGTCCTTTACGACAATGTCCTTGTATCCCTTGGACTGATAGACGCCCTTGATGCTCTCGACGTCCGCCTCGTAGTTGGCCTGGCTGTAGACGGTGTTCTCCGAGAGAACCCGCCAAAAGGTCGCTACCTTCGTCTTGTGCATCGCGTTGCGCAGAGACTGGGCGGACACGGCCCTGTTCCCCGTGAAGTGAATCGCCTCGATCTTGACCTTGTCCCCCTCATCGACGAGGAAGACCACCTTCTTCTCGGTCTTGGACAGATCGTCGATCCGGTAGTCGATGGTTGCGCTCCGGAAGCCCTGCGCCTGGTACAAATCCGCGATCGCCGACCGCGTCCGCGCGATGTCCCGCAGCGAGAGAGGGGCTCCCGCCTTCACGTCGACCTTCGCTTCCTTCAAGGCGTCCCTGATCTGAGAGGTCGAGAGCTTCTTGTTACCCGTGAACTCCACTTCCTTCACGATCGGCCGTTCCTCGATGATCACCACCAGCGTGACGCCCGCGCCCGAGTGCTCCGCTTCAATCCGCACGTTCTCCAGAAGGCCGACATCCCACAGCGTCTGGAAGTTCGCCCGGATCTTCTCGGCATCGTAGGGATCGCCGACTTTGATTCCGAGGTAGTGCGCGATCGTATCGGGGGAGACGGTCTGATAGCCCACGACGCGGATGCCGACGATCGTTTCGGAAGGAGACGCGCGGGCCGCCGGTGCGGGAGCCGGCGGAGGGGTCGGAATGGGAGGGGGCTCCTGCCCCCGTGCCGCCGAAAGGGACGTCACGGCCGCGGCGACCACCGCGGCCCCGAAGGAGCCCTTCCGCAACGGGCTAGTGCCCCTGGGGGATCGGCTCGCCCTCGCGCGCGGTGACACGCAGCCCCTCGGGGCCCCCTCGGACGTCGATCGCCTCCAACCGTTCCTCCCGAGCGGCGATGAGAAGCTCGGACACGGGATCCTCCACGTGTTTCTGGATTGCCCGACGCAGGGGACGGGCGCCCATATTTGGATCATCGCCGCTCTGAGCCAGGAGCCATTCGACGGCGGCATCGTCGATATCGATCACCGCGCCTTTCGGCGCGAGGGTGACGTTGACGTCGTCGATGAGCAGGCGGCAAATCTTCGCGAGCTCCGGCCGGGCGAGAGGATGGAACACGATGATGTCGTCGATCCGATTGATGAACTCGGGCGAGAAATCTCGCCGAAGCTCCCTCAGCACGAGCTCTTCGATCTCCTTGCTGGTCTGCACCTCCCGTGAACCGCCGAACCCGACCCGGGTCCGATTGACGAGGTGCTTGGTCCCGATGTTCGACGTCATGATGATGAGCGTGTTCTTGAAATCGACGAGGTTGCCGTAAGCGTCCGTCAGGATGCCATCCTCCAGGATCTGCAGAAGCAGATTCGCAATGTCGGGATGTGCCTTCTCGATCTCGTCGAACAGGATGACGCTATACGGATTACGGCGGATGCGTTCGGTCAACTGTCCGCCTTCTTCGTGTCCGACGTAGCCGGGAGGTGATCCAATCAATTTCGAGACGGCATGTTTCTCCATGTACTCGGACATGTCGAAGCGGACGAGAGACTTCTGATTCTCGAAGAGGAACTCCGCGAGCCGCCGCGCGACCTCGGTCTTTCCCACGCCCGACGGCCCGAGGAAGATGAAGGAGCCCATCGGACGGTTCGGATTGTTCACGCCCAGCCGCGACCGGCGGATCGCCTTGGAAACGCCGACGATCGCGACTTCCTGGCCGACGATACGGCGCCGCAGCGCGTCCTCCATGTGGAGGAGCTTCTCGGCTTCCTCCATCTCGAGGGAAGCCACGGGGATCCCCGTCCAGGAGGAGATGATCTCCTCGATGTCGCGGCGCGTGACCTCCTGTGTGGCTTCGTTGCGCTCGGCCGACTGCGTCTTGGCGCGCTCGATCTCCTCCTTGAGCTCGATCTCCCGCTCGCGCAGGAAGACGGCCTTCTCGAAATCCTTGTCGGAGATCGCCTTCTTCATCTCCTTGACGATCTGACGGATCTCGAGCTCGAGCTTGCGCAGATTCTGGGTATCGGCGACTCGCTTCAACTTCACCTTGGCGCCGGCCTCGTCGAGGATGTCGATCGCCTTGTCCGGGAAGAAACGATCCGTGATGTAACGGTTCGACTGATAGACCGCGGTCTTGATCGCTTCGGGGGAGTAACGAACCTTGTGGAACTGCTCGTAGCGGTCCTTGACCCCTTCGAGGATCTCGAAGGTCTCGTGCTCCGACGGCGCCGTCACATGAATGGCCTGGAAGCGGCGCAGAAGGCTTCGGTCCTTTTCGATGTACTTGCGGTACTCCTTCAACGTGGTCGCGCCGATACAGGAGACGTCGCCGCGCGAGAGGGCCGGCTTCAAGATGTTCGCCGCGTCGAGCGAACCCTCGGCCGAGCCGGCGCCGATGAGCGAATGGATCTCGTCGATGAAGATGATGAGGTCCGGGTTCTCACGCAGCTCGCGAATGATGCCTTTGAGGCGCTCCTCGAATTGGCCGCGATACTTCGTTCCCGCCACGATGAGCGAAAGGTCGAGCGCCAGGATTTTCCTTGCCGACAGAAACATCGGGACCGCGCCTTCGACGATGCGGGTGGCGAGCCCCTCGACGATCGCGGTCTTGCCCACACCCGGCTCCCCGAGCAGAATCGGATTGTTCTTGGTCCGGCGCGAAAGGATCTGAATGATGCGCTCGAGTTCCTTGTCGCGCCCGATCAACGGATCGAAGGTTCCCGTCCCCGCGATCTGAGTCAGATCGCGGCTGTACTCCGCCAGAAACGGAAGCTCCTTCTTCTGCTTGGAAACTTCGCGCTCCTTGATGAGCGAGATCGTCTCTTCGCGCACGCCGTAGAGGTTGAAGCCGCGCGCGGTCAACAGTCTTCCCGCCACGCAGCCGTCGACACGCAGCAGGCCGATGAGCAGGTGCTCTGTTCCCACGTACGGGTGCATCATCGATTCCGCCTCATGAGAGGCATAGGCGAGGATCTTCTTCGACTCCTCCGATAAGGGCAGCTCGGCCGTCGAGGAGATGCGCTCCACGAAGATCCGGTCGCCCTCAATCTCCCGGCGGACGTCTTCCGGTTTCACGTTGAAGCGGGCGAAGATCTCCTTGATGATGTCTTCCCCCTCGCGGAGGATGCCGAGCAGCAGGTGCTCGGACTCGATCACCTTGGACCCGAGCTTGGACGCCTCGTACCGCGCGAAGAACAGGGCGCGGCGCGCCTTCTCGTTGTATTTTTCAAACATGGGGAATCGGCTCAGCCGCCGTCTGGGCAGAAGGGTGTACAACCACGGCGTGAAGTCTCCGGACTCATCCCCGCTCTGGCAAACCGGGCGGCGGAGAGATTCCTTCCCGGGACATCGTGAAAAGTCTATCACAGCGCTTCGCGAGGTCGGGGTTGTGCGTGACGAGAAGGGTCGTCATGGAGCGCTCCCGATGCAGCTCGCGGATCAGCTCGAAGACGGTCTGAGACGCCGCCGCGTCGAGATTGCCTGTGGGTTCGTCGGCGAGCAGAAGGTTCGGTCTTCTGGCCAGCGCTCGGGCGATGGCGACGCGCTGCTGTTCGCCGCCGGATAGCGCGCGCGCCCCGTGGTCGCGGCGATCGGACAGACCGACGCGCTCGAGCAGCTCCGCGGCCTTGCGGCGTGCCTCTCTATCCGGCACGCCCGCGATCCGATGGGGGAACGCGACGTTCTCCTCGGCGGTGAATTCCGGCAACAGGTGATGAAACTGAAAAACGAACCCGATACGATCATTGCGAAACCGGGCGCGGTCACGCGGCGATAGAGCGTCGAGCGCTTGGCCGAAGACCTCGACGCGGCCGGAGTCCGCCCGGTCTATCCCTCCGACCAGATGGAGCAGCGTCGACTTGCCGACTCCGGAGGGACCCACAACGGCGCCGAAGACGCCTTCGTCCAACTCGAAGGAGAGATCGGAGAAAACCGTGACCGGCGCGCCCTCGCCGATGTAGGTCTTGGAGAGATGTTCGGCCTTGATCGCCAACATCACGACGCAGGTTTCTGGTTTCTGGTTTCTGGTTTCTGGTCCCGAAGGCTTCGCAACCAGGAACAAGGAACCAGGAACCAGAAACCCGTTGTCTTCATCGTGACAGCCTTATCGCCTCGCCGGGCGCCAAGCGGGCCGCGGCGCGGGCCGGCAGGACGGCCGCCGCGACCGCGGTCAGAAGAGCGAACGCGGCGACGGCGGCGACTTCCCCCAGATGCACCGCGAAGGGGACGTGGGAGAGCAGGTAGACGTCCGACGGAAGCGGCACGAGTCGGAAACGGTCGAGCGTGACAGATAGGCCCACTCCGAAAAGGATCCCGGCGGCCGTCCCGACGAGGCCGATCACGCTTCCGAGCGTGAGATAGATCCTCTCGAGCGAGCGCGGCGGTGCGCCCATCGCGGTGAAGACGCCGAGGTCTCGCTTCTTCTCCACGACCGTCAGCGCGATGTTGGAAACGATGTTCAGCGCCGCCACCACGATCACGAGCGCGACCGTGACGAAGATGACGACCTTCTCCAGACGCAGAGCGAAGGCGAGCGGGGCGTTGAGCTCTCGCCAGGTCTCAACGCGATAGCCCGAGCCCAGGGCGGTCCGCGCGCTGTTCGCGGCGGACGCCGCATCGAGCGGGTCGCGAAGCTTCGTCTCGTACGCTCTCGCTCCCAAGGTCGTTCCCGAGAGCAGCCGCGCCGTCGGCTCGGAGACCTCGATCTCTGCCGATTTCTCGAGCGCGCCGACACGCCGCACCTCGCCCACGCGGAGCACGACGGCGACGGGGATCGGACCGATCGGCGAGAGTCGGCTGCGCGAGGACGTCAGACGGATCAGATCCCCGGGGCTGGCGTGCAACCGTGCCGCCAGCAGCGACGTGATGCGCGCCTCGGGACCGCTCTCTCCGGCGGAACCCGCCGCCCCGTTGCGGTAACGAACCGGGACCGCCGTCGCGCCGCTGACGTCCGAGACCCAGCCTCTTCCTTCGATCGCCGGCGTCACGGACTCGACGGCCGGAAGAGATTCGAGGACCTTCCTCACTCTCTCTGGGCTCCTCAGGGTGGCGCCGCGCGCGGGAGAGATGCGGAGATGGGCGCTGCGGTCCATCATCTGCCGCCGGATCCGATCCTGGAAGCCCGAGAGCAAGGCCAGCGAGACGACGAGAGCCGCCACGCCGACGGCCAACCCCACGATCGAGATCGTCGCGATGAGAGCCACATGGGCGCGCCGCCGCGAAGCCGCCAGATAACGCAACGCGACGAAGGTCTCGAAGGTCATGCGGGGCGTGAAACGGCAGACGGGAGACGCAAGACGAACATGCGGCCGACCATCGCTCGACGTCTCCCGTCTACCGTCTACCGTCTACCGGTCGCAGGAGCGGAAAGAGGATGACGTCGCGAATGGAGTGTCGATCCGTCAGGAGCATCACAAGCCGGTCGATCCCGATTCCCTCTCCCGCGGTGGGCGGCATGCCGTACTCGAGCGCCTCCACGTAGTCCGCGTCGTAAGGCGCCGCTTCGAGATCTCCGCGCTCCCTCTCCTCCATTTGCCGCCGGAACCGAAGCGCTTGCTCGGCCGGGTCGTTCAGCTCGGAGAAGCCGTTGGCGATTTCCATTCCGCCGGCAAAAAGCTCGAAACGGTCCACCCATTCGGGGTCGTCCGGCTTCTGCCGCGACAGCGGCGAGATCTCGGTCGGAAACTCGTGAAGGAAGGTCGGTTGCACGAGGCGAGGCTCCGCCACCGCCTCGAAGACCTCGGCGAGGAGCCTTCCCTTCTTTCCCTGGAAGCGGTCCGGTTCGTCGACGCCGTAACGTCGCGCCGCCGCGAGCAGCGCCCGCTCGGAGGCAAGGTCCTCGAAACGGATGGCGCCTCGCGCATCGTCCCGTGAAAAGTGGGCGATCGCCTCCCGCATCGTGAGCCGGTGGAAGGGGGGCGTCCAATCGATGACTTCTCCCCCCCACGGCGTCGTCGTGCCGCCCACGATCTCGCGGACGAGCCCCGAGAGAAGCTCCTCGGAAAGCCGCATCAGGTCGGACGCCTCGGCGTAGGCCTCGTAGAACTCGAGCATCGTGAACTCGGGGTTGTGCTGTGTCGAGATCCCCTCGTTTCGAAAGTTACGGTTGATCTCGTAGACTTTCGGCATTCCGCCGACCACCAGCCGCTTCAGGTACAGCTCCGGCGCGATCCGCAGATAGAGGTCGAGATCCAGCGCGTTGTGATGCGTCACGAAAGGGCGCGCCACGGCGCCGCCCGCGATCAACTGCATCATCGGCGTCTCGACTTCGAGGAAGCCTCGTTCCTCGAGAAAGCGGCGGATGTAGCGTACGATTGCGGCTCGTCGCTCGAAGACCTCGCGAGACTCCGGGTTGACGGCGAGATCCAGATAGCGCTGGCGATAGCGGCGTTCGACGTCTTTCAAGCCGTGCCACTTCTCGGGGAGAGGCCGGAGGCACTTGGCGAGAAGTGTCAGTTTCCGAGCCTTCACCGAGAGCTCGCCCGTGCGCGTCTTGAAGAGTTCTCCCTCGACACCGATCCAGTCGCCCAGATCGAGGGCCTTGTAGAGCTCGAAGAGATCGTCCCCGACGGTGTCGCGCCGAAGGTAGATCTGGAGCCGCGAACGCCCGTCGGACAAATCGAGGAAGCCGGCCTTGCCCGCCGTGCGCGAAGCGAGCACACGTCCCGCCGTTGCAACCGGGACCTTCAGCGTCTCGAGCTCCTCGCCGCCTTTTTCGCGGAATCGGTCGACGATCTCGGAGACCGTCGCGGTAATCGGGAACCGAATCGGCGAGGTCGGGAAGCCCAACTCGGCGACCCGCCGCAGATTTTCCCGGCGGTTCTTGAGCAGTTCGCGTTCGGTCTCGCCGGCGCCACCGAAAACAGAGGGACTCTCTTCAGGCCCGCTCATCGACGCGCAGTATATGGGCAGGCCCGGCCGGGCCTGCGTCTCGAGGTCGGGGAGTTGAGCCTGGAGACTTTGCTAGTCGAGCGTCTCCTGCCGGTCGCTCTTGGGCGAGTCCTGCATCAGCCACAGATCCGCCGTCGCCCGCAGCAGCCGGAAACGGGTCCGGGTCCAGGTGCGGATCTCCTCGGAGGAGCTGATGGCTTCCGCTTCGTCGATGACGACGGATAGAGCCGCGTCCAGCGCCGGAACTCGGCCGAGGGTCGCCTTGGCGGCGCGCAGCGTTTCGGCGGAGGGTCTCATCCCGGTGGCCGCCCGGAGCGTCTGGGTTTCTTCCTCGGCCTTCAGCCGCAGGGCCACTGCCCGGATGAGCGTCCGGTCGCGATCGGTTGCCGGCTCCCCGCCGTGTGCCACGGCCCGGCGGGCGGCCTTGAGCTCCCAGGGTTCGAGCCGCAGGTTCTCGAGGCCGGCGATCTCCGTCCGCAACGGCCCCTGCCCATCGTCATAGAGCTCGACGGCCCCGAGAATCCGCTCCAGGGAAGGCTTCCAGAACGCATCGTCGCTCGCCTCGGACTCGACTTCGTCGACTAAATCGAGCGCCTCGTCGATGTCCTCGGCCGCAAGCCCGGAGAGCTCGAATCGCCCCAGCACCTCGCCGATCGCTTCCTTGAGCTCGACGACCTGGAGAGCCTTGACGTTGTTCTCTCGCGACTGACTCTCGAACCGCAGACGCGACTCGTGGAAATGCTGAAATTCTTCGGTGGTCGGAACCTCGAGACCTCCGCGCGTCAGCTCCTTTTCCAGATCGCCGATGCGGTCGGTCGCTTCTTCGAGGCGCCGTTCCTCCCGCTCGTAGAGGCGATGGAACACCGATCGCGTCCGTAGATTGCACGTCGTCACGGCGACGAGGACCTCAGGGTTCGCCAGACCGCTGGCGACCC